>CADDYX010000118.1 GCA_902810735.1 Verrucomicrobiota bacterium | reverse complement strand
ACTTACCAGCGCCACCAGGCGGAGCCGCAGAATGTCGACCTGGCGCGGCGCCTCGGCGTGTTGCATGAGCAAAAGGATGATCTGGAAAGCGCGGTTGCGTGGTTCCAATACGCCGCCGAGCTGACCAACCGCGCCGACACGGGCCTGATCAGGAAAGTGGCCGACCTGCAGCGAAAATTCGCGGATCGCGCGATCGCGGAGCTCGAGCAATTTGTCACAACGCATCCGCCGGACGAGCCGGAATACGCCGCACGCGCCGCCGCATTGGCAGAAGCGAAACGCCAGCGCGCGGAGACGTTGATCGGCGAAACGCGCGAGCGGGCGGAGCGGAATCCGACCGATCTGCAGCTGCGCTTTGAGCTCGGCGAACGCCTGACCGAAGCCGGCCGCTTCCGTGAAGCACTGCCCGAGCTGCAGCGGGCGCGACAGAATCCAAACGCTCGGCTCAAGGCGATGACTTTGCTCGGCCGTTGTTATCGAGAACTCGGAATGTTCGACCTCGCCGCGCGACAGCTCGAAGAGGCCGCGAAGGAGATCGTGGCAATGGACGCGACAAAGAAGGAAATCATCTACGAGCTGGGACTGGTGCACGAGCAGCTCGGCGATGACGCGCAGGCGGTCGAGTGCATGAAGCAGATTTACGAGGCGGATTACGGCTACCGGGACGTTGCCGAGCGGGTCGAACGCTCTTATCGCGCAGCGCAGTAAGCAGCTTGCGGCGTCCGCGGTGCGGTCGTATTACGATTCATCAGTGAACACAACCCACACAGCTCCATGAAGATAAACCTATTCAGAATCACACAGTTCGGCGTCGCGCTCTCTTCGGTGCTCTTAGCGGCCAGCGTGGCCGCCCAAAGTCCGAGACAGGTGCCGCCGGTAAATCAGCCCGGATCGCAATACGCTTCGAGTCCCTCGGCGAAGTCAGGCAACAGTAAAACGGCCGCCGGTTCGCTCAGCTCGCAAGACCGCGATTTCATGAAGAAAGCGGCTGAGGGAGGCATGAAAGAAGTCGACATGGGCCAGATGGCCGAGCAGCAGGGAAAGAGTGACGCGGTGAAGTCTTTCGGCAAACGCATGGTGACCGATCACTCGAAGGCGAACAGCGAGCTGATGGCGCTCGCGAACAAGAAGGGCGTCCAGCTCGGCAACAAAAAACCGAAGATGGAGAAAATGAGCGGCGCTGATTTCGACAAGGAATACATGGCCGCGATGGTGAAAGATCACGAGACCGACCTCGCGGAATTTCAGCGCGAAGCGAGCAGCGGCAGTGACGCCGATGTGAAGGCGTTCGCGGCCAAGACAGCGAAGGTGATCCAGAAGCATCTCGAGCTGGCGAAGGCTGATCAGGCGAAGCTGAAATAAGCAGCGCCGCATCATTTCAAACGCGGCATGCGGGTGCGCATGCCGCGTTTTGCTGTACTGCGATTTCGTAAGCGCGCGGGTCAGACCAGCATTTCCGCGTTCGGACAGTTCCGCAGCAGCACTGTCTCGATCTGGCGCGCCGAATTACGCCAGCTCATTTTCCGCGCCCGTGCGTATCCGGCTTCGACGAGCCGCGCGCGCAGAACATCATCATCCAACAGACGGATGACGCCTTCGGCGATCGCGTCAGCCGTTGGCTCGACGAGCCAGGCGTCTTCTCCATGCGTGAGAATGCCTTCGAATCGTTCGCTCGCGATTTCCACGACAGCGCACCGGCAGGCCAGCATCTCCAGCGGCACGAACGACGGATTCGTGAGCGACAGGACCAGCCCGACTTCGCATGACGAGAAGAGCGCGGCGAGTTCCACATCGCGCAATTTTCCGGCGTTGGTGAACGAAAACGGCGGCGCCGGCAGCTCGGGCGTTCCGAAGAAAACGATCTCGATCTCCGGCCGCGCAGATTTGACCTTCTGCAACGCGTCGACACCGAGCTGATAGGCGCGGCGGGGCGTGCTCGGCCGGGCGTAAAAGCAAACGCGTTTGCGTCGTTCGATGCGCGTCGGCGAGTAAAGCTCAGGGTCGACCGCAAAATCGAAATGATCAGCGGTCGCGAAATATTTCTCGCGCAGCAATCTCGCGAGCCACGCACCGAGCGTGATGCAGTGCAATCCGGCGCGATACGTGTTTTCGGCGCCGCTGTAGTTAACCGGCACATCGGGGTAAAACGCCGGCTCGAAATCCTGCACGATGTAAAAACGCCTGCCGCCGTTTCGAATCGCGAGCGCGTTTTCGACCGTCGGCCAGAAGGTCGCCAGCGTGCAGTCGGCATCGTCCACCTCGCCGTTCCACTTGAAGTAAACGGCGCCGCTTTCGCCGAAATGCTGCTGCACATAAGCGCGCACCTGCGGCGTCGTGTAATCGTTCATGAAGACATACGGCACGACATGCACGCGGCACTCGTGGCCGAACTCGGCAAGGTAGCGCGCGATGCGGAACAAGCCGATGTCGCCGCCGGCGCCAGGATGCGGCTCCGGCACGAGCATGTTGATTCGCAAGCGTTCCGACACGTTCGTCACCGTAAGATCTGCTGAAGAACCGTTTGCAGTTCCCGCGCACGCACATCGGTCGTGTAGCGAGCGAGCACCGACTTACGGGCAGCTTTGCCGATCGCTGACCGGCGCTCACGATCGGTAATCAGCAGCCTCAAGGCGCGTTGCCATTCGTCGCTGCCATCGACGAGGAGCCCGTCGCTGCCATCGCGGATCGCCTCTTGGAAGGAGCCGATCCGCGTCGCAATCGTCGGCACGGCGAGCGCTCCGGCTTCGACAAACTTGATCTCGCTTTTGGCGCAGCAAAAAACGTTGTCGCGCTCGAGCGGTGCGATCGAAATGTCGAACTCGCTCGCAAGCTGAAACCATTCGCGCCAGCCGGTGAGCGGGAAACGCCGGACGCGATCGCGCATTTGCTCGAGCTCGGCAGAAACCTCGAGCGGGCCGGCGATCCAGAGTTCAACCTGCGGAAATTCGCGAAGGACGTGCGCCAGAGCGGAAGCTGCCTCCCGAAAGTCAACATCGTGCGTCGCCGTACCGCTGCCGTAGCCGATTACGATTCCGTCACGATCACCGCGCGGGCTCCGTACATCGACGAGCTCGTTCGCGAGCGCGAGCATCTCGTCGTCAAGTGCATTGCGATGGACGAACGCCGGTTTGCCGCGTTTTCGCACCAACTCGGCGAGCTTCGGCGTGGCGACCATCACCGCATCGCTTGCGAGCAGCGTATCAAGATACCGTTGCACTCCTCGCGCATGCTGCTGCTTTTCGGCGGCGCTGAGTTTCTCCACCGCACGATGCCAGCCGAGCAGACCCGGTTCGAAGATCAGATCATCGGTGTCGAACACGACGGGCTTGCCAGCCTCACGCGCGCCGCGGATTACCCGTTCGAGCCGGTCTGACATTTCGAGCCGGTAGAGAATGACGATGTCGGCATTTTGTGCGTCGTTGGGATCGATGTCGGAGTCGCGGAACCACTCCGCGACATGCGCTTCGTGCCCGAGCCGCTGCAACTGGTCGCGCAGATGTTCACACCGGTAGAGTGTCGTCGTGGCGATCGGGCAGCCGCTTGCGATGAAAAATCTGCGCGCTTCGGACAGAGCTGGCATCGCGGCGAAACGGTATCGCGGCGCTCGGAAAATGTCAGCGCGTGAGCTTGATTCGTCCCGACGCGCCGCTGAGTAATGTATCGACTCGCCGCGTGCCGGCGCTTCCGATGTTCGACCTACTTCCCAGCCTTCGCGCTTTTCAGCCGAAGTATTATACCGGCAGCGAGAACCGTTTTTACCTGCCGTTGCTGTACGATCTCGTGGCGAACGCCAGACCGCGGCTCGTGGTTGTCGCCGGCGCTGCGGATGGCCAGGCGGCGATGACATTCTGCCAGGCGATCCGCGAAAGTCGCGTCGACGCACGATGCGTTATTATCCGGCGCGACGACCCCGCGGCGCCGCCGGAAAACGATTCGGCCTGGCAGGCGGTGAAAAGTTTCGGGCGAGAAATGTTCGGCGATAAGCTGTCGTTTCGCGAGGGCGACCCGAGCGCAATTGCAGACGAATTCGATCCGGGTGCCGTTGACCTCTTGCTGGTCGACGACTGCGATCGTGGCGCAACCATCCGCGGCGAATTGCAGGCGTTCCGCTCGCGACTCGCGCCTGCAGCGCTCGTTCTTCTACACGGCAGTGCGCTACAGCGCGCCGATCCGCCGCGCAACGCGTTGGACGCTCTGCCGGTTGAGCGGACCGAGTTCACGGCGGGCATCGGCCTGATCGTTGCTCGCGGCAATTCGGGTCTCGCGAACGAGCCGCCGTTCTTCGATGCGCGCGTTCACGCTCAGCTCGATCAACTTTATCAACTCGCTGCGGAACGCATCGACGCTGCAGACCGCGCCGAGCGGGCGAGACGCGAAAACGCTACTCTCCAGGCACGTCAGCTGTGGATCGACTCGGTGTTGGCCGATCGGGCGAAGGCCCAGGAAATCATGGATCACCAACACCGCGCGATTTCGCGTCTCGAGAGCGATTTCAGCGTGCTCCAGCAAGACCGCGCGGAAGCGCAGCGAATCCTTGACCAGCAAGCTTCCGATATGCTGGCGATACGGCGCGACCGCGCGAAAGCGCAGTTGATCATGGATATGCAGGCGGAGCAGTTGAGAAGCTGGACAGGGCAGGCTTCGCAATTGCAAACGGAACGTGATGCGCTGAAGGCACAACTGCGGGAGCTTAAGCAGCTGGTGAAAAATGCGAAGGCCGCCTGCCGGAAAGGCGGCAAATGCTTTCGCCCGCCGAGCGAGCTGCGGGAGCGCAGACCTGCGAGTGAGCGATTCAGGCGCGAGCTGGCGCGATTTCGCCGGCGCATCGGAGGTTATGTCAGCCCACTGCCGCCCGCGGATCCGAATGGCGTCGGCAGCAGCGTTGATGCGGTTGCGCCGGATCGATACGCGGCCTGGATCGCAGAACACGAGCCTGACGCGGCTGCCTTGGAACAACAACGGCACACAGCTGCGACGCTCGCCTGCCGTCCAAAGATCAGCCTGCTGATTCCGGTGCATAACACGCCGGCTAATTTTCTTGATGCGCTATTTGAGTCGATCGTTTCGCAGACCTACGACAACTGGGAAGCGGGCGTTGTCGATGGCGGTTCCGATCGCGCGGAGACGGTTCAATCGCTGGCGCGCTGGCAGGAAAACGAGCCACGAATTCGCGTCGAGCGCTTGGCGCGCAACGCTGGAATTTCCGAGAACACCAACCGCGCACTCGCCAGTGCGACCGGCGATTTCGTCGCGTGCGTCGATCACGACGATCTGCTCGCGCCGTTCGCGCTCTTTGAGCTTGCGTCCGCGATCGCCAGCGCGCCGGCAGCCGACATTTTTTATAGCGACGAAGACCGCTGCACCGAAGAAGACAAACGGCATTCACCTTACTTCAAACCGGAGTGGAGCCCGGAGCTGCTTTGCTCGTCGATGTACATCGGCCATCTGACGGCTTATCGCCGTTCGCTGGTTGCGGAGCTCGGCGGGTTCCGAAAACGCTTCGATTTGTCGCAGGACTACGATCTCGCGTTGCGCGCGACGGAGCGCGCGAGAGAGGTGCGCCACATTCCGCACGTTTTGTATCACTGGCGCGAGCATCCGGCGTCGGGTTCCGCCGGCGGAAAACCGAACGCGCGCGTGTCGAATCTGGCGGCGCTCGACGACGCGATGCAGCGCCGAAAGCTCGCGGCAGAAATTCTGGAATACCCGACAGCGAATCGCGCGTTGCTGAAATCGGCACGGCAACGGCGCGTTTCCGTAATCGTGCCGACCGATTCCGCGGCGCGGGCGAAGAGCTGCGCGATCGAGCTGCCGCGCCGCACGCGATATTCGGATTGGGAGATTCTCATCGTCACGAACAGCGCACTGGCCGAAACGCTCGCCGCGTTCGCCAACGATCGAGTGCCGGTGCGCGCCGTCCGCTACGACAAGCCGTTCAACTTCTCCGAAAAATGCAACGCCGGCGCGGCGGCGGCGAGCGGCGAGCGCCTCGTCTTTCTCAACGACGATGTCGAAGCGCTGGCGCCGGACTGGATCGAGAACGTGATCGAGCAGCTGGAAAATCCTGCGGTCGGCGCGGTGTCGCCGAAGCTGTTGTACGAGGATGGCAGGATCCAGCACGCGGGCCTGGTAACCGGCGTGCGCGAGCTCGTCGGCACCGCGTTTCATCAATGGCCGGCGGATTCAACCAACTACTTCAACATGGCGCAGGTGCTGCGCGATGTGTCGGCGGTTTCGGGCGCATGTCTCGCGGTTCGGCGCGACGATTTTCTGGGCGTCGATGGTTTCGATGCGGTGAACACGGCGATCGCCCACTCCGACGTCGACCTTTGTTTCAAACTGCGCGAGCGCGGCTTGCGCTGCGTCTACACGCCGTTCGCCGCTTTGCGCCACATCGGCCACGCGTCGATCGGCGAAGAAGAACGGAAAGCGAGCGAACGTCCGCGCGTCGACAAAGCGTCGACTTATCTGCTCAAGCAATGGCCGCAGTTCGTGATCCGCGATCCGTTCTTCACCGATAACATGCGCGACTGGCTTTATGCCGATTCGCCGACGCCGCTGCGGATCTTCGCCGCGCACGCGCAACGGCGCACCGGCAGTTCCACCGACCTGCTATTCACGACACACGATCTGTCGTTGTCCGGCGCGCCGATGATGCTGCTGCACGCCGCGATCTGGTGTCAGAACAACGGCTACTTTGTTGTGCTGATGTCGCCAACTGACGGTCCGCTGCGCGAGAAGTTCGAAGCCGCCGGAATCATTGTCATCGTCGATCCGCTCGTCGCCACCGGACATGAATCGTTTGTGCGATTCGCGCGAAATTTCGACGCCGTGGTCGCGAACACGATCTTCGGAGCGCCGGTCATTACCGCGTTAAAAGGGGAACCGCCGCCGGTGCTTTGGTGGATTCACGAGGGGACAGTCGGCGAGCATTACCTGCGCGAAGATCCGAGATTACGCGCCGCGCTCGCGGTCGCGGACCTCGTTTGTACGCCATCAGATGGAGCGGCCGCGGTCTATGAGCCGTTCACGAGCAGATCGATCCGCTGCCTGCAAAATGCGATTCCGGATGTGCGCGACGATCGCGCAGACAAGCCGCGTGATCCGAAGCAGCCGATTCGTTTTCTGCTCCTCGGCAGTGTCGAGCCGCGCAAAGGCCAGGATGTTTTCCTCGATGCAATCAGCGAACTGCCGGCGCACTGCAATGGTGCCGCGGAATTCGAACTCGTCGGTCGCGTGATGGATCCCGAGTTCGGCGATCGCGTGTTGCCGCAAGCCGCGAAGCTGCGCAACGTCCGCGTGCGCGGTGCGATCACGCACGCGGAAGCGCTGGACGCGATTCGCAGTGCCGATGTGCTCGTTCTCGCATCCCGCGATGAAGCGCTGCCGGTTTCGATGCTGGAAGCGATGAGTCTCGGCAAGGCGATCATCTGCACGCGCGTCGGTGGCGTGACTGAATTTCTCGAAGACGGCCGCAATGCATTACTCGTCAGGCCGGAACAGCCCAAAGAATTAGCGGGCGCTTTTTTGCGCATCATCGGCCAACCAGCCGTCGCGGCGGAGCTTGGG
This sequence comes from Verrucomicrobiota bacterium, assembly GCA_902810735.1. GTDB lineage: Bacteria > Verrucomicrobiota > Verrucomicrobiia > Chthoniobacterales > UBA10450 > CADDYX01. The sequence continues at coordinate 1,895 of CADDYX010000118.1, read as the reverse complement.
CAGCGCGCGCGGGCAACGTTCGAGAAGGAATTCAGCGTGGAACGGTTTGGTCGCGATTTTGAAGCGCTAGTCCACGAAGCGATCGCCGGCGCGTCGGCAACGTGACCAGCGAAGCCGCGACTGCCAATCGCGTGCTCGTGGTATCACACGAGACGGCAATCAGCAGTTCGCGCGTGGCGTTGCTGCACTTGATGCGCTGGCTCGCCGCGACGAATTGGCGAGTCGCTTTCGGCGCACCGAATGCCGGTCCGATTTCGTCGCTCGCAGGAGGCGACGACATCGACGTGTTCCTCGAGCCCGACTTTTTGCAGGAACGTGGTGACGGCAAACTGCAGGCGTTGATCGCGCGTCACGATTGTGTCGTTGCCGATGGTTTGCAGGCGTGGCGCGCGATGCGCGCGGCGGACGCGCAGAATGTACCGGCTATCTGGCTGTTGCACGAAACAGCGCACGCGAAGGCGCTGATCGATGCTCAGCAGGAAATCGCGGCCTGTTTCGCACGCGCGCGGCTGCTTGTCGCTCCGACGCCGAACGCTGCTGGGATCTTTCACGGTGCAACGGACAGAAGATTCGAAATTGTTCCGTACGGAATTCCGCCAACGAAAGACACCGGTGACACTGCTGCGTCGTCGAAGGTTCGCGTGCTTTCGCTGGGCAGCTTTGAGCCACGTCGCGGACAGGATTTGCTACTCGACGCGATTGCGCGCCTTGCGCCGGACGTTCGCGCGCAAACTGAATTTCTCCTCGCCGGACGGAACCTGGATGCATCGTTTGTTGCGCAGCTGCGGTCGCGCGCGGCCGATTTGACGAATGTCGAAATTGCCGACGCGGTCACGCACCGCAATGCGATGGCGTCACTGGCGCGATCCGATCTGCTGGTGCTGGCTTCACGCGCCGGCGGAATGCCGATCACGGTTGCGGAGGCTTTCAGCGTGGGCACAGCGGTTATCCTCACTCACTCGAGTGGAGCGGATGAATTCGTGCACGATCGATTGAATGCGCTGTTCGTCGAGCCCAATTCCGAAGTGCTCGCGTCGGCAATCGAGCGCTGCGTCCGCGAGACCGATTTGCGGCAAGACCTTGCCGCAACCGCACGTCGAACCTACGAGCGCCATTTTTCGATTGAGCGCGCCGGCACTCGATGGTCGGAACTCATCCGCGCAGCGATCGACGAGCCGAACACCGCTCGAGTCGCCGCACCAAAAACGTATGCCACCTGGCTGGCGCAGTACGATGACGACCGAAGCAGCCGCGGCGCAATGCGCCGGCGATTGCGTGCTCTGCATCGGCACCCGCTGATCTCGATTCTACTGCCGGTTTACAATCCCGATCTGCGTTTGCTCGATGAGGCGATCGCGTCGGTGCGGGACCAGCTCTATGAACACTGGGAGCTTTGCATCGCTGACGACGCCTCGACTGATCCAGCCGTCCGGCCGTTTCTCGAAAGTGTGGCGGCCGCCGAGCCGCGGGTCAGACTTATGTTTCGCGACACGAACGGCCACATCGCGGCTGCTTCGAACTCCGCGCTGACCGTCGCCGCCGGCGAATGGTGCGCACTGCTCGACCAGGACGATCTTCTTTCGCCCCAGGCGCTGGCGGTGCTCGCCTGCGAGATCGAAGCGCACCCGCACCTCCGTTTGCTCTACAGTGACGAAGACAAGATCGACGAGGACGGCGTCCGCTCGACCCCGTATTTCAAAACCGATTGGAACCCGCAACTCTTCCTCGCGCAGAACTTCATCAATCATCTCGGCGCGTATCGCACGGAGCTGTTGCGCGGGGTTGGCGGTTTTCGCGAAGGTTATGAGGGGTCGCAGGACTACGACCTCGCGCTGCGTTGCATCGAGCAGCTCGAGCCCGCTCAGATCCGACACATTCCGCGCGTACTTTACCAC
>CADDYX010000117.1 GCA_902810735.1 Verrucomicrobiota bacterium | reverse complement strand
CGCGGGACGATTGAGGCCGAAAGCCAGCCACCGTCCGTCGTGCGCGCGGATCGTCACGCCGAGAAGCACCACCACGTGACGCATCTTGCGGCGCAACGCGCGTTCCAACGTATCGCGCGTCCGCTTTTTCGCTGCGCATTGCGCCTTTGCCGCGCGCAATTGCTTCTGCGCGGCGATCATTCGCCCGAGCGCAGCGCAGCCATCTTCTCCCGTCACCTGCATCGCCGCGAGTTGGTACTCCCGGTTCCGCTGCAGAAAATCGGTCACGCCGCGCGCCAGAGCGATTCGCGCCGCCATCCGCTTCGGCACATTCGTGCGGCGATGAGTAAACCCCGCCTGCAACCACCGGTCCGACCATTTGCTGCCGAAAATAACGAGCAGGATCCGCTTCGCCTTCACCAGCCACTGGAGCAACGCCGCATCCGCCGCGACAGACTCCTGCCCCGCATCCGCCTTCGCCACGCGCGTCTCCGAGAGAAGCGTCTCCGCCTTGCGCAGCCGGTCCAGCAGCGCGCGAAACTCCTCCGCCGGCGTCTGCGTCATCTTGAGAAAAGGCCCGTGTAACGTCAGTCCATCGGCCATCTGCTCCGCGAGCCGCAGCAGATCGTGAATCCCCGAAGGCAAAGTGTTGTCCGTCTTCATGCGAGTGAATTCCTTTCCGCTGTTGAGGTGTTCTTGCTGTTCTTCGGTCAGAAGAATCCGCCGGGCACCTGTTCCGGCGATAACACGAGCAGCCTCGGTGCCACCGCCCGTGATCCAGCCAAATCAGCTCACCCGCCGCCGCCGGACGCCGCGATTTGTCCGCATCAGCTTGTCCGGACAGCTTTGAGGTCGTCCCCGCGACGTTTCACGTCCTGACGACAATAATCTTCCCTCCGCGCCGCCGGAACACGTTCGGCGGACAAAAATTTTCCCACAAACCCACCGAAACACGTCGCGCCGTCAATCCGGACGCAGTGCCGCGCACAAATCACCGCATCGGTCGCCAGCGGCTCGCCTGATTTGGCTGAACCGACTCGTCAGCCGCTCCGGCAATGTGCTTTGCGCGTTCCGCGATTCCGATCCGCTTTGTTCGCCTTCGATCTCGTCGCCTCGCCGACGATTCCTGCCTGAAAAGACGATCATTGTAGCGTCGGCTGTCTCAGCCGAGTCCCTAGTTGCTGTAGCGTCGGCTGTGTCAGCCGATCCCTCCACGACGCAAGTCGTGGCCGGGAACATTGGGAGTTGGCTGTCAGACGGAAAACGAGAGATCGTCACCTTCCCGAACTCGCGCGCCATCCACTTCGACAACCTCCAGCGCGGCAAAGACACCTGGTTCCGCGTCCGCGCCCGCAACGTCGTAGGCGCCGGCCCCTGGAGCGACCCCGCCACCATCATGGTCACGTGAAGTAGAGGCGAACCTGCCAGGCCATCTACCGCGTCGGGGGGCGCGCCGAGCCAAAGCCCGAGGAGCAGGATCGCGACAATACTGAGCGAATGATGCGCCAGGAAACTGAAGCGTGGTTCGTTTACGTTTCCTCGCCACTGGGCACGCGCAGTAGCGGGACTCTGATGATCCGCGCGGTCGAGCGTCAATGGCCATTGTGGGACGGACGCGTGGCTCCGAAAGCGGCGCCGCCTCCTCAAGAGCTTGTGTACGGGATCAGCGCCGTGGACGGCCAGCATGGGCAACGGTGATCACCCTACCGCAGCCAAGAGCGGCTCGCGCAGTCGGAGGTTTTCAAATTCGCGATGAGATGGTATGAGCGACCGTCAAGTAACGAGGCATGAAACTACGGGAATTTCGCGTTCGCGCATTTCGGTGTATCCACAATACGGGGTCCGTTACCGTATCTGACACTGCCGCGCTGATCGGCAAAAACGAGAGTGGTAAGACCGCAATCCTCGCCGCGCTTGCGCATCTGAATAGAGACAAACCAATCGATCCGCAGGATATCTGCGACGACTTGGTCGATGATCTGAAACCAGATGATCGGATTGTTGAGGCGCTGTTCGAGCTAACTCCCGCCGAACGAGATCTCGCTACACAAGAAGTGCCAGGCGTGTCGGACCTGACGCATGTGCGAATCTTCCGTACGAAGGCTGCAACAGACGTGGAGTATGAATTTCCTTCAGCGAAGTTTTCGAAGAAGTTCGCGCCGAATCCGCAAGGCAAGCCATTACTGGTAACAGCCGTCGAAACATTTGCCTCGAGAATTGCGGACGCGACTGAGCGGCTTATTGCTACCGAAGAGGATTCAAAATCCCGTAAGCGCCTTGCGGACGAGCTGAAGCGGAAGTTTGATGATCTGTTTGCGCAGCTCACCGTTGACGATGTCGACTACCGGCGCGCTGAGAGTGTAGTGAGTAAGCTCTCGGCGCTCACAAGCGAGGTGTTTAAAAGCGACAAGGTAGTGGTTGGAAGCCTTGCAATGGTGAAGAAAGGCGTTCAAGCGGCGTATTTTTTGGCTGAGCGGCAACCAGCCACAAAATTCTTTGTTCGCGAAAAGCTACATCCGCGGTTGATCTATTTCCCTGATTACAAGGTCATCGACGGAATCATTGATGTTGAGCAGTACGCGCACTCGCAGCAGGCACCGGTCACGCGGACTGATATCGGTTATCAATTCCAAAAAGCAGAGACGATTCGAAACTTGTTCCACTTGGCCGAAGTCGACCCCGCTCAATTACAGGAATTAGCTGCGAATCCAGCGCGCCTCAATTCGGAATTGGTCCGCTCTTCGCAGCGATTAACTCGCATGCTGGCACTGACATGGAAAGCGCGAAAAGTGGGTATCCGGCTTACGTATTCTGCTGGCATTGTGACAGTCGTGGTATCGGACATCTTTCCGGATGGCACTACGAAAAACGAGGGGCTACTAGATCGCCGCAGTGCAGGATTTAAGTGGCACTTCTCATTTTTTGTAAATTTCCGAGCTGGCATTCAGCAGAACACATTCAAAGACGCAATTTTGCTGCTGGACGAGCCCGGATTGAACCTGCACCCAGAGCAGCAGGCGGGATTGGTCGATGTTATTCGTGACTTGTCGCAGACGAACCAGGTGTTGTACACGACCCACTCGCCTTTCATGATCTACAACTTCGATCGCGGAAACTTGTTGATCGTTGAGTTTGATCCGGAATCAAAGGCGAGTCGAATTCAACAGAACTTCTGGGACGGTGACTGGCAGACGATTAGGCCGGTGCTGCATTCAATCGGAGACGGCATGCTTCTTAAAGTTTTCAAAGGCAGCGACGTTCTCGCCGGAATCCTGGCGGTCGAGGGAATCACGGATCAACGCTATCTCGTGACAATAGCGGAACTCGGTGTTGCGGAAGATGATGATTCGAAGCTCGGCGGGATCGAACCTATTCCATCCGGCGGGCACACGCTCGTGCGAGAGCGAGCTCTGCACTATCGCAAGCGCAAGAAGCGAGTCGCTGCTCTGTTCGACAATGAACCGGATGCGCTTGTGCAGGCGGCGCAGCTAGGAAAGCAGTTCCCAGCGGAAGCGATTGTCCGCCTCGATACGGGCAAGCCGGAGGGCGATATTGAGGATCTTTTCACCGATGACGACTACTTGAAGGCGGTAAACGGATTGTATCTGCAACGCCTGCGCGATGCGAAAAACTTCGGTGGAATTGCAAAGCGTGATATCGAACCCGCCGAGGGTGCTTCGCCGCGCATCGTCAAGCGCCTGGAAATTTTTTTTCGTGCGCACTCAGCCGATGGTTGGGGAAGCTTTGACAAGCAAGCGGTCTGCGAATTTTTCTGCGACCGGTTGGCAACTGGCGAAATCAAATTGGCGATCAAAAGCAAAGAACGTTTCGACAATCTGTTCGCGCAGATCAGGGAGGCCGTCGAAGCGGCAGACGCCAAGACGGCAACGTCACGCACTAAGACTCGGGGATGATATGCGACGAGCCGTTGAAACACACAAGCTAACACCGCCTACGAACCCGCACTGAAGTCATGGAAAGCGGCGCCGCAAACGCGATCGGGTTCGTCACTGACGTTGCTGCCAATGGTCTTCTATGGTCAGATTGCAGCTTACGTTTTATGCATGAGCGTTTTCGGTAGTGGTGACTCGGAGCAGTTGCTGTCTGCCTTATTCTTGAGGCGTTACGGCTCGCGCGCTTGGGAATTTCTCGAGCGATTTCTTGGCGCGCTTTCTCGTACAGAGTTGCCGTTCGATTTTTTCGAACAGCTCCGAAGGCGCGAATACCCGGCTTATCCCGGCTACGAAGATGGGATGCCAACTATCTACTATTACTTCGTTCCGAACACGACTTGGGGAAGCGCGTCTCCGCCGCCGCCAGATCCTTTGGACAAGGCTTTCGTCTACTCGATGGACGGATTTGGTTTGAATTTCGGCTGTCCCTTGCGACTCGCCCGAGCGATCGAAGTCCTTGAGCAACTCTCCCCGGAGGAACAGCGGAATTCGCGGCACGCGCTCGCCTCGTCTACGAAGCACCTGCCCAGTATCGAAGAGTTACTTTGGTTTGATGTCTGGCCGACCGCATCGGCGCGGCAGCGGGTTGTGGAAGGCACTACGAAGACGTTCGACTGGTCTATGTCGTTTCACGACATTACGTTTCGCGTCGAGTGCAAATTCCGGCCGAGTGATTGGCCACGCCTCATCGACGGGCCAGCTTATTCGCCGATTCCGGGCTCGTTGACGAAAAAAGCACGGCAGCAGCTTGGCATCGCGCGCGAAGGAGAAATCAATGTCTTGGCAGTCACAGGCATCGCTGAGGTCACCGATCCATTCCGCAGTTTTTGTTCGGAAGAACTAAGGCACGCCGGCAATATAGATGTATTAGTATATCAGCGATTCGTCGGGCAGATCAGCGTCTTCTCATTGTGCGCGAAGGCTGCCGCCGAAGTGGCTGAAAGAATTCCCGCGCAGCCGGCCCAGCCATTTCAAGAATTTTACTTTTTTGTGACTAACCGGCAGCAAGCAGCTCTCAGGTCCGCAAGAAGGCGGGGGGTTGGGTCGACCCCTGAGAAAACAGAGGTTGCCAACCTCACGGAGCTTACCATTTCGTCGCTGCCTCCTAGACGTTATCTGCAAGAACCCCCGCTTCCGTATCGTTACGAGCTATCGCGGAGGCTTCCGTCTGGAGAGCCGATATTCGAATATGTTCCCCCTTATCTAAACCCTGACGAGTAGCGAAGCGCCGCCGCGAAGAGGGACGGGCTGGTGACTGACGCTGCTGCCGCATAGCGTCGTCGAGATTGATGCGCGCCCGGTCTGTTCTCACTGCTCTCGGGCTGAATGCGGTGCCGGCGTTTGGCTGGTTCGTTGGTGATTGGTCGGCTGGGAGACGCTGGCGCTTTACTGGCTGGAGACGCTCTTCGGGACGGTGTTGGTGGCGGCGGATTGATTCGGTGTTCTCCCGAACTCCTCACCCTCGCGGGTCCTCCCATCCACGTCGCTCGTTTCCCAACGGCTCCGTTGTTTCTGCATCGGCGGGTGCGGCCGAGCAGCGGGCACTGAGGAAAGCGAAAAATTCAGAAGGATGAATTAAGAAGTGGCTTTGCCGCCAGCGTACGCTAAGGCGCGATAGGCGTCGGCTGACGCGAGCAGCAGCGCCGAATGCGTGCCGCTGACTACGATGTGTGCGCGAGTGCCGGCACGGGCGGCTCGATGCCCTGCTCGGCAGTCAGGTCAAGCGCGCCTTCCAGCGCGAGCTGAATCTGGCGCGCAGCTTCCTCTCGTGTTTCGCCATGCGCCATAATTCCCGGCCACTTGACGACCTGAGCGATGAAACATTCGTCGCCTGTTTCCGCCGAGTACCAGATGCGGATTTCGTAATCGCGAGCGTCGAGTCGCATCCATGACGGTTTCAGATTCAATCTTCACAACTCCCGGCGAACTTGCCGCACCTGATATGCCGTCGCTTTCCCTCCGGTGCTTGGTTACAGATTCAAGAAGCTGGAGCCGCGTTGAAGATGAGGTGGCTGCCTTTTGTCTTGCGCGGCGCGTAGCCGAGCTTCGTCAGAAGCCTCACCAATCGTCGAACGCGAAGCTCGCGTCGCTTTGCTCCGACATGAGCCGCTCGAAGAGCTTCTCGGCTTTTACTCATCCGACTGTTGCTACGGCACGATCGCGAAGACCCGCGCGGGGAAGCCTGAGCCGCCATTCGGTTTCGGAAAAGTCGCGATGATGATGGCGCCGGACTCGGGGACCTGGTCGAGGTTGGTGAGGAGCTCGATCTGGTAATGGTTCGTGCCGAGGACGTAGGTCTCGAGTGTGTAGTCGTCCTTCGTGGTGGCGAGGCCGGGGTCGCTCACCCCGGCGCTTGAGATCGGGGCTGGGTGACGGTAAACGTCTTGTTCGGTTCGCGTTCCCGGCCGGTGATAATGGGAATGGCACTGGTCTTGGTCTTGGTCTTGGTCACGCCAGCGCCTCGGTGCGCTCAACTGCTCAGATGTTGAGCATTACGACAGTCGCATCGCGTGAAATCTTCGCGATGAATGGCGGCTTTTGCTCTGCGATCATCCTTCGGATTTTCGGCACGGCCCGCAGGAATATCTCGGCTAGCTGCTCAACACGAAGATCACCGCGCGCGGCGAGCACGAAGGCCCGAACGCCTGCGCGGCGAAGTGCCTGCTTCTCGGCTACGCGGTAGCGGATTCGATCATCCCGCGTAACTACGATCCAGCCCTTCGCGCCCACGGCTGCAAGCCACTCGATGTCAGGCGCCGATTGCGGGAAATGGTCGTCGTGGACCTCGACTGTTACCCCAGCGGCGCGAAGAGCCGATGCCACCTTGTAGCGGCCAAGCTGCCGATCGAGGAAGAAAGTGAGATCCTCAGGCGGCTGCGGCGAGGCTGAGCTCGCATCGGATTGCTTCTTCAATCTTTTCGCGGGCGCAGCCGTAATCCATCGCAAGCTCGTCCGCGGATTCGCCGGCTTTAAACCGTTCGGCGACCAATTCCGTGCTCACGCCCGTGCCGGAAATGACGGCGCGGCCAAACGAGATAAACGGATCGATGACGATATTCTTCGGCTGGTCGGTCTCGCCCACGCGCGTGAATGGATACAGACGAAGCGGGAAGCCCTTCTCGTCTCGCTCAATTCTCTTCAGGTGAGCCTGCAGCAATTCGCGGACGGCGAGCTGACCACCTTGTGAAACAGCAAGCAACTGGCCGAACCTTTCGACGAAGAGATCGACTCCATTCGTTTCGAACTTGTGATCAGCCAGTGGATGCTGAGAACGAAATTCCTTGCGAAGGAAATCGATCGCACGACGAACTGCGGGCATGTCGACGCGGTGCTTGCGCCGAATTGCCGCCAAAACGTGGGCCTCAATCAGGTTAACGAACGACAGCGCGAGTGGCGACGTCGCTGCCGGCTTGATGACCGGTTTGAAGAGTTTCCGATGCGGATCGGCGCCGTATGACATCCCAGCGAGCCAGGCGCGCAGCGTCGCAGGCGGGACGAGAAGGTAATGTGCGGCCTCCGCGATGCCATAGGCCGGGAGTTCTCGCACATCCTGTTCGTCGTGCTCCGGCATGCTGACGATGTCTTCTACCGCAAGCGCCGAAAAGAGCAAGTTCGCCGAGCAGTCGTGGTGCATGCCACCCGAGCACTTGCGGCCTTACGGCAGGATCGCGAACACGCGTGCCGGAAAGCCAGACCCGCCTTTCGGTTTTGGGAAGGTGGCGACGATGATGGCGCCCGACTCGGGGACCTGGTCGAGGTTGGTGAGGAGCTCGATCTGGTAATGATTCGTGCCGAGGAGGTAGGTTTCGAGTGTGTAGTCGTCCTTCGTCGTGGCCAGGCCGGGGTCGGTGTCGGTGGTCTCGTGGCCGGAGGCGGTGATCTTCTTTTCTTCGTAGAGGTATTTGAGCGCGGGCAGGCTCCAGCCGGGGTAATGCGCGGTGCCGTGCGCGTCTTTGTTTTCCATCTTCGCCATGTCGGGCCAGCGTTTGCTCCAATCGGTCCGCAGCGCGACGAACGCGCCGGCGGGGATCGGGCCGTGGTCGGTCTCCCACTTTTTCACGCGCTCGAGCGTGAGCGTGTAATCAGGGTTTTTCGCGCACTCCTCGTGCACGTCGATGCAGACGAGCGGCAGGATCATTTCCTTTGGCGCGATCTGGTCGACGGTGCGAAGGCCTTTGTGGAAATGGGCCGGCGGATCGACGTGCGTGCCCCACTGCCCGACGTGGGTGAAGACTTCCGCGAAAAAGCCGTCGCCCATCATGCCGGGCTGTTTGTCGTAGCTGTAGATCGTCTTGCGCTGCTCGTCGGGGAAGCCGGGCCAGTGCGGAATGCCGGGCGCGAACTCGTGCGTGAGATCGACGAATTTTTTGCCGCTTAAGATCTTCAGCACTCTATCGAGCGACGAGTCGGCCGCCACGGCAACACGCAGTTGGAGGAGCGCGGCGATCGCGCAAACGATGAGCATCCGCATGCCGCCTTGTTAATCGAACGCTCAGCAACTGACCAACAAGTTCGAACAACCGGCGACTTTCTCGTTTCGCTTCGTTTCTGTTTTGCGCTGTCGTATGTCCGCGTCGGCGTTATCCACACGTTTAGCGCGGTTGTCTACGCGTCGCGTTTCCGGCGCCGGCGCGAGTTATTCGGCGGATGAAGATTAAGAGAAACACCTTTTTGAATATCGGATTAATCCTTAGAGGTGTGAGTATCTCGCGCGTTTGAAACTCGTTGACGCGCTCCGCGTTCAAACGCACAGAGCAGCGCGTCCATGGACCAGCCGCGTCACACGGTTCTCGATCTGTCAGCCGGGAAACAAATCGCGCCCGGGCTTTGCGCGCTCGCCGTTATGACCAAAGCGCCGCAAGCCGGCCGGGTGAAAACGCGCCTCACTCCGCCGCTGCTTCCAGAAGAGGCTGCGGCGCTGAACGAAAGATTTCTTCGCGACACGGCGTCAGCGATCGCGGAGGCGACAACACAAGCGCCCGCGGCAGGCGTCGGGGTTTACACGCCAGTCGGCGCTGAGCGCGCGTACCATCAAATCCTACCGCACGATTTCTACCTGATCACGCAACGCGAGGGGGACTTCGGCAAGCGTCTCGCTGACGCCACCGCCGATCTTCTCGCCGTAGGATTCAACGCCGTGTGCCTGATCGATTCCGATTCGCCGACGGTTCCCGTCGCGGCGTACGTCGAAGCAATCACAACACTGAACCAGTCCGCGAACGCTGTTGTGCTCGGCCCGTCCGACGACGGCGGCTATTACCTGATCGGAATGACGAAGCTGCACCGCGCTGTGTTCGAAGAGATCGACTGGAGCACCGAACGCGTCGCCAAGCAGACGATCACGCAAGCCGAGAAGTGCGGCCTCAACGTTCATCTGTTGCCGACGTGGTATGACGTCGACGAGCGCGAAACGCTCGCACGTCTCTGCCGAGAGCTGTTGAGCGGCGACAATCGCAACGCGGAGGGATTCGCCGCGCCCGCCACGCGCGAATATCTTTCGGCTCTGGTGCAGAAAGACCAGGCCCGCGTCTGGCCTGACAAATAATCACACGATGGACCTCGGACAAAAACGCGCGCTCGTGACCGGCGCCGCAGGGTTGATCGGCTCGCATGTCGCCGACCTGCTCGTGCGCGAAGGCTGGCGCGTTCGCATCCTCGACAATCTCGAGCCGAACACGCACAAGCAGGGCAAGCCCGCGTGGGTGAACGAGCGGGCTGAGTTCGTCGAAGGCGATCTGCGGGATCGCAAGGTGATGACCGATGCGATGCGGGACGTCGACGTGAT
>CADDYX010000116.1 GCA_902810735.1 Verrucomicrobiota bacterium | reverse complement strand
CTGCCAAAAAGAACGCGCGAGAGAGCACGACCGGTTGTCCCCGATGGCCGGGAACTGGTGATCACGCCGCGCAGCGCGTTCTCCCCTCGCCCGTTTCAACGAGCAATCTTTCGTAGAGCTTCAGGTAGTCGCCGGCCATGCGGCGGGCGCTGAATCTGGTCTCGAATTCCTGGCGGCACTTCGCGCGGTCGAGCCGCGCCACCTTCTCGATCGCATCCAGCGCTTCTTCGATTGTCCCGACCACAAAACCGGTCGTGCCGTGGCTGATCACTTCCGGCACGGAACCGCGGCGGAACGCGAGGACGGGTGTTCCGCAGGCGAGCGCCTCGATCATGACCAGCCCGAACGGCTCCGGCCAATCGATCGGGAAAAGCAAAGCGCACGCGCCGCCGAGGAGCGCGTTCTTTTCCGGGCCGCCAACTTCGCCGAGAAACTCAATCAGCGGGTGGTCGAGCAGCGGCCTGATCTTTTCGTTGAAATATTCCTCATCCACCCTGTCGATCTTGGCTGCGATCTTTAGGGTGCGGCCAGCGCGTTTCGCGATCTCGATCGCGCGATCCACGCGTTTCTCCGGCGAGATGCGCCCGATGAAAAGGAAGTAGTCGTCCGGCTCGGCGCGGAAGGTGAAGTGGTCTTCGGGCAGGCCGTGATGGACGGTGCCGAGCCAGTTCGCGAAGGGGAGCGGTTTGCGTTGGGCATTGGAAATCGAGATCACCGGCATGTCGCTGAACTCCCGGTAGAGCGGCGGCAAATCCGGCAAATCGAGTCGCCCATGCAGCGTGGTCGCCTGGGTGAGATTGGCGCGCCGGGAGAGCGGAAAGTGCAGGTAATCGATGTGAAAATGCACCACATCGAAATCGCCCGCCCGCTTAAAGACCTGCTCGAGCATGACGATGTGGTGCGCCATGGTGTCGATGGAATGGCCCAGCCGCAGGGAGCGTTCGCAACACGGCACCAGCTCGGCCGCGGTGCGCGAATCGCCGCTGGCAAAGAGCGTGACCGTCTCTCCGCGCCGCACCAGTTCCTCGGTTAAATAAGAAACCACCCGCTCCGTTCCGCCGTAGGCCTGTGGCGGGACGCTTTCATACAGCGGTGCGACCTGTGCGATTCTCATGATTCGACCACCACCTCCAGCTTTCCCTCCAGCGCGAGGACACGGGCCGCGATCCCTTCGCTCGTTCGCTCGAAAATAAGATCGACGCGCGCGGCGCCGACTCGCAGTTGCCGAATCTCGACCTGGTTCACATTCTCCGGCAGCACCGGCCGCACGATTCGCAGCTTCGCTTCGAATGCTTCCGGCTCGAGGCCGAGAACCGTGGTGAGAAGATACGGCACCGCGCCGGCCGCCCACGCCTGTGGCTGGCAGGCGACCGGATAGGAAACGGGGATGCCGTACTCTTCGCGCGCGAAACCGCCGAAGAGCTCCGGCAGCCGATGCCCGTCGTAATGGATCGCGGCCTCGATCATTCCGGTCAAAACGCGCAGCGCCTCAACGTCGAAGCCGTAGCGTTTGAAGCCGGCGCCGATGAGCGAATTATCGTGCGGCCAGACGGTGCCGAGATGGTAGGCGAGCGGGTTGTAACGCAGGCAGGCGGAGGAAAGCGTGCGGATGCCCCAGCCGTTGAACATCTCGGGGGAGAGTAAATGCTCGACGGTCGGTCGCGCGTGCTCCATCTCCGCGATGCCGGACCAGAGGGCGTGGCCGGCATTGGAAGAAAGGACCGCGGCCTGTCGTTTGCCATCCTGGAGGGCGAGCGCGTAATAGCCTTCGGCGACCCAGAAATCGCGGTTGCAGCGCTCGCGCAATTGCCGCGCTTCGCTTTCCAACGCGGCGGCGCGCGCTTCTTCACCTGCCCGCCGGTAGAGCGCGGCCATCTCGATTTTTGCCTCGTAAACGTAGCCCTGCACTTCCACCAGCGCGATTGGCGGAGTGGCCAGCGAGCCGTCGCGATTCACGATCCCGTCGCCGGAATCCTTCCAGCCCTGATTGGCCAGACCTTTTTCGATCTTGCACTCGTACTCGACGTAGCCGTCGCCATCCAGATCGCCGAACTGGTCGATCCAATTCAGCGCCGCCTCGACCTGTGCGCGGTATTCATTAAACAAGCGCAACTCCCCCGTCCAGGCGGCGTGCCGGCCCACCAGCACGAGCCAGAGCGGCGTCGCGTCGATCGTCCCGTAATAGGGCGTGTGCGGCACTTCGCCCAGATTGGCCATCTCGCCTACACGCAGCTCGTGCAGAATTTTCCCCGGTGCTTCTTCCCGCCAGGGATTGATTTCCTTGCCCTGCTGCTCGGCCAGCAAGCGGATGGTTTGCTCCGCGATACGCGGATCGTAAGCCAGCGTTTGCAGGGCGGTGATGATGCTGTCCCGTCCGAACAAGGCGACGAACCACGGCACCCCGGCCGCGAAGTAGGCGCTCTCGCCCAGGTCGCTGCGCAACATCCCGAGATCGCGCAGCGAGCGCTCCATCACGCGATTCAAGAGCAGGCTGTCGGTGTGGACCTGCGCCTTTTCCTCCAACCATGGAATCTCGCGCTCGCGCAATGATCTCGTGCCCGCTCGCAAGTCAAATCGCCCGGGAACAGCCGTGCCCGCCGCCGTCCGCGCGCCGGATTCGGAGACCACCACCGAGACGTGAATCTGCCGCCGGCCGCGTGCTTCCAGCTCGATTTGAAAATGCGCGCCGTTCCCGCCAGTCCGCTCCGGCGCCGGCGAAAAAAAGACGTGCACCGCGCGATTGATTCCATCCGCGCCTTCATACAAAAAGTGCAGCTTGCCATCATTCCAGGCAGGGGGATGCAGCCGCCCGCGTTTGCCCTCGAACAAACCGCGGATCGCGAAAACATCTTCGAAGCCGGAACGGAAACTGAGGACGATCGGCACCGTGATCGCTTCCGCGGTCAGGCTCTGCAAGGTGATGGTATCGATGAGCGCGAGATGCTCGCTCGAGACTGCCCGCGCCCAGCGAATCTCGGCCAGATGCTTCGGCAGAAGCGTCTCGCCATTGGCGCGAATCTCCGGATTGAACAGACCGATCACCGCGGTCGCACCGCCTTGCGCATTCGCCACCAGCGCCTCTGCTTTCTCTCCGCCGACGCGCAGCTCGTAGCCGTTCAGAAACCGGCAATCGTGATAGTAGAGACCGAAGCCATGCCCAGGCACCAGCGGCACTGCGCCGTCCGGCTCGCTCAGAAAAAAGAGGTCGCCATCCTTGATCACGACCGCGTGCGTGATGCTGCCGCGGATCGCGGTGTGGCCGGGCACCAGCTCGTTGTGGCTTGGCCGCTCGTCCGGAATGGACGGGCTGGTCAGCGCTGCTTTCTTTCGTTTTGCCATCGCAATTTTCCTTCCGCTGAATTTGATTCAGCGGCTAATCAAGTTCGCTGATCAACCCGGCGCAGGTTTGTTTTGCTTTTCATGCGCACGGCCCGCACCCTCCGCGGATGTTTGAAAGCATCGAGCACATGGCTGAGCGAATTGCCGAGGGAATGGAACGGAAGAAAAGCTTCACCGTGTATAACAACGATCTGTCGAAGTTCTGGCCGCCCGAGCGCCATCCGCGGCACAAACAAATTGAGGCGATCAAAAAGTTTGCGAAGGAACGCGGCTGGGATGTGAAAATTCGTGATCAAGGGTTGATTGCCACTTTCATCAAACCTTCGGCTCAGCCGGTGCCTGCCGGTTAGCGGACGCGAGCCGTCTGGCCGAAGTAAGGACGAGCTAGCTTCTGCTCACTGCGTCGGCGGACGGAGTGCTTTTAAGTACTGCACATCAAAAGCACGGAGCGCGGCGGAGACAGTCGGCCCCAGGCCAACGATTCCATCGGCCACACTCTTCCCGAGCAGGACGACGTAATTCCTACCGCGCAGCGACAAGGCGGGCCGACGGATTGCCGCGGGCCCCCTCGGGTGCTGCTGGCAGTACCGCTCCATCTCTTGCATCGCCTCAGTCGAGCGGTCGAGATCACAGACATGCTTTTGCCGGTTCAAAACAGGAGTCTTCATTTCCAAACAGCGTTCGCCGCTCCGATCAAAGCTGGGCGAGAGATTTTTCGAGAGCCGCCAGGCGGAAAGGGCGGCTTCCCTCGCGGCTAGGAATTTCCCGTATAGCAAGTGCGGGACTGTTGCCGATATATCATCCGGCGCGCGAGCCGTAGCAGTTGCGACAGCAGCGCAAAGGATTCGTCACCAGTGAGGATTCGCGCAACCGCCGCCCATCGGTGTGGAACAAGCGCGTTCCAATCCTCCGTCACCCACTGCATGTCTCAGCTCATAATCGCGGACAACTGCGCCGGGAGTTTTGTAAAACCATTCTCCCCGCGGCCAGCGAACGTACTGGCAACCTGAAGCATCAACGAAAGGAATCTTATGGCTCTGTTAAACGAACTCATTCCATGGCGGGGATCACGACGGGAACTGGCCCGGCGCGAAGATCCATTTACCTATCTGCGCTCCCAACTCGATCGCGTTTTCGATGACGCATTTGCGGGAAGAAACTGGCCCACCGAAAGCGGCGCCATGTTCGCGCCGCAGCTCGACGTCACCGATACGGACAAGGAAGTGAAAGTCTGCGTGGAGCTTCCCGGGATCGAGTCAAAGGACCTCGACGTGAACGTAACCGAAAACGAGCTGACCATCCGGGGCGAGAAACGCTCCGAGCGCAAGTCCGACGACGAAGGGCGGCACTGGACGGAACGAACCTACGGCTCGTTCGAGCGCACAATTCCGCTGCCGGCGGAGGTGGATGGCGAAAAAGCAAAGAGCGAGTTCAAGAACGGCGTCTTGCGCATCACCCTGCCGAAACGCGAAGGAGCAAAACCCCGCGCGCACAAAATCAATGTGAGCTGAGCCCACCGGCACGACCTCGGAAGTCAAAAGCCCGGCGGGAGAGGCAACGCTCGGCGGCACATTGACCGCGCCGGAGAGCACAGGGGCGATTGTGCTCTTCGCGCACGGGAGCGGCAGCAGCCGGCACAGCTCGCGCAATCAATTCGTCGCGCGCGCGCTGAACAAAGCCGGCCTGGCGACATTGCTCTTTGACCTGCTTACGCGGGCAGAAGAAGCGATCGACCTTCGCACGGCGCAGCATCGTTTCGACATCGGATTGCTCGTCGAACGCCTCGTGCACGCGACGCGCTGGACGAGGCAAAACGCCGCGACGCGCGAGATGCGGGTCGGTTATTTTGGGGCGAGCACCGGGGGCGCGGCAGCGTTGGTCGCGGCGGCGCAACTGCCGCATGAAATCGGCGCGGTTGTCTCCCGCGGCGGACGACCCGATCTCGCGGGCGAAGCGTTGCCGTGGGTGCAAGCGCCGACGCTGCTCATCGTCGGCGGCGAAGACGATGTGGTGATTGACTTAAACGAAGCCGCGCGCGCGCAGATGAAATGCGACGTGAAGCTGGAGATCATCCCCGGCGCGACACATCTTTTTGAGGAACCAGGTGCGCTCGAACGCGTGGCGCAGCTCGCGGCGGAGTGGTTCGTCGCGCATTTGAGTCAGACATCGATCGGCCAATAGCCTTTCCGGCCGTAATAATCGTGCAGACGAATTTCGAATTCGCGGGTGATGGGCTGCGACGCGTCCCACTCCGGAGCGTCCTTGATCGCTTCGCGCGCCAGGGGCACACGCACGGCTTTATCTTCCCAGCTCACTTCGTCGATCCACTCGGTCCCGAGAATCACATCTTTCGGAGCCAGCCATCCGCGCGAGATGACGACGTAACGGATCATCCAGTCCCGATCATCCACAATGAAGTCGCTGATCGAACCAATCTCACCGTCCTTCGCCGCGACCGCGTAATCGGTCACTTCACGCGTGCTGCACAGATGCGGATCACCGCGCGGCTGAAAATCTTCCGGCGGTAACGGGGCCGGCGTCGCGAACGGCACCGCATCCGAAGCCCAATAACCGGGATAGCCGTAGTGGCGATGCCATTGCTCCTCATACTGGCGCGAGATCGGTTTGTTCGTCTCGATCGGCGGACTTTTCTCCACCTGCTCTCTCGTCAAATGAACAGCGATTCTCTCAGCTCGTTGATCGATCGGACCCAGTGAGCGCGGCGCAATGAGAACATCACGACCGCTAAGCCAACCGCCGGTATTCACGACGAGATAACGAACGACCCAGCTTTCCCCGTCGAAATAGAGCCGCCGCAACCGGCCGATCTCGCCGTCCGTCGCGGCGAGGGCGAAGTTCTCGAGATCGCTGAGTTTGCGCAGCACGGTGCTAAGGCTGTCCGCCCGTACGCTTGATTACGCCGCAGGCGAGCCGTGCGCCGGCGTTGCCGCTGGGCTGTGAAGTGAGGTCGTCGGGATTCGCATGCACGATGACAGCGTGGCCCACAATCGAACGATCGCCCGGCACGAGTGAGAGCGTGTGATCGACGTAATTCAGATTTGCCGTGCCCGATGCGTCGGCTTCGATATTGCCCATGTCGCCCTCGTGCCGTGCAGAACTGTCCGGCGCGCCGTGTGGCTGGCCGGTGGGATTGAAGTGATCGCCGGCCGAGCTCGCATCGGGCGCGCTGCAATCGCCTTTTTCGTGAACGTGGAAACCGTGCTTGCCGGGAGCGAGCCCGGTGATGCTCGCCTGCACCCGCACGCCATCGGCTACTTCGCTGAAGGTGACTGTGCCGCGCACGTTGTTCCCCTCTGTCGGAGCGAGATCAGCCACGACTTTGAGTGGCCCGGAGGTGGTGGTTTGCCCGCTTGGAGTTTGCGCAGGCGTGGTTGTTTGCGCGGGAACTACCGATGCACTCACCGTTGGCGCCGGACTGGCAACGGTTTCGACCGTGCCGCTGCGCTGCTCGCAGCTTAGGAGAATACTGCAGCCGAGCGCGGCCCCAACGAAGAGAAGAATTCTGGTTGGCTTCATATCTAAAGATCGGCTCGCAAGCGTGCGCTCGATGCCTAAAATTGAAGCGGCGTCTGCCAGGAAGAAGCGCTTCGCGCAAGCGGCAGGAAGTTGCTGCCCGAGAGCAATGAAGAAACCGCTTCAAATTACTCTCGGTATCCTCACCAGCATCGGTGGGTTTCTCGATATGGGCGCGATTGCGACCGCGGCCGATGCCGGCGCGAGATATAGATTCCAACTCATCTGGCCGTGGCGGCTCGCTTGCACAATCTCTGGCAATCTAAAAACGCATCCGCCTGCGATCTCGTTTCGGACCCAAAAAAAACGAAGGAGGAAGCATGCAACTCAGAGAAATCATGACTGCTGATGTGGAGGTAATCCGTCCCGAAAGCTCCGTGACCGAGGCGGCCAAAAAGATGCGGTCGCTCAATGTCGGCGCGCTCCCCGTCTGCGATGGGCGACGGCTCCTCGGGATGATCACCGATCGCGATATTACCGTTCGTGCCACGGCCGAGAGCCGCGATCCCGACAAAACCCTCGTGCGCGACTGCATGAGCCCAGAGCTGGTTTATGCGTTCGAGGACCAGAACGAAAAGGAAGCCGAGCGGCTGATGCGGGAGAAGCAAATTCGGCGATTGCCGGTGCTGACGCGCGACAAGCAGTTGGCCGGGATCGTCTCGTTGGGCGATCTGGCCACCAAGACCGGGGATGTGCAACAGGTCGGCCGCACGACTCGCGAAATCTCGCAGCCTTCAGAGCAAGCGTCGGCGGCATGAGCACGCAAGGTTTGGAGGTCATCGAATCGAGCACGCAAAAAACACACGAGTGGCTCGGCGCGATCGCGCAGGCGGCGCACCTGGAAAAGCGGGATGCCTACAAAGCCTTGCGCGCGGTGCTGCATGCGTTGCGTGATCGGCTGCCGCTGGAGAACGCCGTCCATTTCGCGGCCCAGCTTCCGATGTTTTTGCGCGGTCTTTTTTATGAAGGATGCGTGCCGTCGCAAACGCCGATTAAGATGTCACGCGAGGAATTCCTGGCCGTCATCCAGGCGAACATTGTCAGCGATCAGGTGATCGATCCGCTGCGTATTACGCAAGCCGTCTTCTCGGTGATCATGAGCCACGTTGGCGTGCCGGCGATGGAAAAGATCAAACATTGTTTCCCGAAAGATATGCAGTCGCTCTGGCCCGGTTGGGCCGCGACGTTGTGAAGAGGAAATGAAGAGAGACGCCTGTTTCGCCGATCGCGCCGAAGCGGGTCGCGAATTGGCGGAAAAGCTCCAGCAATATCGCCATCGTGACGACGTGGTCGTGCTGGCGCTGCCGCGCGGCGGTGTGCCGGTGGCCTACGAAGTGGCGACGTTTCTCAATTTGCCGCTCGACGTTTTCATCGTGCGCAAGCTCGGCATTCCTGGATACGAAGAGCTCGCGATGGGTGCGATCGCATCCGGCGGCATTCGCGTCGTGAACGAGAACGTGGTCAAGCACCTGCCACAAGCGGAGAAGTTGCTCGAGATTGCGGCGCAAAAAGAAACCGCCGAGATCGAGCGGCGCGAGCGCGAATATCGCGATGATCGCCCGCCGCGCGACCTGCGCGGCTGCACGGTGATTCTGGTCGACGACGGCCTCGCGACCGGCTCCACCATGCGGGCCGCGGTGCTCGCGCTGCGTCAACGCGATGTGGCGAAAATTGTCGTCGCGGTCCCCGTCGGTTCACCCGAGACCTGCGCTGAATTCGAGCAGGAGGTGGATGAAACCGTCTGCGCGGTTGCGCCGGAATGGTTCGCCGCCGTGGGGCAGTACTACGAGGACTTTTCGCAGACGAGCGATGAAGAAGTGCGCGAGCTCCTCGCGGCGGCGCAGCAACGCGCCCGAATGAAAAATCGCGCGTCCGTTAAATCTGCTCGTTCAACTCCTGCGCTTTGACGTAGCCCTGCTGCAGGAAATCGGCGATCCCGCTGACCGCGAAGATGCTCGCCAGCGTCCGTGTCAGGCGCGGAGTAAAAATGAAGCCGTAG
This sequence comes from Verrucomicrobiota bacterium, assembly GCA_902810735.1. Lineage (GTDB taxonomy): Bacteria > Verrucomicrobiota > Verrucomicrobiia > Chthoniobacterales > UBA10450 > CADDYX01. The sequence goes on along the minus strand of CADDYX010000116.1, from coordinate 910 downwards.
ATGAACCCGGAGGCGATCCACGTGCCGAGACAAAACGGGCAGGTGAGCAACTCTCCGATTGCGCGCCGCAAACCGTGCCCGCGCGGACGTTCCTCGATCTCGCCCGCGCCGCCTTTGCCTTCCACTTCCGTGAAGGGCGCGCGCAACGCGCTCGTCACTTTGTCCTTCGTGATGACGCGGCTCAGCTTTTGCGTGGCAATGGCGAAGAGCACCAGGTCCTTTGGTTCAACCCGCTCGGGCAATGGTTCGCGCGCGCATTTCCGCGCCAGCAATGTTGCCGCGAGCGCAGCGTTGAAGACGGCAACCAGCGCGGCGTAATCGCGCCGCGGCAGCTCCAGTTGCAAGTCTTCGGCGCGGGAGCGTTGCTTTCGCTCCCGCGCCGTCTCCTCAGCGCCATCTCCGCGTGAGCTCATCTCATCCGCTGTGCTCACCGCTAAGGCACACCCCCTTTGCCGCTACAGCTTTTCGATTTCCTCCCGCAGTTGTTCCTTGGTCCGGCCGGTGCGCTTTTGCAGGCGACCGAGCAATTCGTCTTCTTTCCCTTCCGAGAATGTCAGGTCGTCATCCGTCAAATCGGCGTACTTCTGCTTCAGCTTGCCTTTGATCTCATTCCAGTTGCCGCGAAGATTTAGGTTCGTCATACCTCAAGATCGACGCTGCCCGCCCGCTCAGATGCACCCGTAATTCGCTCTCCGGCGGATGCGACAAACTTCGCGGCAACCAGTCGTCTCCGAGCGAGCGATCCTTATGTGCCATGAAAACATCCCTCATCACCATCCTCGCCGTCGTGCTCTCAGCCTTCGTCGCACAAGCTCAGGACGAGCAGCAGGACAAATCGGCCTGGGAGAAAACGAAAGAGACAGCGAAAGATGCCACTCACGCGGTCGCAAAGCCGACCCGGAAAGCCGCT
>CADDYX010000115.1 GCA_902810735.1 Verrucomicrobiota bacterium | reverse complement strand
AGCTCTGGCGGCGTTGGATCTGCCCGCCGAGTCGCCGATCCACTACGAACCTGGCGAGCCCGCGCAGTCTATTCTCAGCGTCGCTGACGCGCAGCAGATCGACCTGGTGGTCGCCGGCGCGCTTGAGAAGGAGGTGGTGCTGCGGCCGTTTCTCGGAGATGTCGCGCGCACGCTGGTTCGCTCCGCGCGCTGTTCGCTCATGCTCTTCACCACGCCGGATGAGAATCCGCAGCCGTTCCGGCGTATTGTGTTCATGGCGGATTATTCGGAACACGGCCGCCGCGCTCTCGAGCAAACACTGCACCTCGCTGCGCTGGAAAAGTGCGAGCGCCTCTATGTGGTGCGCGTTTACACCAGCTTCGATGAAGCGCGCGCCGCACTGCCAAACCGGCCCGACGCACGGACGCTCGATGAAGAAGAGCACGCTCTGGAGGCATTCATCGACAGCGCAGGCGCGACCGACGTGCCGATCGAAGCGCGCTGCATTCGCGGGAACACCGGCTATGCGGCGCTCGATTTCATCCAATCGGTCGACGCGAACCTGCTGGTGGTACCGCTCGAGCCCGCCACGAGCGGCACGCCGTTGCCCGCACACGTGGCGTGGATCACAGAGACCATCCCGTGCAATCTCTGGGTCGTGCGGTAACTGCGCGAAACGTTTGGACCTTCCCGCGACCACGTTTCAGCTCTTCGGTGTTGCCCACCTCGTCGCGGTCGTCACCACGTTGCTTGCTCCGTTTGCGCTCGCGAGCGCGGCTGCGCGCTCGCGAAACACACGCGTGGATCGGACGGTGCGCTACACGATCGCGGCTTTGCTCACGCTGAATTTCATCGGCTACGGCGTTCGCGCCTGCATCGCAGGAACAGTGCGCTGGCAGCAGGTCCTGCCATTTCAGCTCTGCGATTGGACGATGATCGCTGTGATCGTCGCCTGTCTGAACGGCGGGCGTCCGCGTTGGCTGGAGGTGATTTATTTCTGGGGCATCGGCGGGTCGTTGCAAGCGGTCCTGACTCCGAACCTCGCGTTTGGATTTCCGGATTACCGCTTCTTTACATTCTTCATCGACCACTGCGGGATCGTGATCGGCATTGCTTACTTGATGCTGACGCGCCGCGTTCGGCCGCACATCGGCTCCGTCTGGCGGACGTGGTTGTGGTCGATGCTTTATCTTGCCGTCACGCTCGTGGTCGACCAGCTCAGCGGAGTGAATTATGGATTCCTGCTGCACAAACCGGAAGCGTTCTCGATTCTGAGCTACCTTTCGGACTCGCGGCCGATTTACATTTTGCAGCTCAACGTCCTCGCTCTCGTGTTCTTTGCCGTCCTTTATGCGCCGTTCGCAATCGTCGATTTCGTCGGTCAACGCAGACACGCAGCAGTATGAAACCGCCTCGGGTCAGAATCGGCGACGTGACGATCGGCGGACCAGCGCCAGTGTTCATTCTTGGCCCATGCGTGATTGAGTCCGAAAAGTTCGTCTGGCGCATGGCGCGACGAATCGTCGAGGTCTGCCGCGGCGAAAACGTGCCGCTCGTTTTCAAAGCATCGTACGACAAGGCGAACCGCACCTCGGTGCGCTCGTATCGCGGGATCGGCGCGCGAGAGGGCTGCGAGATTCTGGCCGCGATCGGCACAGAATTGTCGGTGCCGGTTACCACTGACGTGCATTCCGTCGCGGAGGCGGAAGTCGCCGGGGAATGTATCGATCTGTTGCAAATTCCCGCGTTCCTCTGCCGGCAAACGGATTTGCTGCGCGCGGCGGCTCAGACGGGGCGTGCGGTGAACGTGAAGAAGGGGCAGTTCCTCGCGCCGCTCGACGTCCGCAATATCGCCGGCAAGCTGACCGCGTTTGGCTGTCGCGGTTTCCTGTTCACCGAACGAGGGACGACATTCGGCTACAACAATCTGGTGGCCGACATGCGCTCGCTGTATTGGATTCGGGAAGCCGGTTATCGAGTGATCTTCGATGCCACGCACTCGGTGCAGCGGCCTGGGGGAGCGGGCGATTCGACGGCCGGCGACGGTGTGCTCGCGCCTGTCCTCGCGCGCGCCGCGATGGCGGCGGGATGCGACGGCATTTTCATGGAGGTGCATGACAATCCCGCGCGCGCGTTGTCCGACGGCCCCAATCAGGTGCCGCTAAAGCAGTTGCCGAGGCACCTTCGCATGTTAAAGACAATCCATGCTGCGGTCTCGTAGCGGCCGCTCGAGTTTTCAGGCCGCGCTGCTGGTAATTCTCGTTATCTGCACCTGTAGCGTTGCTGCATTCGGTTCCGAGAAAATCAAACGGCGGAAGCCGACTCCCTCGCCCACTGCCGCCGGCGACCTGACCTCAATTCCTTTGCCGATCGGCCACGAAGCCAAGGGTCTGGTGCTGCCGAATTACGATGCTGACGGGCATCTGGTCGGCCGGCTGGAAGCGGGCACTGCCAAGCGTATCGACCAGAACCACGTGTTGTTCAGCGGCTTGAAGCTGACGACGTATACGGTCGAGAACCAGACCGACCTTGTCGTTGAAATGATCGATTCCATCCTCGACCTCAAAACGCGTTTTGTCACCTCGCAGCATCGTGCGACGATCAAGCGCGCTGATTTCAACATCGCCGGCGACCGCCTCGAGTTCGACACCGTCGGGCGTCGCGGCACGATGTTCGGGAATGTGAAAATGGTGATCACAGCCAAGCCGCCGCCGCCGTCGGCGAGCAAACCGCCGGATGAATAGAGCCCTCGCCGCGTTACTGTCAGTTATGAGCATCGCCGCGGTAGCCGCAGCGCAAACCGCCGCGCCGCCAACTCTCGTTCGCGACACCACCCAGGCGCCGAATAGCTCGCCGAAGCCGGACAAAAAATCGTCTGGCGGCGAGAAGAAAAAGGATGGGGGCATTCCGGGGTTTGGCAGTGACAAATTGAAGGAACCGGTGACGACCGAGATTTACGCGGACCAGGCGTCTTTCGATTCCGCGAAATACATTGGCGTGTTCAGTGGTCACGTTGTCGTGAACGATCCACGGTTTAACGTGCAGGCGGACAAGCTCACGGTTTTTCTCCACAAGGGCGGCGAGAATGGCGAAGAGGAGGGCCTCGAGAAGGCGATCGCCGAAGGTCATGTCGGTGTGGTGCGCGACCGTCCGGACCCGAAAGGCGGTCCTCCACAACGCGCGATCGGGCGCGCCGAAAAAGCGATCTACACGACAAAAGATGGCACGGTCGAGTTGTCCGGTGCGCCGCGCGTGCAGCAGGGAGTCAACAGCCACGTCGCGACGAGCGCGGACACCGTTATGATTCTGAATCAATCGGGAGAATTGCAGACGCGCGGCCCGAGCCGCACTGAACTGCGCCAGGAGCCAAAAGCGTCGCCCACACCGAACGCATCGCCGGAGGAAACGCCAACTCCAACTGCAGGAACGTCGCGATGATTACCGGAACAGCGCCATCCCCAGGCACCCGCACTGAAGCGGCGTCGCCTGTCGCAGAGGATTACGTTCTCACAACCGAGCAGCTCGTGAAAATCTACGGCGGTCGCGCGGTGGTGAACGGCGTCGACATCAAAGTCAGAGCCGGCGAAATCGTCGGATTGCTCGGACCCAATGGCGCCGGCAAAACGACCAGCTTTTACATGATCGTCGGGCTCGTCCGGCCGAACAGCGGTCGCGTGATTTTCGACGGCACGGACGTGACGAACTACGCGATGTATCGACGTGCGCGACTTGGCATGGGTTATTTGCCGCAGGAGGAATCGATCTTTCGCAAGCTCACCGTCGAGCAAAACATCCTCGCGATCCTCGAGACATTGCCGCTGAGCAAATACGAACGGCGTCAGCGCTGCGACCAGCTGCTCCACCAGTTCGGCATCGAGCGAATTGCAAAAAACACCGCGCTCACGCTCAGCGGTGGCGAGAAGCGACGGCTGACGATTGCGCGCTCCCTCGTCACCAATCCAAGTCTGCTCATGCTCGACGAACCATTCAGCGGCGTCGATCCGATCGCGGTGTATGATGTGCAGCAGATCGTGGTGAATCTGCGCAAATCCGGCCTCGCGATTTTGATCACCGACCACAATGTGCGCGAGACGCTCTCAATCGTTGATCGCGCTTACCTGATCTTTGAGGGGCGCGTCGAGAGCCAGGGCACAAAGGATTTTCTGATCAACGATCCGATCAGCCGGCAGCTCTACCTCGGCGAGCGCTTCAAGATGTAATCATGATTTCCGCCAACGCTCACCCGCACGTTAATGTCCAGGGCCGTCACGTCGCGATCACGCCAGCGATCAATGATTACGTGACGCGCAAAATCGAGAGCCTGCATCTCGATTACCCGAAGATCATCGAAGCGCACGTCATTCTAGAGGTCGAAAAATACCGGCATTCTGCCGAGGTCGTGCTCGTCTGCTCGAACCACATCACGATCGAAGCGTGCGAAGAGACAAGCGACATGTACGCCGCGATTGACGCCGTGGTCGACAAGGTCGCGCGCCAGATGCGCAAGTACAAGACGCGCCTGATGAAGAAACATCGGCCGCGCAAGGACATCGTGCAGCATCTCGAGGAGTTGGTGCTGAACCCGGAGCCGGTCGAGGAAGACGAGTCCGACGGTCACCATCATCACCCCGTCGTGCGGACCGAACGCTATCCGGTCAAGCCGATGTTCATCGATGAAGCGGTGCTGCAGCTCGAGATGTCGCACCGGCAGTTCCTCGTTTTTCTGAACGCGCGCAGCTCGCGCGTGAATGTGCTCTACCGTCGGAAAAGCGGCGACTTCGGCCTGATCGAACCGAGCGGCGCCTGAGTCGCTTACCTGCGCCGGGTGCTCGCGCCCAGCCGGCAAATTTCACTGCACAATTCCGGGAAGCTGATTCCAACGGCGGCGGCAGATTGAGGCAGCAGACTCGTCGCCGTCATGCCGGGCAGCGTGTTCGCCTCGAGGCACCAGAAATTGCCGGCGTCATCCATTCGAAAATCGACGCGACTGTAGTGCCGCAACTTCAGCGCGCGATGCGCAGCCAGCCCGAGCTGTTGAACCCGCAACGTTTGTTCCGGAGACAGGTCGGCCGGGAAAATTTCTTCCGCGCCGCCGACCTGATACTTGCTCGCGTAGTCGAACACTTCCGCTTTTCTCGGAATGATTTCGCCGACTGCGAGAGCGCGATCGCCAAGGATCCCGACGGTCAGCTCACGCCCAGCGATGAATTTTTCGAACATCACTTCGCCGCCGTGATGCTCAGCCAGCGCGACAGCTTCGTTCAGCTGCTCTGCTCGCTTCACAACCGAGAGCCCGATGGTTGAGCCTTGCTTGTTCGGTTTAACGACGAGGGGATAGCCCGGGCATTGCGCCAGCTCGCTGAACTCCACCGGCGCCATCTTCCAATCCGGCGTCGGCACACCGGCGGCGCGAAACAGCTTCTTCGCGACGTCTTTGTCCATCGCGTTCGCGCTGCCGAAATGATCGCTCCCGGTGTACGGCACACCGGCGAGCTCCAGAAACGCCTGGATTGTGCCGTCCTCGCCCGTGCCGCCGTGCAATGCGAGAAAAACGACATCAGCGCCTCGCAGATTCGCGGACGTCGAGAGGCTGGTGGTGTCGGAACGCAGGAGCGCAAGCGAGTCTTCGGACGGCGGCTGTGGCGCAACACCGGATTGCAGCAGGCGCATTTGCTCCGCGGGCCCGAGTGCGCCGCGTGCCGTATCAATCGCGATCACCTCATGACCCGCCTGATTAAGCGCGCGAATGACCTCGGCGCCGCTCGCGACCGAGACATCGCGTTCCGAACTCGTGCCGCCAAACAGAACCGCGACCTTCATTGCTGCACCTTACGCAAACTGTCGCGCGTCCGCTTTGCCGCAATCCGGGATCACGCTTGGAAATACGCCGCCAGCCGCGTTAAGTGAAGAAGCATTCGATGAGCACGAACCACGCTCCGCAGTCGATCGTTTCGGGAGGCGATCAGCGGAAGAACGTGCCCGTCGTTACGGTCGAAAGTTTTTTCCGGCTTCATGCGGAAGCGCTGCAGTTGAAGCTGGAAGGAAACCGCGTCGGCTTTAACCGCAAAATCCGGGAGCCGACGATCAATCGTCCCGGTCTCGCGCTCTCCGGGTTCTATCAATACTTCGCCGACAAGCGCGTGCAGGTGCTCGGCGCCGCGGAGCAATCGTATCTCGCGAGCCTTTCGCCGAAACTGCGCAAACAGCGGTTTCGCGAGCTTTGCGCGCAGAAGATTCCGTGCATCGTGCTGGCCCGCGGCGCGCATCTCTCGCCTGAGCTGCTCGCGGTCGCGGCAGAACAAGGCGTGGCGGTTTTCCGCACGCCGATGGTGACGATGCGTTTCATCAACGCGGCGACGATCGCGATGGAGGCTGATTTTTCTCCGACGGTCACGGAATTTGGGAGCATGGTCGATATCCTCGGAGTCGGTGTGCTGATTCGCGGCGCGAGCGGCATCGGTAAGAGCGAATGCGTCCTTGGGCTGATCGAACGCGGCTACAGCCTGGTCGCAGATGACGTGACGCGAATCACGTCGTTTGAAGGCCGCGAGCTGATGTGCACCGCGCCGGAGCTGACGCGCTACCACATGGAGGTGCGCGGGATTGGCATCATCAATGTCGCGTCGATTTTCGGGATCGGGAGTTTTCGAACCGAGAAACGCCTCGACCTGGTCGTGACGCTGCAGGATTGGGCGGAGCTGGAAGAGGTCGATCGCATTGGGCTGGACCGGGAGTTTTACGAAATTATGAAGCTGCAGGTGCCGCATGTGACGATTCCGGTGCGGCCGGGACGTGACGTGGCGCGAATGGTCGAAGTTGCGGCGCTCGACCAGAAGTTAAAAGGTCTGGGGCGCAACAGTGCCGTCGAATTCAACGACAAGCTGCTGGATGTGATGACGAAGCAAAGCTGATGGGCCTTCTAAACCGCAAATCTGCCGGCAGCTCCGCACAAAAGGTCGAGAAGGAACTCACGATTGTGAACCGGCTCGGGCTGCATGCGCGGCCGGCGGCGATGTTCGTGCGGGTGGCGAGCCGCTACCGGGCGGAGGTTTGGGTGCAGAAAGAGGGCGAAAACGTCAACGGCAAGAGCATCATGGGCCTGATGATGCTCGCCGCCGGACAAGGCTCGAAATTGCAAATCCGCTGTGAAGGCCCCGACGCCGAAAAGGCGCTGGCCGATCTCGAAGAGCTAATTCAGTCGAAGTTCAACGAAGATTGAGCGATGTCGCCGGACTCGCGCGCGAAGGTCATTTCGCCGCATTGACACGCGCGTTACTCTCGCTGCCGGATGAGCGGCGATAATCCGGCTCAGGAGCAACGTTTTCACGGCAGTGGCGTGTCGCCCGGCATCGCCCGCGGCGTCGTTCATGTCGTACGCGACGATCAGGACGACGTCGCGCGCTACCGCATCCAGCCGAACCAGATCGCGGCAGAAATCGGCCGGTTCGAAGCGGCGTTGATTCAGACGCGCGCGCAGATTCTCGAGATGCAGCAGAAGATCGCCGAAGCGATCGGCGCGAAAGACGCAGGCATTTTCGATGCGCACCTGCTCGTCGTCGAAGACCGGACGCTGATCGATGAAGTGCTGCGCAAACTGGAGGCGGAGCATTGCAACGTTGAGTGGATATTTCAGGAAGTCGCGACGCAGTACGCCGATACGCTGAGCAAAATCGACGACCCCTACCTGCGCGAGCGTGCGCTCGACATTCAGGACGTTACCCGCCGCGTCGTTCGCAATCTCCAGGGCAAAGCGCCGAAGGCATTCCTCGCGCTGGCCGAGCCGCACATCCTCGTCGCGCACAACATCACGCCGTCCGACACCGCGACGATGAACAGCTCGCTCGTGCTCGGACTTGCGACCGATCTCGGCAGCCGCACTTCGCACACCGCGATCATGGCGCGCTCACTGAATATCCCGGCGGTCGTCGGTTTGCACGACATCACCGGTAAACTCGAGAGCGGCCAGCAGGTGCTCGTCGACGGGCACAACGGGGTGCTGATTCTGAATCCAACGCCGGACACGCTCTGGCATTACGGCGAGCTCGAGCACCGTAAGGGGCAGGTCGCGGAGCAGCTGACCGGACTCCGCGAAACGGTATCCACCACGCGCGACGGCCGCCACATTGTGCTCTCGGCGAACATCGAGCTGCCGAACGACATCGAAGCCGTTGCGCGAAACGGCGCGGAGGGAATCGGCCTTTACCGGACGGAGTTTCTGTATCTCAACCGTTCGACGCTGCCGAGCGAGCAGGAGCAATTCGAGACCTACAAATGCGTCGCTGAAACGGTGCTGCCGCACCCGCTGATCATCCGCACATTCGATCTCGGCGGTGATAAACTTGCCGGCACGATCGACACCAGCGACGAGCTGAACCCGTTCATGGGCAGGCGCGCGATCCGCTTTTGCCTCGAACACCCGGAAATTTTCAAACCTCAGCTGCGCGCCATCCTGCGCGCCGCCGTCAGCGGCAATGTAAAAATCATGTTCCCGATGATTTCGGGCCTGCACGAACTGCGCCGGGCGATTGCGATGCTCGATGAGTGCAAAGCCGAGCTGAAGCGCGAGGATTCGTCGTTTGCGGCTGATCCCGACGTCGGCGCCATGATCGAAATCCCGAGCGCCGCGATCTCGGCTGATAGCCTCGCGCCAGAGGTCGATTTTTTCAGCATCGGCACGAACGATTTGATCCAGTACACGATGGCCGTCGATCGCGTGAACGAGCGCATCGCCCATCTTTACGAGCCGACGCATCCGGCCGTCCTGCGATTGCTCAAAGCGGTCGCCGATGCGGCGCACGCGCATCAGATCTGGGTCGGCGTCTGCGGTGAAATGGCGGGCGACCTTGCGCTCGTGCCGCTGCTGCTCGGTTTGGGAATCGACGAGCTAAGCGTCGGCGCGACGCTCGTGCCGCGCGTCAAGCGCGCGGTGCAAAGTGTGGCGATGCCGGAGTGCCAGCAGCTCGTGCAGGATGTGCTGCAGCTCGATACGCCCTCTGCGATTCTCGAACGCTGCGCGGCGGTGGCGCAGAGTCATTACCCCGAACTCTTCCTCTAGCGCGACGCGCTACTCTTCTTCGGTCGATTCTTCCGATTCCGCTTCGGGATCCGGATCGGGCTTGAGCCCTTCTTCCTCCATTTTCCGGAGGACGTCGCTCATGTCGTCGACTTCGTCCCAGACATCCTGGCTGACGTAAATCGGTGCTTTCTGCTGCGTGGCCATCGCGATGCAATCGCTCGGCCGTCCATCGAGCTCGATGATCTTTTTCTGCTGCAGCTCATTCTCCGCGATGATGATCATTCGCGCGTAGTAGGTCGCGTTCTTGAGATCGTTAATGATGACGCGCTCCACCTTTGCACCGAGCGCCGTCATCAGGTGACCCATCAGATCATGCGTCAGCGGCCGCTCTTTCGAGACGTCGCGCATGAACATCGTGATCGCGCTGCCGACCGTCTGGTCGACGTAAATAATGAACACTTTCTCCCCATTTCCGAGGAACACCGCGCAGCCGCCGCTGGTGGGCAAAACCGCACGCACCTGCACCTCGATGACCGTTTTGTTCATCCCGCGAAACGGTATCAGGACGGTCACGAAAAACAAGCTGACCGGGCGACGGCGCGGAGTGCGCTGGCCAATTTCATACAGCCACGCTTGCATGTTCGTGCGCTTGTTTGAGAATGCGTTCTCCTCCCGTGGCGACACTCGAAAAAACCAGGCCTGAGTGGGACGTCGACGCTGCGATTTCCACTTACAACATCGATCGCTGGGGCAGCGGCTACTTCACCGTTAATCAGCAGGGGAATGTAGAAGCGCGGCCTCTGCAGGAGCAGGGC
>CADDYX010000114.1 GCA_902810735.1 Verrucomicrobiota bacterium | reverse complement strand
CCTGCGCCCGCTGCAGCATCGCGACCGCGAGCATCAGGACGATTGCGGCGATTACCTGATGCGGCTGAAGCGTCGCGTGGAAAAACCCCCACGTGATGCAGACCGCCGCGAGCGTTTGCATCATCTCGAAATAACCGGCAGTCGAAGCGCGGGTCAGCCGCAATCCTTCGAAGTAAATAATCAACGGGATGCCGCCGGAAACCGAGGCGAGCAAAACGAGCGCACCGATTGCGACTGCAGCGTGCTGCTGCGCAGCCGGTGGCCAGAGAGCCGCGCCATTTAGTTTCCCATAGATCGCGAGAATCGCGGTCATGCAGACCAGCCCGACGGCCACCCGCATGCTCGACGCGAGCCGGAGCGGCATTCCGAGCATCACGCCGCGCGCGGCCACGGTCGAGAGGCCCCAGAAGAGTGCACAGATCAGCGCGTAGCCGGAGCCGATGTTCAGACCAGCTTGCTCGAACGAGACGCCGATGAGTGTTGGATGTTCGACCGACAGAAAAACGCCGGCGACAATGGCGATGGCCGCGTACACGAAAAATGCGCGCGTCAGTCGATCACGGAAAATCAGGAATGCGCCGGCGGTCGAGATCAGCGGCTGCACGTTGAGCACGACGTTCACGACCGTGGGATTTCCGTTCTTCAATGCGAGGGTGAAGAACACCGTGCCGACCGCCGAGCCGGCGAACCCGGAGAAGATCAGAAATGCCCAGGTGCGGCCGCTGATTTTTCGGAGTTCCCCGAGCTGCGGGATGAGGAACGGCAGGAACATCGCGATGATCAGCACGTGTTCCCAGAACACGATCACCTGCGCATCGAACAGGTCGTTGAGCGGGATGCGCCACGCGCTTTCCGTTCCCCAGAGAGCAGCGCCGAGACCGACGAGCCACGGGCCGTAGGCGGCGCGTGTTGCGTTCGGGTCTCGCATGCCGCTCGACTTAATGTCCGCGCATCAGTCGGTCAAACTTCGCGACGCGCGATGTTGCTACGCAAAAAACGGCGATGATCGCGCGGATCATCGCCGTTTCGGAGCGGGAACGAATTTACTCGTCCGTCGCGTCGTGCATCTCTTGCATCGCCTGGTGCATGTGCTCGTGCGCTTTTTGAATCGAATCGAGCTTTTGCTGTTGCTCAGGCGTGAGGAGCGGACGGATTTGCGCCGTCGTGTTGTCCATCACGGTGCGCATCTTCTGCATCGCTTCCTGGTGGATCGCCCGAATCTGCGGTCGTGCCTGATCGATGATCGGGCTGACCTTCGCTTGCTGGTCGGGCGTGAGGTTGAGATCGCGCGTCAGATGTTCCAGCGGGTTGTGCATTCCGCGGCCGTGGCCGCGGTGCGGACCGGCGCCGGGATTTTCAGCACTGACTGCGATGGTGCCGAGCGCGAGGGCGGCAGCGATGCCGGGTGCAATAAGTTTCAGTTTCATCTTCATTGATTTCGTTGGTTTACGGGCGCAGTACTGATGCGCCTCTGCCGGGAATGACACGCCGCGCGTTGCTTTGGTTACAACATCTTTTCGCAACGGCGAAAGTTGTAACCGCGCCGCGGCATCAGCTGTCATCTGCTCTGGTGTGGAGACGTTGTGGAGCAAATTGCTGACGATCACGAGCTGCGACAGCTCGTTGGTGACGCCTCGCGTGGTGACGACGCGGCCGCGCGTCGATTGGTTCAGCAGTTATATCCGTTGGTCGCCAAGATCGTCCGCGCGCATCGGCCGCAACGCGCCGCTGAAGAGGACCTTTGCCAGATGATTTTTGTGAAAATGTTTCAGCATCTCGATCAGTATTCCGGCGCTGCACCGTTGCAGCACTGGCTGTCGCGGATCGCGGTCAATACCTGCCGCAATGCACTTGCCTCGGAAAAAGCGCGGCCGGAGCTGCGTCGCGCCGACCTGAGCGAAGAGCAGGAGGCTGTGCTCGATCAGCTCGCAAGAACAAGCGATGAACTCGCGCCCGATCAGCAGCTCGCCTCGCGCGAAGTCGTTGAACGCCTGCTGAGCGCCTTGAAGCCGGTGGAGCGGCTGATTATCGACATGCTTTACCTGCAGGGAATTTCAGTGGAGCAAATCGCGAAGGCGGTCGGATGGAGCAAGTCGCTGGTGAAAGTGAGAGCGTTCCGCGCGCGACAAAAACTAAAGCAACACCTTTCGCGGATGCAGAGGGAGGGAACATGAGGCCGCTGGACAATGACGTATCCCGGTTGCTCCGCGCCGCGGCGCAGTGCGACGAGACTGCTCCCGAAATGCCGTTTGGGTTTGATACGCGGGTCGTCGCAATGGCGCGCTCGTCGCCCGATCGGCTGCCGCCCATCGCGGGCGCGGTTCGCCGCGTCGCGCTCATCGCAGCGGTTGTCGCACTTGCCGCCACAGCGGGAGCATGGTGGGAGGCAAACGCCGCCGAAGATTCCGCTGATCCTTACGGCAACGCTTACGCGATCGCCGACAGCGCGATTGAAACGGGGGCGTTTCAATGACGAAAGCGTTGAAGTGGCAGATCGCACTCGCGCTGCTCGTTGTCTTCTTCGCCGGGATCGCGATCGGCGCGTTCGGCGCGATGTGGCGCATCCACGCACTGATCGTTGAGCGGCACGCCGGGCATTTTCGAGGCCGCATGAGCGAACATCTGCGACGCGAATTGCAGCTGACGGATCAGCAGTTCGATACGATTCGACCGATCGTCGATCGCACCGCGGTTGAGCTCGAAAAAATCCGCAGCGAAACCAGCCAGCGCGTGGACCAGACGATGCGGCAGGCGCACGATCAGATCGCGCCGCACCTCACAGCCGAACAGAAAAAGCGACTCGACGAACTGGAGCAGCGACACGTCCGCGGAATGCGCCACCGTCCGCCTCCGCCGCCGGACGCGCCGTAGCTATCCCATGTAGAAGCCGCCGTTCACGTTGAGCACGTGACCGGTGATGTAGCTCGCCATCGGCGAGGCGAGAAACAATGCGGCGTCCACGATTTCGCGCGCTTCCCCGAGACGGCCGAGCGGAATCTGCTTTTTGAAAGTTTCCGTCACTTCGTCCGGCATGCCTTTGCTCATTCCGACATCGATAAATCCCGGCGCGATTGCATTGACCGTGATCTGCTGACGTGCGAGCTCGCGGGCCGAAACTTTGGTGAGCGCGATAATCGCCGCTTTGCTCGACGAATAATTCGCCTGGCCGAACAAGCCCATCTGGCCGCTGACGCTCGAGAGATTGATCACGCGCCCGCCGCTCCGCAGGACGGTCGCGGCGTGTTTTGTCACGTTGAACGTGCCGGCGAGATTCACCCGGATGACCGACTCGAATTCGTCGAGCGTCATCTTCTTCATCGTGCGGTCGCGGATGATGCCGCTGTTATTGACCAGGATGTCCAATCCATCGAACCGATCAGCGATTTGCTTCATCATCGCTTCGACTTCGCCGGTGTTCGTCACGTCGCATTGCAGGACCAGCGGCTCGCGCAGATCGCGCGCAACACTCTCCGCCTCGGCTCTGTTCTGGCCCTGCGCGTCCGCGACGTAGTTCACGACGCAGCGTGCGCCGCGTGCGCCGAACGCGCGGATTGTCTCCGCGCCAATGCCGCGCGAGCTGCCGGTCACGAGCACCACCTTGCCGGTGAAATCGAGTGGATCAGTCATTTGAAGATCGGACAATACAGACCGGCTACGATCGCCTGAGCGGTGCTCAGCGGATGCCGCTGTCGAAAACCACCGTCACAGTCGTGAACTGCTTTTTGTCGACGTGCACGGCGAGCGGCTTCAGAAAAGGAAACGGCTGCGTCGCGGGGTCAGCAACGAGCACGTAGTCGCCAGGCTTGAGGAAAGCCTCGAAACGTCCGTGCGGGCCGCTCATCACCGTTGTGACGAAACGGCCTGATTCTGTCTCGACAACAAAGCTGGTCTGATAAGGCCGATAGCAGTTCGCGCCGGGAAACACCACCGGGCAACTGTAAAGAAGCACCTGTCCCGTGATGCCCGACTGGTGGTGGCCGGCCGCGGATGCGGTCGCGCAAGCAAGGCCTGCTGCCGCGATGATCAACGCTTTCGCGAACGGTGCGGTAAAATTGTTCATCCTCAGTGTCCGGGTAACTCCGCCATCGCTGCCGCTGGCGCCATGGTTGTAAACCTCAAGTCGCCCGACGGCAATTCTGTTCGTGCGACGACATGAAATTGCGACACGACAACGCGTGCTGCCGGCTGCGAATCAATCCTGTTAATCCTCGAAATCCTGTCTAGTTTTTCCGCTCCATGAGATCGCCCGTTCGCGTCCTGACCGCCGTGCCAATTTGCGACGGCCACGACAGCGCGATCAACACGATCAACCTCGAGTTCATCCGGCACGGCATCGAGGTCGTCTACCTCGGATTTCACCGCTACGTCAGCGACATCGTACGCGCGGCGATTCAGGAGGATGTCGCGGCCGTGGGCATCTCGAGCTACAACGGCGGCCACATCGAATTTTTTGCGGAAGTGGTTCGCGTGTTGCGCAGGAAAGGCGCGAGCGACATCGCGGTCTTCGGAGGCGGCGGCGGAACGATCACGCAGGCCGACGTGAAGCTGATGAAGCGACGAGGCGTCGATCAGATCTTCTTCGCCGGAACGTCGCTCGAGCAGATGGCCGATTACGTGCGCGACCACTACGGCAAACGCCGGGCCAAGCGCAGCGGCAATGGCGATCTTGCACTCGCGCGAAAGCTCACCGAAATCGAAGAGGCGTTTACGTCGGGCAAGAAGCCGCAGACGAGAACACCGGCGCGAAACTCCCACCGTGCGCAAGTGATCGGCTTCACCGGGCCGGGTGGGGCAGGGAAGACGACGTTGATCGACGAGCTGGTCCTGCGTTTCCTGCACGATCAGCCGAGTGGACGGCTCGCGATTTTGTCGCACGATCCCAGCGTTGTCGGTGAAGGCGCGCTGCTCGGCGACCGCGCGACGATGATCAACTCACAGGATGATCGGATTTTCATGCGGAGCATGGCGACGCGCGGGCAGGCCGGCGGACTTTCGCCCGCGACGGAGAGCTGCCTCGAGCTGCTCGCGCATTCCGGGTTCGATTATGTATTCATCGAAACGGTGGGTACCGGCCAGGAAGCGATGCCGTTCCGCAGCAAACTGGTCGATCAAACGGTGCTCGTGATGAATCCCGATTACGGCGCGCGCTTGCAGTTGCAGAAGATCGTGATGCTCGACGTCGCCGAGATTGTTGTCGTGAACAAAACCGATCTCGATCGGGCGAAGGCGGCCTTATTGGAAATCGAGCAGCGCCTCACGCAAAACAAACGCAAGCAGCAGATCGTCGCGACGGTGGCGAAACGGCATCGCGATCGCGGGGTGGATGAGCTTTACGAACTGATTACGAAAAATGGTGGGACGCGAGCGTCGGGCGCGTCGCGGACGGCGCAGCGTGCCGTCCCTACCGCAGCGAAGGTGAAAAGTAGATGAGCAAACTCGGAGCAGTTGTCGAAGCGGTCGAGAAGCACGGAAAGTTCGTGCTCGATCAGGTGAAACGTGCGCGTACGGATGAAGCGTTCGGGCGGGAGCTGACCGAGCGCTGGGCGAAGCTCAAATCGGAGATCCCGATCACGAAAGCGCCGACCGGTTTGCAGCTGCCGCGCTTCGCGCTTCCGGAGATCGACGAGCCGGGCGAGATTGCGCGTTACCTCTTCGGCGAAGGTTTGCCCGGCGAATTTCCGTATCTCGCGGCCGCATATCGCGAGATGTATCTCGAGCCACTCCAGACGAACGGCGCGATCGAGACCGGCAGCTACGGCAATCGCAAATCGCCCGACACTGTAGCCGCGGTTGCCGGCCGCGGCCCGCGATCGCGGCAACAACAGAACGGCGCGAACGGCAAATCTGCGCCCGCGCCGAAAGTCCGTCCGCCCGAAGAACCGACGCGCTTGTTCTCCGGCCTGATGCTGGCGGAGGACACGAACAAGCGGTTCCACTTCCTCAGCGCACATCAGCGCTCAAAACGCCTCAGCACGGCGTTCGACGGGCCGACGCTCTACGGCATCGACTCAGATGCGGACGGCGTCTTCGGGAAAATCGGCGAGGGCGGTGTCGCGATCGACACAGTCGAAGACATGGTCCGCCTTTACGACGGCTTCGATCTCGGCTCGCCCGATTTCTCCGCCTCGATGACCATCAGCGGCCCGGCGCCGATCATGATGGCGATGTACATCGCCGCGGCGAAACGGCGCTTCGGCGACAACGTTGTCCCAAAACTCCGCGGCACGGTTCAGGCCGATATTTTCAAGGAAGTTCAGGCGCAGAACGAAACCATTTTCCCGGTCGAAGCGTCGCTCCGCTTCCTCTGCGACATGATTGAATGGACGAGCGAGAACATGCCGCGGTGGTATCCGGTTTCAATCAGCGGCTATCACATCGGCGAAGCGGGATCGACGCCGGTGCAGCAGGCGGCTTACACGCTCTCCAACGGATTCGCCTACGTCGAGATGCTGATGGCGCGCGGCGCGGACGTGAATGTGTTCGGTCCGCGGCTTTCATTCTTCCTCGATTGCGGACTGGACGTGGAATACATCGCGCTCTCGCGGGTCTCGCGAAAAATCTGGGCCATCGGAATGCGCGATGTATTCGGCGCGGGACCGAAAGCGCAGTTGTTCAAGCTGCACACTCAGACGAGCGGCCGATCGCTGATCGCCGCCGAGTTCAAAAACAATCTCACCCGCACCGCGGCCGAGCTGATGCTCGCCTACATGAACGCGACGAACTCGTGCCACTCGAACAGTGCCGACGAGCCGTTCACCACGCCGAGCGAAGAATGGATCCGGCTCGCGTCGCATTCGCAGGCCATCCTGCTCGAGGAATCGGGCATCTTTAAGCACACCATGAACATGCTGAGCGGTTCGCCGGGCATGAAAGCGGTAGAGCGCGCGGTGGAGAACGCGATCGTGGAGGAATTCCGCGAGATCGAGCGGCTCGGCGGCGTGATGGGCGCGGTCGAAAACCGTTATCAGCGGTCGCAAATCCAAACCGCCGCTCACCGCTACGAGCAGCAGATCTACGACGGCACGCGCCCGATCGTCGCGCTGAACCGTTATCGCAACGGCAGCGATGACATGCCGGAAGTCGAGCTGGTCCGGACGCCGCGTTCGAAACAGCAGCAGCAGATCGACCGGCTGAAGAAGTTCAAAGCGAAGAACGCAGGCAAAGCCGAGCAGGCGCTCGACAAACTGGCGGCAATCGTCGACTCGGACGAGAACTGCTTCCCCGCGCTGCTGGAAGCCGCCGAAGTCTGCTCGTTAGGCCAGATCAGCGAACGCCTGCAGGAAGTCGTCGGCCGCTTTCGGCCGATGGTGTAGTGGACGCAATCGGCGAAAGCGCGCGCAGCCGCATCGGATGGCGGCTGCTGCCGTTCCTTTTCCTGCTCTACATCGCGAATTATCTCGATCGCACGAACATCGCTTACGCGACGCTCGGCATGAAAGGCGATCTGCGGCTCGATGACGCAATCATCGGCACGGCGAACGGCATTTTCTTCATCGGCTACTTCGCGCTGCAAGTTCCCGGCGCGTTGCTGGTCGAACGCTGGAGCGCGCGCAAGCTGCTCTCGCTCACGTTGATCGCGTGGGGACTGCTGACGGTTTTGACGGCGATGGTCCAAACGCCGCTGCAACTCTACGGCGCGCGCTTTTTGTTAGGCGCAGCGGAAGCCGGGTTTTTCCCGGGCGTGATCGTATATCTGTCGCATTGGTTTATTGCTGAAGATCGCGGCAAAGCGGTCGCGCGTTTCATGGCAGCGATCCCGATCGGATTCATGATTGGCGGACCGATTGCGGGGAGCATCCTCGGTGCTCACTGGCTGAATCTCGCCGGCTGGCGCTGGCTGTTTCTGGTCGAAGGTGCGCCGGCGGTGATCCTCGGAGTAGCGACGTTGTTCTATCTCCCAGATCGACCAACCGATGCGCGCTGGCTCGCGGCGAACGAACGTGACTGGATCAACGCGCGGCTCGCCGACGAACGCGCGGCAAAAGCGCACGCCGAGCGCATGTCGATCTGGCAGGCGCTGCGTCATCCGGCGGTGCTCGTGCTCACTGCGGCGCTGTTCAGCACCTACGTCGGCGGTTACGCGTTCTGGCTTTGGTTCCCGACGATTCTGCAACGGCTCACCGGCTGGGACGTTCATCGCGTCGGCTGGATCGGCGCGATCCCCTTCGCGATTGCCACTGTCGCGCTCCTTGTAAATGGCTGGAGTTCCGATCGCATGCGCGAACGCCGGTGGCATTTCGCCGTTCCGCAGCTCGTCGCGGCAGCGGCGCTCGGCACGTGGTTTTTGTTTCCGCGCTCGAACGCACTGCTCGTGGCGCTATGCTGCATCATCGCAAGCGGCACCATCGCCTATTTCCCGGCGTTCTTTACATTGCCGTCTGAGATTCTCACCAGCGCCGCAGCCGCAGCCGCTATCGGGTTTATCAACTGCACTGCCAGCATCGGCGGGTTCTTTGGCCCGAAAATTTTCGGTAACCTCAGCCAGCAGACCGGCTCATTCAGCCGTGGTTTTGCACTGATGATCGTGTGCTGGATTATCGGGTCGTTGCTCGTACTGATCTGTCCGCGCGAACGCCAGTCAGCTCGTTAGCGCGAGATCGAACGGCGCGCCGGTCTTTGCGCGCACTTCGTCGAGGTCGTGGCCGGGTTGCAGCTCGATAAGCACGAGACCGCCGCCTTGTTTCACCTCGAAAACCGCGAGCTCCGTAATGATCAGATTGACGACGCCTTTGCCGGTGATCGGCAAGGTGCATTGCTTCAGGATTTTTGGACTGCCGTCCTTGGAGGTGTGCTCCATCACCGCGACGACGCGCTTCACGCCGGCGACGAGGTCCATCGCGCCGCCGGGACCTTTGACCATTTTCCCGGGGATCATCCAGTTCGCGATGTCGCCGTTATCGGCTACCTCAAAAGCGCCGAGGATCGCGAGATCGATGTGACCTCCGCGGATCATGCCGAACGAATCTGCGCTCGAGAAAAACGCCGAGCCCGGCATCGTCGTGATCGTTTGCTTTCCGGCGTTAATGAGATCGGGGTCCTCTTCGCCCGGTCTGGGAAATGGGCCAATGCCTAACAAGCCGTTCTCCGACTGCAGCGTGACGTGCATTCCTTCCGGAATGTAGTTGGCGACGAGCGTCGGAATGCCGATGCCGAGATTGACGTAGTACCCTTCGCGCAACTCCTGCGCGGCGCGTTTTGCGAGCAGGTCGCGAACGCCCGACCCCGCTTTGGCGACGGTCGCGCCCTGTACGGTGCGGAACTCGATCCGCTTCTCGTATTTTTCTCCCTGCACGATGCGGTCGACAAAAATCCCGGGCGTGTGGATCCCGTCGGGATCGAGCTCGCCGAGCTCGACAAGCTCTTCGACTTCCGCGACGCAGACTTTTCCGCAGGTCGCGATCATTGGGTTAAAATTCCGCGAGGTCATGCGGTAAACGAGGTTGCCCGAGCTGTCGCCCTTCCACGCCTTAACGATAGACACCTCGGCGCGGATGCCGGGCTCGAGCACGTATTCCTTGCCATCAAACGACTTCGTCTCTTTGCCTTCGGTCAACTTTGTCCCGAAGCCGGTGCGGGTGTAAAAGCCCGGAATTCCCGCGCCGCCCGCGCGCAGCCGCTCCGCCAGCGTGCCCTGCGGAATCAACTCGAGCTCGAGCTCGCCGCTGAGCACCTGGCGCTCGAATTCCTTGTTCTCGCCCACGTACGACGCCATCACTTTTTTCACCTGTCGGCGCTGGAGCAGCACGCCCATTCCGAAGTCATCCACCCCCGCGTTATTGCCGACGATCGTCAGACCTTTCACGCCGCTGTCATGCAACGCGGCGATGAGATTTTCCGGGATGCCGCACAATCCGAAGCCGCCGGCAGCGATGGTCATATTGTCGTGGAGGAGACCGTCGAGCGCGGCGGCGGCGTTCGGGTAGACTTTGCTCATCCCGTGACTTTGCGTGTGTGCCTCGGCACGGCAAGTGCGACGCGCCCGCGCCGCTTGCCGCGCCCACATTCTTCGCCACGTTGCAAGCTCGCTTATGGCTCTCTCGCTCGCTCATCAACTCGCCGACTTCGCCTGTTCGCTCGAATTCGAAGACCTCGGCTCGAATGT
>CADDYX010000113.1 GCA_902810735.1 Verrucomicrobiota bacterium | reverse complement strand
CTTTCTTCGGTTTCGCGGTGGGTTTCGGGGAAGCTTTTGCGATCGGCAGCGGCTTGGGCGTTGTGCTCGGCCGGACGCGAGGGGTCGCCATAGGTATCGGTGTCGCTGTCGCTGACGGCGTCGGGGTCGGCAGTTGAATGTCACTCTTCAATGGCGCCGCCGATTGCTGCTCCTCCGACTCCGGTATTTCGCCCGCGTCGGGTTCCGGCGTCGGAGTTGCGGACGCGACGGCGCGCTTCGCCACGCCCGCCGATCCAGCAGGCTCGTCGCCGCTCAACCAGACCACCTGCTGCGACGTGATCTGTCTGGCCGCGCCACTCCACCGAATCAATCCGGCGAATAGCGCAAGGTGCACACCGCCAATGATCACAACGTTTCGCCAGAAACGACGGCCGCCCATCCGTTATTTCGTTTCCGATTTCGTCGCGATACCGACTTTGCTGATCTGCGCGCGCTGCAGTGCGTCCATTAACGTGATCAGCTTCTGGACGGGCAGCTCGCGGTCCGGCCGAATCACCACCGCGACGTCGGCGTTCTGCTGCTTCAGCTCGGCGAGCCGGCTGAACAGACTTTGCGCGTCGACTGTTTCGTTGTTCAGCTTCAGGTTGTCGGCCCGATCGATTGAGATGATCTGCACCTGAGACGCATTGACCGGCGCGTTGGCGACCCCGCTCGAAGGAATGATCAGGTTCATGCTGTTCTCGATCAGCGGAGTGGTGATCATGAAGATGATCAGAAGCACGAACGCGAGATCGAGCAGCGGCGTCACGTTGATCTCGGACAGCGTCGTCAGGTTGTGTCGCTGGGAATAACGGCGCATCGCGTCAATGGCGGAACGCCGCCTCGCCCACGCTGTGGTCGACGTATTTGTGCTCGAATTCCGAGGCGAGCTCCGCCGCGAAGTTGTCCATCTCCACGATCATCGCGCGGATGCTGGTGACGAGAAAGTTGTAGCCAAACATCGCCGGGATCGCGACGCACAGCGCGGTCACTGTCGTGATCAGAGCGCCCGAAACTCCCGGCGCCATCGTGGCGAGACTGGCCGAACCGGCAACGGCGATGTCGGTGAACGCGTCCATCACTCCCCAGACGGTGCCGAGAAGGCCGAGAAACGGTGCGCCGCTGACGGCCGACGCGAGCAGGATCATCTGCGATTCCAGACCGAGCGCCGTCTCGCCAACAGCGCGCTCCATCGCGGCGCGCACCGCGTTCATCTGCGCGGGTGAAATCTTGTCCGCGACCTCCAGGCGCGCGCGGAATGTTTCATCGACTTCGGGCGAGCCGAGCAGATGAAACGCGAGCTCCTGGCAGCCGGCGCGGTAGACGTTGAACAGCGGCGCGCCCGGGAACCGCGCGTTGCTTTCGAACAAGCGCAGCGGTTGCCGATCTTTGCGAAACGCGGCACGAAACCGCGCGGTTTGTCCTTTCGCGAACTGAATCACGCGCAGCTTCGTGACCATGATCGACCAGCTGAAGATCGAGCCGAGCGCCAGCGCCGCGAGCACTACCTTGCCGGCGATCGTCGCGTGCTCGAACGCGAAGAGAAGACCGCCGGCCGCGAGAAGTTTCGGAAGCGCGATCAGGAGCAACTTGCCGCGGAAGTTACTACGTCTTTGCTTTGATCGCAGCAGGAAACGTCGGCCGCTTTTTGGCGACGACGATGAACGCGATCCCGATCGCAATCAGGAAAAACGAGAAGAATTGGCCGCGCGTGAAGATTCCGACAAGCGGCGCGTCGGGCTCGCGAAACTGCTCGCACACGATGCGGAACACCGCGTAGCAGATCATGAACAAGCCGATAATGACGCCATTCGGCTGGCGCATACGCGTGCGGACGAACCACAGGATCGTGAACAACAACACGCCTTCCGCAAACGCTTCGTACAACTGCGACGGGTGCCGCGGCGTCAATATTCCACGCAACGCGTCGACGACCTGCGGATGCGTGCGCGCGCTCTCGACGATCGCCTCCGGCGTGGTGAGCGCTGGATCGATTCGCTGGCAAACCGCGACCGCGCGCTCAGCTTCGGCCGCGTTTGTCACGTCGAGCAGTTCTTTTGGAAACTGCACCGCCCACCGCACCTGGGCCGCGCGACCGTAGAGCTCACCGTTGATGAAATTCGCGCAGCGCCCGAAGAACAGACCGATCGGCGCAGCGACGCAAAGACCGTCGCCGATGTTGCGCCAGGAGACGCGGTGCCGCCGCGCATAGTAGAGGCCGAAGAAGAACAGCCCGAGAATGCCGCCGTGGCTCGCCATTCCGCCTTCCCAGACGCGCAGGATTGAGAGCGGCTCGCGCAGCATGTCCGGTCGGTAGAAGAGCACGTATCCAAGGCGGCCGCCGATCATCACGCCGAACAGCGCCGCCCACGTAACGAAATCGCCAACCTGCTGAGGCCGGAGATCCAGATAGCGACGCTTGGCCAGCCAGACGAGCAACAGGTACGCGGCAATGAATGCCGAGACGTAGGCGAGCCCGTACCAGCGTGGGCCGACGTTGTCCCAAAGCCGAAAGACAAACGGGTCGAGGTTGTGAACCCAGTAGGCGAAGGTCACGCGGCGGTCCGTTCCTTTCGTCGCGAAAGCCCAAGCGCGTCGCGCAGAAATGGCGCGGTGCGACTAACGCGGCTCTTCGCCACTTCCTCCGGCGTGCCGGCGGCGACGATCTCGCCGCCCTCCGCGCCAGCTTCCGGTCCGATGTCGACAATGTAATCGGCTTCCGCGATCACGCAGAGATTATGCTCGATCACGATCACCGTGTTTCCTTCATCCACGAGCCGATGCAGCACTTTCACGAGCAGCTCGACATCCGCCATGTGCAATCCAATCGTCGGCTCTTCCAGCAGATAGAGCGTCGACTTCGGTTTCCGCATTTTACGCAGCCGCTCGTTCTGCGCGCGACCGACTCCGCGGCTGAGCTCCGTCACCAGCTTTAATCGCTGCGCTTCGCCGCCGCTCAATGTCGGACTCGGCTGCCCGAGCTTTAGATAACCGAGACCGGTATCGGCGAGCAACGACAGCGGCCGCGCGATCTTGTTGTTCGCCGCAAAAAAGATCGCCGCCTCCTCGATCGTCATGTCGAGCACGTCGGCAATCGATTTGTCGTTGTAGAGAACCTCGAGTGTCTGCGCGTTGTAACGCTGCCCGCCGCAATCCTCGCACGGCACAAAGCTGCTCGGCAGAAAGTTCATCTCCAGTTTGATCAGCCCCTGTCCTTTGCACGTCTCACAGCGGCCGCCTTCCGCGTTGAACGAAAAGCGGCTGGCGCTGTAGCCGCGGACACGCGAGACCGGCAATTGCGCGTAGAGGCTGCGGATTTCGTCGAACACTTTGATGTAGGTTGCCGGCGTCGAGCGCGAGGTCTTCCCGATCGGCGACTGGTCGACTTCGTAAATCGCCTCCACCTCGCTCGCGCCGCTCACCAGCTTAAAAAGATCGCCGTTACCGCCGCGCTTCTTTGTTTCGAGCTGATCGCGCACCGCCGGCCAGAGCACCTCGTGCATCAAAGTCGATTTGCCGCTGCCCGAAATCCCGGTGATGACCGACAGCCGCCCGACCGGAAAACGAAGGTCGACGTTCTTCAAATTGTTCGCGCGCGCGCCGCAAATCTCGATCCACTGCTCGACATCGCGCAACGAGCGGCGCTCCTTCCGCGTCGGGTGGCACATCGGGTTCTGGAGGCAGCGGCCGGTCTCCGATTTTGCGTTACGTGCGATGTCGCTCAGCGTTCCCTGCACGACGACCTCGCCGCCGTGCATCCCTGCGCCGGGGCCGAGATCAATGATGTGATCCGCGCGGCGCATCGTTTCTTCGTCGTGCTCCACGATGACGAGCGAGTTCCCTTTTTCGCGCAACGCCGCAAGGGTGTCGAGCAACCGCAGATTGTCCCGCGGATGCAGACCGATCGTTGGCTCGTCGAGCACGTAAAGCACGCCGCGCAGATTCGATCCGAGCTGTGCCGCGAGCCGAATCCGCTGTGATTCACCGCCGCTCAACGTTTTCGCTGAGCGGCCGAGCGGGAGATAACCGAGCCCGACGTTTTCCATAAACTCGAGCCGCTGCTCGATCTCAGGAATCAGATCCGCCGCGACCGTTTTGTGCGTTCCGCGAAACCGCAGCTTCGCGATGAGCTCGCGCGCTTCAGCCGCAGCCAGCGCGGTGAAGTTGTCGATCGTCTCGCCCTGCACACGCACGTGTCGCGCGACGGCGTTCAAGCGCGAGCCGTGACAATCCGGACAAGTTTGCGCTTCGCTCTCATCAATCCACTCGAACTCGCGATCGGCGGCGAGCTCCTGCTCGAGCACGGACTCGCCGCTCTCTTCGTCAACAGCGTCAGCGCCGCGCCAGATCTCGCCGAAACCACGGCAGGTCGCGCACGCGCCGTGCGGCGAATTGAACGAGAAAATGCGCGGATCGAGCTCCTCGAACGCACGCCCGCAGCCGGGACAGCTCATTTCGGTACTCATGACCGCGAGCTGATGCTTGGCGTCGAGCAGGTGCGCCGTGCCGCGGCCGATCTCCAGCGCGCGCTGAGTCAGATTGCGCGCTTTTTTGATTCGCTTCGCGTCGATCACGCCGACCACGACGTCGATCGTGTGCTCCTTGAATCGCTCCAGCTTTCGGAAATGCGAGACGGGCACGAGCTGACCATCGACAAACAGCGTGTCGAAGCCATTCCGCTCCGCCCACCGGCCCACATCGGTGTGAAATCCTTTGCGCGCTTTGACGAGCGGCGCGAGAACCTTGAGGGGACCGCGACGCGCCGCCGTTTCAACCTGCTTCACGATCGCGGCGAGGCTCTGCTTCTCGACCGGCAGATCGCAATCGGGACAAAATTGCGTGCCGGTTTTCGCGAAGAGCAGGCGCAGAAAATGGTAAACTTCCGTCACCGTCGCGACCGTCGAGTTTCCGCCACCGCGAGTGACGCGCTGCTCGATCGCAACACTCGGCGGCACGCCTTCCACGAGATCGACGTCCGGTTTTTCAAGCTGCTCCACGAACTGCCGCGCATACGGCGACATGCTGTCGAGAAACCGGCGCTGCCCTTCGGAAAACAGAATGTCGAACGCGAGCGTCGACTTCCCCGAGCCGCTCAGTCCGGTGATGATCACCATCTTGTCCCGCGGAATCTCGACCGAGATGTTCTTCAGGTTGTGCTCGCGCGCGCCGCGAATCGCGATCGCGCTGCTGTTGCCGTTGCCGTTCGTGTCGTAACGCGGCGAACTTTCAGCGGCGAGCGCCACCTGTTCGCGGTCATCCTGAGCGTGGCGAAGGATCTCACGGACGTTTGCGAGATCTGTCGCTGCGGTCGAGATGACCGACTTGAGAAACCGTCCGGTGTGGCTCGCTTCGATTTTCGCGAGCTGTTCAGGCGTTCCGACTGCGACAACTTCTCCGCCGTCATCACCAGCGTCCGGTCCAAGATCGATCACCCAGTCCGCGCATTTAATGACCTCAAGGTTATGCTCGATCACGAGCACACTGTTCCCGCCGGCGACGAGCCGCTGAAATACCTTCACCAGCAGCGCGACATCATCGAAGTGCAACCCAGTCGTCGGCTCGTCGAAAATGAAAAGCTTGCCTTTGGCACCTTCAGAATCGTCGAGGTGCGCGACGAGCTTGAGCCGCTGCGATTCGCCGCCGGATAACGTGTTCAGCGGCTGGCCGAGCCGCAGATAACCGAGGCCGACCTCGTCGAGCACATCGAGTTTGTGGCCGAGCGTTTTCGATTCGCCGATCTGCGCGAAAAACTGAATCGCTTCACGCACGGTGATCTCCAGCACGTCGTGGATCGAGCGGCCGTGCAGCTTCACTTTGAGCACGTGCGGCTGGAAACGACGGCCCTCGCATTCGGCGCAACGGACATAAAGGTCGCTCAGGAACTGCATCTCGATTTTCTCGAAACCCGTGCCGCAACAGCGTTCGCAACGCCCGCTGCCGGAGTTGAACGAAAACGCGCTCGCGGTCAGGCCCTGCGCCTGCGCTTCCGGCAGAGCTGCGAACAATTCGCGGACACGATCGTAAAGACCGAGATACAAAATCGGCGTCGACCGCGGAGTGCGTGACAGCGCCGTCTGATCGACCATCACCACTTCGCCAACCCGGTGAGCGCCAGTGACCGATTTGCACGCGCCGGGCTCCTGTTCCGTCATCTGCCCTTTCGCGCGCAGCAAATTTCGATAGAGCACGTCGTGGATCAGCGTCGATTTGCCAGAACCGGAAACGCCGGTCACGCAGCTGAAAACGCCGAGCGGGATTTCAACATCAACGTTTCTCAGATTGTGCTCGCGCGCGCCCGTGATCTTCAGCGCAGACGCAGATTTCCGTCGCGTCTTCGGAATGGGAATCGACTTCCGGCCGCTCAGGTAATCGGCCGTGAGCGAATGGTGGATCGCGTTCTCCGAACGCGATCTAATCGCGCCCGGAGGTCGCGATCCACCGAGCATCTCCTGCATCGTGCCGGTGAACACAAGCTCACCACCGCGTTCGCCGCGATCGGGACCGATGTCGATCAGGTTGTCCGCCGCGCGAATGATCGATTCTTCATGTTCGACGACGAGCAGCGTGTTGCCTTTGTCGCGCAAATTCTCCATCACGCGAATCAACCGGCTGATGTCGCGCGGATGGAGGCCGACGCTCGGCTCGTCCATCACGAAGAGCGTGTTCACGAGCGACGCGCCGAGACAGGTCGTGAGATTTACCCGCTGCACTTCGCCGCCGCTCAACGTGCGCGTCGAACGGTCGAGCGTCAGATAACCAAGCCCGACTTCGCACAAATAACCGAGCCGCGCGGCGATTTCATCGCGCAACATCTCCGCCGTTGTGTCGCCGGATGGAATGGCGGCGCTCGCGACAACCTCGCGCGCTTCGCTGACCGACAGCGCGTTGAAATCCGGCAATGTAAGCTGCCGTCCGCGCGAGCTGCCGTTGTGGCCCTGCGAGGTGACGAGCCGGTAGTTCAGCGCGTCGGGTTGGAAGCGGCCGCCGTCGCACGTCGGGCAGGTGGTGTAATTGCGGTAGCGGCTGAGCAGCACGCGGACGTGCATTTTGTAGGCTTTGCTTTCCAGCCATTTAAAAAAGCCGCGCACGCCATACCAGCCGTCGCTCTCGTAATCGTCAGTATAGCCGGCGTCGTCGCCGCCGACACCGCGGCCAGCGACCGCGGCTACAGCGGATTCGCCGTTGATGACGAAATCCTGGTCGCTTTTCGGCAGCTCATCGAAAGCGGTGTGGATATCGATTTCTTGTCGCGCGCAGGCACGGAGCAGATCCTTCTGCGATTCGCCCATTTCCTCGCCGCGAAAAACGCGAACCGCGCCCTGCGCAATCGAGAGCGAGCGGTCCGGAATCGCGCGATTCAGATCGATGCCGATCGTGCGGCCAAAACCGCGGCATTCCGGGCACGCGCCAAGCGGGTTGTTGAAGCTGAACAGGCCGGTCGACGGTGGTCGTATGTCGAGATCGCAATGCGCACAATGCCAGCCGGTCGAAAACGGATGCTCCTTTTTCGAATCGACTTCGATGACGTTGACGCGGTCCTTTCCGAAACGCAGTGCTGTCTCGAGCGCTTCAGCAACGCGCGCGCGATTGTCGTTCGTGAGCGCGATCCGATCCTGAATCACCTGCACGCGCGCGCCGAGACGATCAATTTTCGCGTCGGTGTCCGCGCGAACGACTTCGCCGTTCAACCAAACGCGGAGATAACCCTGCTGCTGTAGAAATTGAAAGAACTCGCGCGCGTCGGTCTTTGCGGGAATCGAAACCCAGAACGTGATCAGCACCGATTTGTCGGCGAGCGACGAATACAGTTCGTCCGCGATCGATTTCGCCGTCTCCGGCCGAATCTCGCGGCCGCAGCTCGGACAAAATGCGCGCGCGATCCGCGGCCAGAGCAGCTTCAGGTAATCGTTGATCTCCGTCATCGTGCCGACGGTCGAGCGCGATGATTTCACCGGGTTTGCCTGCTCGATCGCGATCGCCGGCGGAATCCCGCGAATCTCGTCGACACGCGGTTTGTCCATCCGGTCGAGGAATTGCCGCATGTAAGGCGAGAACGTCTCGACGTAACGCCGCTGGCCCTCCGCGTAGATCGTGTCGAACGCGAGCGAGGATTTGCCGCTCCCGCTCGGGCCGGTGATGACGTTCAACTTGCCGAGCGGCAGGTCGAGATCGATGCCTTTCAGGTTGTTCTGACGCGCGCCGCGAATCTCGACGCAACCGCGATCAGGCGGCGCGGTGATGCATTCTTTTTCGGCGGTTTTCGAACCCACCGGAGACAATCGTTTTGCGGAGCGAGACGTGCAACAAAGCGGAATCGAAGTAGGCAGGATTTACGAGATTAACAGGATTGAAGAAGACGTGTGCAGCCGCTTTCTCCAAACCCTGTACAATCCTGTTACTCCTGTTTAGTTTCGGAGAACCGCTGTGCCAGGTTTTGACGTTGATCGTGCAGCTCTGCGGGAACGACGCCGCCTAACGAATCGAAAAATTTCGCCTGCCCCTCGAGCTCGCGCTGCCAGTCATCTGGTTTGATGGAGAACAACTCGCGCATCGTTTCGCGCGAGACGTCGAGCTCCTCAAGATCAAAATCTTCGGGGCGCGGGATTGTTCCGATCTCCACTTCCGCGCCGCCGCCGTGTCCTTCACAGCGATCGATGATCCATTTCAGCACGCGCATGTTGTCGCCGAAGCCCGGCCAGAGGAATTTCCCGTCGGCGCCTTTGCGGAACCAGTTCACATGGAAAATAAGCGGCGGATTGGTCAGCCGTTTTCCGGTCGCGAGCCAGTGCCGGAAATAATCGCCGATGTTGTAGCCGCAGAACGGGAGCATCGCCATCGGATCGCGCCGCACCTGACCGACTGCTCCGGTCGCGGCCGCGGTGGTTTCCGACGCCATCGTGGCGCCGATGTACGTCCCGTGTTGCCAATCAAAGGCCTGGAAAACGAGCGGCATCGTATCGCTGCGGCGTCCGCCGAAAATGATTGCGCTGATCGGCACGCCTTCGCCGTTTTCGACTTGCGCATCGAGCGCGGGATTATTTTGCATCGGCGTGGCGAAGCGGCTGTTTGGATGCGCGGCTTTGTCCTTCGATTCCGGCGTCCAATCATTGCCGCGCCAGTCGATCGCGTGCTGCGGCGGCGCGCCGTCTTTGCCTTCCCACCACACGTTGGCGTCGTCGGTGAGCGCAACGTTGGTGTAGAGCGTGTCGTGCTCGATCGACTTCATCGCATTGGCGTTCGACTTGTAGCTCGTGCCGGGCACGACACCGAAGTAGCCGTTCTCCGGGTTCACCGCCCAAAGCCGGCCGTCGCGAATCTGCATCCACGCGATGTCGTCGCCGACAGTCGTGACTTTCCAGCCTTTGAAATGCGGCGGCGGAATGAGCATGGCGAAATTCGTTTTGCCGCACGCGCTCGGGAACGCCGCCGCGACGTAATGCTTCCTACCCTCAGGCGATTCGACGCCGAGAATGAGCATGTGCTCCGCCAGCCAGCCTTGCTTTTGCGCGAGATACGAGCCGATGCGCAGCGCGAGACACTTCTTCGAAAGCAGCACGTTGCCGCCGTAGCCAGAACCGACCGAAATGATCGCGTTGTCCTGCGGGAAATGGCAGATGAACCGGCGCTCGGGATTCACATCGAGCAGCGAATGCACGCCGCGATTCCATTCGCCGGCGGGATCACTGCCGAGCCGTTTGACCGCGACCTCGCCCATTCGCGTCATGATTCGCATGCTGAGCACGACGTAGATCGAATCGGTAATTTCGAATCCGACTTTGGTCAGCGGCGAATCGGGCGGCCCCATGATGTAGGGCACGACGAACATCGTCCGGCCGCGCATCGCGCCGCCGAGAAGCTTGTGAAGCTTCGAGTACGTCTCGGCCGGGTCCGCCCAGTTGTTCGTCGGACCTGCTTCCTGCTTCGTGGGCGTGCAGATAAATGTGAACTGCTCCACCCGGGCGACGTCGTTCGGATTCGACCGGTGCAGGTAGGAGCGCGGCACCTTCTGCTCGTTCAGCTTGATCACGACATTCTGCGCCATCGCCTCGCCTAACAAGTAGTCGTGCTCGCGTTCCGAGCCGTCGCACCAGAAAATGTTTTCGGGTTGCGTGAGCTGCGCGACATCACGCGCCCAGTCGAGAACGGCCTGGTTCGTCGGCTTGGCGCTGCCGAT
>CADDYX010000112.1 GCA_902810735.1 Verrucomicrobiota bacterium | reverse complement strand
GACGATCTCCTCGTTAAATTCCCACAGGTCCTCAATACTGCCGCCGCCGCGGGTGAGCACAATGAGGTCAGGCGGCCGCCAGGCGTCGTTCGCTTCGTTGAGCTCGCGAATTGCGACGGCGATCTCTGTCGCGGCGCCAGTGCCTTGCACGCGAACCGGGCTGATCAGCACGTGAACGTTTGGCGCGCGGCGCTGCAGGACGTTCAGCATGTCGCGGATAGCTGCGCCGGTGGCAGACGTGACGATGCCGATCCGCTGCGGGAATTTCGGCAACGGACGTTTGCGCGCGGCGTCGAACAGCCCCTCGGCCTCGAGTTTGCGCTTCAGCGCCTCGAACTTCGCCTGGAGCAGACCGGCGCCGCGCGTCTGCACGATTTGGACGCTGAGCTGATACTGCCCGCGCGCTTCGAAAACGGTGATATTCCCGTAAACCTGCACCTGTGCGCCGTCCGCAAGTGGCGCTGCATTGCGCGGCAGCGTGTTGCGGAAAATCACGCACGCGATCTGCGCGCGATGATCTTTCAGCGTGAAATACTGGTGGCCGGACGGGTGCGATTTGTAATTGGAAATCTCGCCCTGCACCCAGACGGCGTTGAATTTCGTCTCGAGCGTTCCGCGAATGATGCGCGTCAGCTCGCCGACGCTGAGCATCTTCGGCGTCTCGCCTCTGAACAAATCTGCACTTTGTGTCATGTCGAGCGCAGTCGAGACATCTGCGTTAGGCGGAACAGCGGCGAATCAGCTCCCGAACAACTCCGATTGCGGCCCGACCGGCGGCTTGAGGCCGAGCTTGCGATACGCGTTTGGCAGCGCGACCCGGCCTTGCGGCGTGCGCTTGATGTAGCCTTCCATGATCAGGTACGGCTCGTTCACTTCCTCGAGGGTGCCTGCCTCTTCACCAACGGCAACGGCGAGCGAGCTCAACCCGACCGGGCCGCCGTTGAACTTGTGGATCAGCGTCTCGATGATGCGCTTGTCCCATTGGTCGAAGCCGTCGCGGTCAATCTCGAGCATCGTCAATGCGCGGTCAGCGAGGTCGGCGGTGATGCGGCCATCCGCTTTCACCTGCGCGTAATCGCGCACCCAGCGCAGCAGGTTGTTCGCGGTGCGCGGCGTTCCGCGGGTGCGCGCGGCGATCTCGGCTGCACCTTGCCGGTCGATCTCCACATTCAACAACCCAGCGCTGCGCGTGATGATCTTCTGCATCTCCTCCGCAGTGTAGTAATCGAGCCGCGCCGTCATCCCGAAGCGCGACCGCAACGGCGCGCTGACCATCCCGGCGCGCGTCGTCGCGCCGATCAACGTGAACTTCGGAAGCTGCAGGCGCAGACTGCGCGCTTGCGGCCCCTGGTCGATAATGATGTCGAGCCGGTAATCCTCCATCGCGGGGTAGAGGTATTCCTCGATCGTCGGCTGGAGCCGGTGGATTTCGTCAATGAAGAGCACGTCGCCTTTTTCCAGCGACGTGAGCAAGCCGGCGAGTTCGCCCGCTTTTTCAATGACCGGACCGCTGGTGTTCTTGACGTTCACGCCCATCGCGTTGGCGATGATGTGCGCCAGTGTCGTCTTCCCGAGGCCGGGCGGGCCGCTGAGCAGAATATGCTCGAGCACGTCGCCGCGTTTTTTCGCCGCCTCGACCAGCAATTCCAGCCGCTCAGTCACCTTCGTCTGACCGGTGAACTCACCGAACATCGGCGGCCGCAGCGAGACTTCGAACGCGGGGTCCGGCTCAGGCGGCTTCATGTTTGCGGCTGCAAACGTTTCGTGAGCACCAGCTCCGTCCCGCGACTGCGCAGGATGTAATCGACTTTATCGAACGCGCTCCGGATCAGGTGAACGCCGAGACCGCCGGGCTTGATCAGCTCAGGCGGCCGGCCGTGAATGTCTTCCAGCGGCGCCTGTTTGCCGTAATCGCGCAAGCGCATGCGCAGGCAATCGCCCGAATCCTCGAGGCAGAGCGCGATCGGCTGATCGTCTTGCAGATGATACGCGTGGCGAATGATGTTCGTGCACGCCTCATCCACTCCGAGCACCATCAGTGTTCGCTCCTTCTCGCTCAGCGGATAGCCGTTTAGGAACTCGCGCACGAAATTCCGCATCAACGCAAGATTACCCGTGTGGCTGGAGAACTCGACCTGCTTGCTTTTCATCAGCCGTGTTCACGCTGAATCGACAGGCGCGCCGGTTCAATCGAAAACAGGTGACGCGCGGCGAAATCGTTGCTCTGTTTTTGCCATGTGGAAGATCGTCGTCGCGTCGCTGCTGATCGTCGCGCCCGCATGCGCGCAGGAAAGTGGCACCGCCTACGAAGCGTTGCGCATCATCGGTGCACAGCTCGGCCGCGGGTCGATGCACCACGTGATTTCTGTCACCGGTGTCGACGGCAATCCGCAGCCGGCGCGCTGGAAGGTGCTGGTCGCCGACGAAAGCGTCACGGGCGGGCTGCGCGAGATTGACGTAGCCGATGGACGGATCGTTTCCGATCGGCCCGCGCGCGGCGCGATCGTTGGGTCGACCCCGGGTGCAACGATCGACACCTCGAAGCTGAATCTCGATTCCAGCGGCGCCTACGCGGTGGCAAACCACACTGCGGACACCTCACATGTCGTGTTCGATTCGGTCAGCTACACGCTCCGTTCCGACAGCCGCGGGATTCCAACCTGGATCGTCACGCTGGAGGTGGCCGGACGCCAGCCGGTCGGCACGATCCACATCGCCGCCAACCGGGGAAAAATCACGCGCGTCGAGGGGATGTATCAGGGCACCAACATGCAGCAGGTGGAAACCGAAAGGACCATCGAGCAGTCCCCGCCTGACGACCAGGAACAGAGCGACGAAGATGCAGATGACGCCGACGAAAACATCATCAAACGCCGCGTCAAAGAAGCGTTTCGCCGCACCCGCCGGGACGCCGAACGGATGTTCCAGCGCGTGCAGGAATCGTTCGACAATTTCCTCGACCGACACCGGTGAGGTTGACGGCCACTCTTGCGTTCGCGTCGTCGAGTTTGTAAGTAACCGCGCATGATTTCCGAAACCGGAGCGCTGGCGGAGCGCGGCGCCTGGCGCGAGGTGCAGAGTGGGTGGCGCCAGCTCTACGGCAACTTCGCCAGCCTGGGCCTCAGCGTCGAATGGCACGATTTCCGGCCGCGGCGCGAGCTGGATTGGGGTCTCAGTTTTCATCCGCAAAGCGTCGAGTTTTGTCTGAACCTCGACGGCCGTGGAGCGGTGGGACGAAGTGCGCGGGCCGATTACATCGCCGGCAGCTCGGGATTCTATGCCGTCGGCGAAGAGCCGCTGCCGGCGTCCCGAGAGGCGCGCGATCATCATCAATTCGTCACGTTGGAATTCTCCCGGGCGCATTTGCAGAAACAGCTCGCAAGCGATGAGGCAGGACTCGATCAGACGGTGCGCGCCGCAATTTTCTCCGGGACGCGAGATCCAGTCGTCTCCGAGCCGCGGCCGATGACGATCGAGCAGCGCAACGTGCTCTCCACGCTGTTACAGCCGCCGGTTGCGCGCGCGGCGCAGAGTCTCTGGTATCAAAGCAAAGCGCTCGAGCTGATGGCGCACTTCCTTTTTGCGCCGAAGGATCCCGAGCTGTTTTGCATGCGACAAAAGCGGGTCGCGCGCGACCGCGTGGCGCGGGTGAAGGAGCTGCTCGCGCGTGATCTGGTCAATCCTCCCACGCTCGAAGCACTCGGCCAGGAAGTTGGCTGCAGCCCATTCCATCTTAGCCGGGTTTTCTCGCGTGAAGTCGGGCTGACGATCCCGCAGTATTTGCGCAATGTTCGGATGGAACGCGCGGCAGAGCTGCTCCGCAGCGGGCGCTACAACGTGACCGAAGCAGCGACGGAGGTCGGCTACTCCAGCCTCAGCCACTTCAGCAAGGCGTTCTGCGAGACGATCGGCTGCTGCCCGGTGCTTTACCCGATGGCGAAGCACATCGTGCTCGACCGCTGAACAGTCGTATCGCTCAGGGAAGCAGGAACGCAGGAAATTAATTCAGTTCCTGATTTCCTGCGTTCCTGAGAGATTTTGCTGATGAAAATCACCCGCGCGCTGATTTCCGTGTCCGACAAGAGCGGTGTTGTCGAGTTTGCGCGCGCGCTCGAGAAGCAGGGGATCGACATCATCTCGACCGGCGGGACGGCCGAGCTGCTCCGCAAGGAAGGTGTGCCGGTCCGCGAGATTTCGCAGTTCACCGATTTTCCCGAGGTGCTCGAAGGGCGCGTCAAGACGCTGCACCCGCGCGTGCACGGCGGTTTGCTTTACAAGCGCGGCAATGCGCTCCACGAACAGCAGGCGCAGGAGTGCGGCTTTCAACCGATCGATCTGGTCGTTGTTAATCTTTATCCGTTCGAGAAGACCGTCGCGAATCCCGATGTGACGCTCGCTGAAGCGATCGAGCAGATCGACATCGGCGGGCCTTCGATGATTCGCAGCGCGGCGAAAAATTACGAGTCAGTCACCGTCGTCGTCAGCCCGGACGATTACGCGACCGTGCTCGAAACGATGAACGATCACGACGGTGAAACGACGCTGAAGTTGCGGGAGCGACTTGCGATCAAAGCGTTCATCAAGACCTCCGAATACGATCGCGCGATCAGCAATTTTCTGAATCGCGAACAAGCAACCGACGCCTCCTTCTCAATTTCACTGCCGATGGTGACACGGTTGCGGTACGGCGAGAACCCGCACCAGACGGCGGCGCTCTACGGCGACTTCGACAAACATTTTGAGAAGCTTCACGGCAAGGAATTGTCGTTTAACAACATTCTCGACATCAGTGCTGCGACGAGCCTGATCGCCGAGTTCGCCGAGCCGACCGTCGCGATTTTAAAACATACGAATCCGTGCGGCGTCGGGACCGATGCCGACCTGCGCGAGGCATGGGAAAAGGCGTTCGCGACCGACAAGCAGGCGCCGTTCGGCGGAATCATTATCTGCAATCGCCCGATCAATGAATCGCTCGCCAAGGCGATCAGCGAAATCTTCAGCGAAGTGATCATCGCGCCGGATTTCGAGGCGAACGCGCGGGCGATGTTTCAGAAGAAGAAGAATCTGCGGCTGATTCGGGCATTGAAGCCGAAGTCAGACCGAAACTCGTTGCCGGATGTCCGCTCCGTCGTCGGCGGCCTGCTTGTGCAGGACAAAGATGTCGCGAACGGCGAGGTCCAGCCAATGGTCGTAACCGATCGGCAGCCGACTGAAGCAGAAACCGCGGCGACGATGTTTGCCTGGCGCGTGGTGAAGCACGTGAAATCGAACGCTATTGTTTACGCGCTCGGCGATCGCACGCTCGGCATCGGCGCCGGGCAAATGGCGCGCGTCGACGCGTCGCGAATCGCGGCGTGGAAAGCGGAGGAGTCTGGCTTGTCGTTAGCCGGCAGCGCGGTCGCGAGCGATGCGTTTTTTCCCTTTCCAGACGCGCTGCTCGCGGCGGCCGATGCGGGAGCGACCTGCGCGATTCAGCCCGGCGGCTCAGTTCGTGACGAGGAAGTCATCGCTGCCGCCAATGAACGGAAGCTCGCGATGATCTTCACCGGCAGGCGACATTTCCGCCATTAACCTGGGACGCCGCGGGAGCGGCGCAGCATCCCCGTCTGCGCGATCACGCCGACGACGACAAGCGCAATCAGAACAATCGTGGCGCCGGTCGGCGGAAGCGTGATCGCGCGCAGAATCAGGTAAGCGCCGACGAGTGACGAAACGAATATCAGTGCCCAATCGAACAGCGTCAGGAAAAGCAGCGCGCCGATCACGCCGCCGATGAGAAAGGTGAGCCAGTAATAGCCGGCGTGCTGGATGAAAAACGCTGCGAGCAGCGCAACAGCGAGGCGCCCGCCGGCGACAAACCCGACAACGCCGATGGCGAGCTTTTGCAGGAACAACGCCAGTAACGCCCCGACAAATCCGAGCACGATCGCGAACGTCAACTGCAAAAGACCGGATGGTTGCTGAACGATGTGTGGTGCGATCTCGACACCGGCTGCGAACCCGACTGCGGCAACACACAGCCAGAACAGCTTGCGCCCGAACAAGAGGATGACGGCGCCGATTGCGGCGCTCGCGATCGGTACTGACGCGGCAGGAAACGAGGTGTCGGCAAGCACGGTTGCGTAGTTCATTCTTCCGGCTGCCTGCCGGCGTGTCGGTACGGAACAATGCCGCGTTTCCGCGCGTCGGAGACGAAGGAGAAGAACTCGCGTCCGAGCGGTCCAAACTCGGTCGCAGCCGCCGCTTCGAGCGCTTGACGCGTGTTGAGACCGCTCGCGTACAGCAGCTTAAAAGCGCGCTTGATTTCGTCGCGTTCGGCTGCGCTGAAGCCGGCGCGCTTTAGCCCGATCGCGTTAACGCCGAAGACGTAGTTCCTCTCCGCCGCGAGCAAAAAGGGCGGGATATCTTTGCCGAACGCCGAGCTCCCTTGCGCCATCACGAGCCGGCCGACGCGCATGCCCTGGTGGAAAGTTGTGCCGCCGCCGATGAACGCGCGATCGTCGATCTGCACGTGCCCGGCGAGAAGGCAGTTGTTCGCGATGATGACGTCGCTCGCGATCCGGCAGTTGTGCCCAAGATGCACGCCGACCATCAGGAAATTGCGATCGCCGACGAATGTCGCGGTTCCTTCGGCGCTGCCGCGATGAATCGTGCAATGCTCGCGAATCACATTTCCGTCCCCGATACGAACGCTGCTGCGCGTCTCCGGTTTAAACGAGAGGTCCTGCGGCGGAGCGCCAATCACCGACCCGTGGCCGATGACATTGTCGCAGCCGATCTCCGTCGCGCTCTCAATCACGACATGTGATTGCAATCTCGTGCGCTCGCCGATCGTGACTTCCGGCCCGACCACGCTGTAGGGCCCGATCTCCACGTCGGCCGCGATAACGGCGCGCGAATCGACGATGGCAGCCGGATGGATTTTCACAACACGCCCGCTTCCTTGAAGCTGAAGTACGGCTGTCGGCCTTCCGCGGGAGCGCCGATGATGATGTGATCGAGAAGCTTGATCTGCAGCAGCTCCGCGGCGGCGGCGAGCCGCCGAGTCAGGCTGTGATCGGCCTGGCTCGGTGACGGATCGCCGGAGGGATGATTGTGGACAACGATCACGGCGTAGGCGGATGCGATCACCGCCGGGCGAAAAACCTCGCGCGGATGCGCGATGCTCTCATTGACGCTGCCGAGCGACACCTCCTCCATGCGCAGGAGTCGATAGCGCGTGTCGAGGGACAGCACGCGCAAAGATTCCTTGTGCAGCATCCGCATTTCGGAGGCAACGAGATCGTGCACGAGCTCGGGCGAGTCGAGCTTCTGGCGCACCAACGTCTCGCGCGCGAGCCGCTGGCCAAGCCCGAACGCCGCCACCAGCTGCAATGCTTTCGCTTGGCCGATTCCCGGTATGCTGGCGATTTCGTCGACCGAACAACGGCTCAGCGCGCCGAGCGTTTCATAACGCTGGAGCAGGTGACGCGCGACATCGACGGCATTCGCGCCGGGCAATCCCGTGCGCAGAAGAATGGCGATCAGTTCCGCGTCGGTCAGGGCTGCAGCGCCGCGCTCAAGGAGCTTCTCGCGCGGCCGCTCCGCTTCAGGCAACTCCCGAATTTTTGTCGCCGGCATCGGTAGTCGCGCAGCCGCAGCGCGCGCGGTTACACGCTCAAGCGCGCCAGCAAATCGCGAATCGAACCGGCGAGCGTGGTGAGCGGCTCGCGGTCCGCGGATGCCGGCAATGCTTCAAGCTGCGCTTCGGCTTCGCCTACGAGCACGCGCGCCGCGGTGACGGATTCGGCGAGTGGACCGTCTGCTGCGGCGCGGCGAAGTTGGCGCGCAATCGCTTCGCTGCCGCCGTTCAAGATCAGCTCGCAGCATTTCTCCCGCTCTGCGGCTGGCGCCGAACGGAGCAAAATCAGCACCGGCAGCGTGAGCTTTCCTTTTCGCAAATCGGTCCCAAGCGTTTTGCCGATGGTGGCTTCGTCGCCTGCGAGATCGACGCAATCGTCATAGATTTGGTACGCGGTGCCGAGGCGCAAACCGAATTGCCGGAGGGCCGCGACCACCGGCGGCGGCGCATCATTCAGCACCGCCGCTATCTCGCATGCGCAGCCGAACAGCGCCGCTGTTTTCATCCGGATGATCCGCAGGTAATCGTCAATCGCGAGGTGCAGGTCGAAGCGCCGCTGCGTTTGCAGAATCTCGCCGGAGCAAACGTCGCGTGCCGCGCGCGCGATCGTGCGGCTGACCTCCGCGTTGTCAAACTGGGTCGAGAGGTCGAGCGCATGCGCGAACAAGCAATCCCCGAGCAAGACGCTGAGCGCGTTGCCCCATCGCGCGTTCACGGTCGGCTGGGCGCGTCGTCGTTCTGCTTCATCAATGATGTCGTCGTGAACGAGTGTCGCGACGTGGATTAGCTCTACGATCACCGCGAGATCCACGTGGTTTGAAGTCACGCCGCCGCTCGCGCCGCCGCTCAATAACGCAAGCAGTGGCCGCAGCCGTTTGCCCCGGCTGCCGAGCGCGTAGGTGACGTAACCTTCGATCGCTGGATCGAATGCCGCCGCCTGCTGCGCGATGCGTGTCTCGACTTCGTTCAGCTGTGACTGGACGGGCTGCGCAACCCGCGCGAGCGCGCTGGTCGGAATCGCAGACGAACCTGACGAGCGCGCGAAAACCTCCACGTGCGCAGAATAGGGGCGCCGATTTTAATGTCAAAACAACAGCAGCGCGAAGTCGCGTTCCGGGCGCGGCGACTAGGATGCGGCGGTGCTAACCGCGGCTGTGCCTTCGTGTTTCAGCAGCAGCTTTTGCGCAAGCACTACACCGATGTTGTAGAGCAGCTGGACCGCACCGGGCCGGGTGAGAAGCAAATCGCGCAGCGTGTCTGTCGCGATCGTCCAGACAATTACCTCGCCAGCGGCGAACAGCTCTTCGCGCGACGGCGCGCGAACGAACAGGTTCGTCTCACCAAACCACTGACCTGCTGTCAGCGTGCCAACACGCGCGCGGCTGTAGTTTTCATTGATCCGCGAAAGGTGTGCCTCACCGGCGATGACACAGAGGATGAAATCGACCGGCTGTGTCGCCGGCGCGATGACCTGCTGATTGTACTCGATGAAGGTGCCGTTCCACTGCAGGTCCGCAACGAAATCGGG
Organism: Verrucomicrobiota bacterium; assembly: GCA_902810735.1. Classification (GTDB taxonomy): domain Bacteria; phylum Verrucomicrobiota; class Verrucomicrobiia; order Chthoniobacterales; family UBA10450; genus CADDYX01. Next base: position 1,048 of record CADDYX010000112.1, on the reverse strand, counting down.
CGCGACGCCAGTCAGTAATCCATCAGCGGGCAAGCTCAGCTCGCGCGATTGCGCTTGTGCCTCAGTGAGAACGTTCATGCGTTACACGCGGATACAACAGCTCAGGCGCGTCGACAACCGGCGATCAACGCATCGTCAGCCAATCAACCGTCCCGTATTTTTTCTGCGCGAGCTCGCTCGCCTGCTCAATCGTATCCGGCGAGAGGAGCGCTGGAGTGAAATGCGCGCACACCGCAGAAGCGAAAGCATGCGTGAATGGTTCCGAAAGCGCACCGGCCTGAATGCTGCCCTGGTGCAAAAGACCTGCGCGTGAGCGGCGTTGCGCCGCGCCCGCAACTTTCCGGCCGTCGACGATCACGTCCGCCTGCACCGGGTTCGCGAAGCACGCCTCAGACACGCGACCGGAATTCGCCCCCGCTAATGTCGCCGCCGTACCGCTACGGCGAAGCGCGTGGGCGATTGCGTTGTGGAGTGCCGCGTAAATTTCAAGCGCCGGTCGCGCGCAAACCGGATGGGTGCGTGGTGCGGTAAAGCAATAGGTCAGATCGTCGCCGTGCAGCACGATGCCGCCACCTGTCCAGCGGCGGACCAGCTCGCGTTCATCCGCAGCGCGCTCCGCGTCGACGAACCTGCCGAAGTACCCAAACGACAGAGCAGGCCTGCGCCATCGGTAAAATCGCAATGCAGGCGCCCGGCTGGTCATCAGCAACGCATGATCGACCGCCATCTGCATCGCAGGGGAGCGCGACTCAGTGTCGTAAAACACGTCGAGCTCGCTGACGAGACTCACGCGACTGGCGGCGCTTCGACGAGCTCGTCGACGATCCTGTTCACCGCCTGAAGAGGATCGTCCTGCGCTGTGATCGGGCGGCCGACCACCAGATAATCAGCGCCGCGCTCGACCGCCTCACGCGGCGTCATGAAACGCTTTTGATCGTCCGCGCCGGCCCAGACTGGCCGAACTCCGGGCACGACGAGCGTCAGCTCTTCACCGCATTCGGCGCGAACACTGTCGACCTCGTGCGGGCTCGTCACGAACCCGTCAATT
>CADDYX010000111.1 GCA_902810735.1 Verrucomicrobiota bacterium | reverse complement strand
CCGCGCGTGGTTTCCTTCGGGCTTTTCGGAAACTGGCTCATGGCGAATCCTAATAGCGCCAGACCTTGCCGCACGAAAATCTTTGCCGTGCGTTGCGCCGCCGGCAGCCGGATATTCCGCCCAATGCAGTTCGAGAATCGCGCGCAGGCGGGTCGCGTTCTTGCTGCGCAGCTGCCTGCTTATTCCGGACGCGCCGACACCATCGTGCTCGCGTTACCGCGCGGCGGCGTGCCGGTCGGATATGAAGTCGCCCGGGCGCTGAACGCGCCGCTCGACGTTCTCGTTGTGCGGAAACTCGGCGTCCCCGGGTACCGCGAGCTCGCGATGGGCGCGGTGGCGAGCGGCGGAGCGTTCGCAATCAATCCCGAGGTGCTCACCGCTCTCGGTCCGCACGCTTCGGAGATCGTCGATCGCGTCGCTGCGGCGGAACGAGCTGAACTCGTCGCACGCGAAGCGCGTTATCGCGCCGATCGGCCGTTTCCGGACGTGCGCCAGCGTTGCGTTATCCTCGTTGACGACGGCCTCGCAACCGGCGCGACAATGCGTGCAGCCGTCCATGCGGTGCGTGAACTCGGCGCGCGCGAAATCGTCGTCGCTGTTCCGGTCGCACCGGCATCCACCTGCCGCGAAATGCGCGACATCGCCGATGCGGTATTCTGCGCGCACACGCCAGACCTGTTTTACGGTGTTGGGCAATTCTACGACACGTTCGAGCAAACCAGCGACGACGAGGTGCGCGAACTCTTAGACAGAGCGGCTGAAGAGCGACGGCTCACGAGCAAATGAGCAGGCTCACTGAAGACGCAGCGCACGTGGCAGCGTTGGCGCATCCGTTCTCCACTTCTGCCGATTACGACCGGCTGATCGACGCGATTGGCGACCGGCATGTCGTGCTGATCGGTGAGGCGTCCCACGGCACGCAGGAGTTCTACGAAGCTCGGGCGGAACTGACAAAACGCCTGATCGATCAAAAGGGATTCCGCATTATCGCTCTCGAAGCCGATTGGCCGGATGCGTTACGCGTCCATCGCTATGTCCATGGCGCGACTGATGACGCCGACGCGAACGCCGCGCTTGGTGATTTCAAGCGTTTCCCGCAATGGATGTGGCGCAACACCGTGGTCCTCGAATTCGTGGAGTGGCTGCAAAAATGGAATGCCGCGCACGAGCGGGCGCAGGTTGGCGTCTACGGGATGGATCTTTACAGCCTGCACGCTTCGATCTCGAGCGTGCTGCGCTACCTCGATAACGTCGATCCCGCTGCTGCACGGCGCGCACGAGAGCGTTACGCGTGCTTCGATCATTTCAGCGATCCGCAGCTTTACGGCTACGCTGCGGGCGCGGGAATGGCGGAACCGTGCGAAGACGAAGTCGTTGAGCAACTGATGGAATTCCGACGCCGCGCGGGCGAGCTGGCGCGGCGCAATGGGCATGGCGCGCAGGCTGAGTTGTTCTACGCCGAGCAAAACGCGCGGCTGATCGCGAACGCGGAGCGTTACTACCGCTCGATGTTTGGCGGTCGCGCGTCGTCCTGGAACCTGCGCGACGAGCATATGGCCGGGACAATCCAGTCTCTTATGAGTTTCCTCGACGGCGGCGGCAGCAAAATTGTCGTATGGGCGCATAACTCGCACCTCGGCGATGCCCGTGCGACGGAGATGAGTGAGCGAGGCGAGCTAAACGTCGGTCAGCTCGTGCGCGAAAAATTTGGCGATGACACCTTTCTGATCGGCTTCAGCACCTACAGCGGGACCGTCACGGCGGCTGATGACTGGGATGCGCCGGCCGATCGAAAACGCGTGCGGCCCGGCCTCCCAGGCAGCTACGAAGAACTGTTCCACGCTGTCGGAGTTCCTCGTTTCTGTATTTACCTGAGCGACCACTCGGATGCGCCGGAGCTGCGCGGTCCGCTCCTGGAACGTGCGATCGGCGTCATCTACCGGCCGGACACCGAACGCTGGAGCCACTACTTCCATGCGCACATTCATCGGCAGTTCGATGTCATCATTCACCTGGACCAGACCCGGGCGTTGCAACCGCTGGAGAGGACGCCGAAATGGAGCGAAGGCGAGCTGCCCGAGACTTATCCATCAACACTGTAACAGAAACGCGCGTCGGATCGCGTCGCCTCGACAGGAGGCCGCGCGGTCATTGACAGTTTTCGTTCAAATCCATACCGTTTCCGCCCCGAACCCCCGACGATTACGACAGATGATTTTCAAGCCGCGCAACCTTCCAGCCGTCCTGTTAGCGCTTCTCATCTCGGCAAGCGCCGCCACCGCTGCCGAGGCCGACAGCTCCACGATCGGCATAGCCGGACAGAGCGCCGGTCCAACGCCATTCATCGCCAAGATTCTCTTACAGGCGAATGATCTGGCGAATCTCGATAGCGTCAGGTTCACGATCGCGCCTAAGCCCAGATCGGTGACGCGCCCGCTCTCCGCCGTTTACACGAAACGTTATCTCGCCGGCCACGGCTACGTCGACTCCGCCGCGATGCGTATCACCGTGCCGGTATTTGGCCTCTACGCCGGCTACTCAAATACGGTGAAGCTCGCCTATCGGTTCACCGATGGTTCAATCAAACGGCTCAGTATTAATGTCCAGACCCCTCAATCCGATGATGCGCCATTCACCAACCCGACTGTGGTTCAAGCGCGCACCCGGACGATGAACTTGAGCTACGACTACATCCTGGTCGCCAGCTCGCACAGCAACCACTCTCCCACGATCATTGATACTGATGGTGAGCTGCGTTGGATCGGAACCGACGGCGTCCGAAATCACTATTGCCGGTTTTATGAAAACGGCATCTACCACTTTCACGGCACAAAGCTCGTTCGGATGGAGCTTGATGGCACCTGGCGAGTTCTGGCTGACTACGCGAAAGAGTCGGCGGTTAGTTTCAATCATAACATCGATACTGGTAAGGCCGGCATCATCCTCGACGTCAATACCACCGAATACATCGATGCAGTTCATTTTGAAGTAGACCCAGACGATGGTCACGTCATCAAGAAGTGGAATCTTGGCAACATCCTCCGCGATGCGATGCTCGCAGGCGGCGATGATCCGAGCGGCTTTGTTCGTAACGCGAACGGACGCTATAATTTCGGCGCCTATGAAGATTGGGCACACGACAACGCCGTCGCCTACCGCAAATCCGATGACTCAGTCATCATTTCAAGTCGCGAAAACTTCGTTATCTGCCTCGATTACCGCACCGGTAACATCAAGTGGATCTTCGGCGACACGAGCAAACAATGGTACCAGTATCCTTCGTTGAGGAAGTTCGCACTTACTGCGGCTCCGGGGACCATCGCCCCGGTGGGTCAGCACGCCGTGTCGATTACACACGACGATCGTCTCCTGCTCTTCGACAACGGCCAGCCGAGTGCTCACCACAGCCCGCCCGGACCGAACCGCAGCTACAGCGCCGCGCGTAAGTACGCGATCGACCTGAACAACAAGACGGCGACGGAAGTCTGGACGTTCGATAACAACCAGACAACGAAAAGCGCGTTTCGCAGCAGTGTATACGAAGATTCGCCAAATAACTTCCTAATCGACTACGCCACGATCCCGAACGGCGATGGAGGTGCACACGCTGAGATCCTGGGTTTACTGCCTTCCGGCGCGAAGGTGTTCCATTACCGCTACCCGGCGTTGGGCGGGAATGCCGCCTATCGCGCGCTTCCACTTCACCTGACGAACCTGCAGTTTCCATTCGTCCGTGCAGCTTTGCGCGAAAACGTCGTGGAGGAGGAATAGCTACGCGTCTCGCGTTTGCTGCTGTCAGCCAGTGGCGGGCGCGGCGACCTTGAGTCTGAATCCGTGCCACGGCGCCGCTCACCGATCCCGATCCGCTCCGGCCGCACGGAGTTCCTCAAGATCAATGCGGCGCGCCGAGATTGGCGCGACAGTTATCACTGGGTCCTTTCCCTCAAGTGGCCGCAGTTCGCAGTTTTCCTGGTCGGCAGCTACGTCCTGCTGAACGTGCTCTTCGCTGCGCTCTACTTCGCAGGTGGTGGGATTGCGGAGCTGACACCGGGCTCATTCCCAGCGGCGTTCTTCTTCAGTGTCGAAACGCTGGCCACAGTTGGCTACGGCCACATGTATCCGGCAACTCCCTACGGGCATGTCGTGGTCACGATGGAAATTTTTGTCGGCATGATCTGGTTTGCCGTCATCACTGGCCTGATCTTCGTGCGCTTCTCGCGGCCGACGGCTCGTATCCTGTTCAGCGAGTGCGTCGCAATCGGCAATCATAACGGTCGTTCGACGCTTATGTTTCGCGTGGCCAATCTGCGCCACACCAGCATGGTCGACGCGCATTTCCGCCTCACCTTTTCCCGGGACGAGGACGTCGTGGAAGGCGAGCGCATCCGGCGCTTTTACGACCTGAAAGTCTATCCGGAGCGCATGACGCGGTTCCCGGCCGCGCTGACTATTCGGCACACGATTGACGAACACAGTGCGTTGCGCGGTGAAACCGCCGAAACACTCCGGCGCTGCGACGCGTTCTTACTGGCCTCTGTCACATCGGTCGAGACGGTGATGGCCGCTTCTGTGCAGAGCCAGCAGGATTACATCCACGATCAAATCCGCTGGGGCGAGCGCTTTGTCGACATCTACGAAGAAATGGAAGACGGCAAGCTCCAGGTTGACTACGGCCGCATTCACGACACTGAGCCGGTGCCGCAGCGTTTGTAGACACGCCGGTGTCAGCGCGCGCGCGTTTGTTCTGGCGCGAGCAGCTGAGTTTAGAAGCGCTTCGTCAGGCGAACGTAAACAAACCGCCCGGTCGCGTCGTAGGTAAATCCCGGATAACCAACTGAATTTCCGCCCTCGCCAAAAGCTGTCGGCGGATCCTGACCAAATACGTTGTTGCAGCCGAGCGTCAGGCTGGTGCCGCGCAACAAGTAGCTGAGACCCGAGCCAGCGAAGTTGGCAGTTTGCGCGGCGGCGCTCTCGTTCATTGTACCGTCGGCATTCGGCGTTACATCCTTTGCCTCTTTGGAATAGCCGGGCACGGGATGTTCTTCGACGGTAACCAGACCGGTGAAATCATAGGTTGCCTGCACGTCGAAAAACCAGGTCTGCTTCACGTAGTGAGGAAAGAGGTTCGGATCGAACTCGTGAAAGCCGTCGGTGTAGCGGACGGTGCCGATGACGTCGAAATGGTTCCACGTCCAGTCGAGTCGCGAGATGCCCTTCCACTTGTACCAACCTTCATTCGACAAACCGGGATCGGTCGTTCGGCCGGCCAGGTTGCCAGGATTAGAGCCGAATTCGGCCATGATGAACTGCGGGAACAGGAACTCATCGAGGTAAGTCGCCTGTGTCAGGGAGGTGAACGTTCCCCAGCGCGTCGGCAGTTGATACTGCACGCCAAAATCGAACCCGCGCGATTCCTGCGAGCCGAGGTTCTGGTTCGAAAGCACGACGCGCGTGATGAAACCGCCAGCGTCCCGCTCCACCGCCTCGCCCGGCAGCAAACCTCCGTGTGCCTCCCGTTGCAGAACCTGGTCGGCTGTTGGTGCGGCCACAATGCCAGTCCGTTCGATATCCCAGAAATCAACGGAGAGATTCAGGCCCGGTACCCACTTCGGCGTATAGACAACGCCCGCCGTGAAGGCGCGCGAATCTTCCGGCGCAAGGTTTGGATTGCTCTGAATCAGCGTATTCGTTTCCGACTCAACCAGTCCGCCCTTCTGCGGATCGTGCGAGATTTCGAGCGTCGAAATCGGAGCCGAGAACAACTCCTCGAGACTCGGCTCGCGGAAACCTTCGCCCCAGGTCGAACGGAAGGTCAGCTGTTCATCGATCGGCTGCCATCGCATGCCGACTTTCGGGACGAGAACATTCGTGTCGTTGTTCCTAAAGTCCTCAAATCGGGCGGCCGCCGTGAAATCGAGCGCATGGAAGCCAACGACAGAGTTTTTCGGACTGAACACCGGGATCGTCGTCTCAGCATAGAACGCATACGACTTTCTCCCGCCGCGAACTGCCTGGACCGGCGAATTACCTACAATGTCGCCTGCTTCATTGAGCTGGTCCGGATCTTCCTTCAGCGTCTCCCGTCGGAACTGCCCGCCCGTGGCAAACCCTACACCTCCTGCCGGCAGCTCGAACAATGAAGTCGTATAGATAGTACCGTCGATTGTCGCCAGCTTCGAAGTGTCCTCATCGGTAGGATGGACCGTGGCAAACTCAACCGTCTTCTGATTCGACGGAATCGGGTTCTGGTAGTCGCCGAATGGATTAAAGGCCACTGTTGTGCCGATAAACTGCGGCGAGTTCGGATCGAAGATCGGATCGGCCTGGTTCAGGATGCGGTTGAACAAGGTTGCGGACACCTGTTTGCCGGTCTGCGTGTTCTGTAGCTCGCTGTAGCGGAACGCAGTATCATAGCCCCACGACCCGTCGAACAGCTTGTCTCCGCGCAAGCCAACTGTCGCCAGCACGGCGTCTGTCTCGTTGTCGAACAAACGGTTGCCGAATTCCGCCAGCCGCGCACGCGTGCCGCCGGAGATGATCTGGTTGAATGGGTTGAACGGATTATACGCGTCCGCCGGCATGCCTGTCTCGTCATGCGTCGGCGTATTAGGCGGCTCCGCTCCGGGCGCGATGGGCGAATGCGGCGGAATAGCGAGCGTGGTCTGGCCTTTGGTTTGGAACGAGCCCGTGGCGGGTGCGGCCAGCTCGTTATGCGTCTTCACGTTCTCGTAATAGCCGTCTGCATAAAGCACCATCTGATCGCCGAAGATCTTGTGATCGGCGCTGAGATAACCGCCGTAACGCTCGCTCTCCGGAAACGAGAGTGAGAACTTGTTGAAGTTAAAGCCAGGCCGTATGCCTCCTGCTGCGCGGATCCGATTTTCGGGATCGTAGAGGTAGGTGCTCGCCGGCGCCTGGCCGTTGGTCAGATCGGGAGGCGAGGCAAACACCGTTCCTCCGGGATTCAGATTCGGTCCGCCCGCCGCTGCCACAACGTCGCTGCTGAGCTGAAGGTTATACGGGCTTGCGTTCGAGCTTAGAAACGGCGGAACGGCCGAGAATGCGCGGTCCTTATTCGCGATCGAATTGCGATGGTAGTAATTCACCACCCCGGTCACGTTGGTCTTGGCATCGCCAGCGCCGAACAGGAGCGAGCTCTGGAATTCACCCGAATCTTTGTCGAGCGTGTTGGCGTACTCGACGGTCGCCTCCGCGCCATTGCGGTAATCGTGCCGCATCTTGATGTTCACCACACCGGCCACCGCATCGGCGCCATACGTTGTTGACGCGCCATCTTTCAGGATCTCGATGCTCTCGATCGCCGCCTGCGGGATCGAGTTCAGGTCAACGAACATGACGTTCACCAGGCCGGGATTGTTTCCCATCGGATAAGGCGCGACCCGGCGCCCATCGAGCAGGATCAACGTCGCGCGCGCGTCAAAACCGCGCAGCGAAATCGTCGCGGCGCCGACTGCCGTGTTCGAGCCGTTCTCATTGTTGGAAACCGGGACCACGTTCGCATTGACCGTCGGCAGGTTGAGGAGAAACTGCTCGGTCGTGCGCTCGCCCGACTTGACGATGGAATCGCGATTGTAAGTATCCACCGGGTTCGGCCCGACCTCGCCGGCAGTCGGGATGTTCGAGCCGGTTACGATCACGCGCTCGGCCGACGCTTCTTGCGTGGGCAACGCATTACCCTGCGCGTCGACTCGCGGGGTGGCCGTGGGTGAGGCAGACGGCGCCTGCGCCACTGCGATTGAAACCATGGCGAGAGACATGGCTAATTGCGCCGCAAAGCCCGGGCGGCGACCTCCCAACCTCGCGAGTTGGTGTGTGGTCATGAAGGAGTTGCCGCAGGCTTAGCGGAAAAGCACGCAAGCCTTCAACACTTTTCTGAAGACGCAAACTGTAGCCGCGCTCGCTGGACGAGGCGTCGGTCGTTAGGTTAGCGGCGGCAAGTGGATTGTCGCGAGCATGCACCGCGCGCTGCCGCCGGCGAGCTCGATTGTCGACAAATCCAACGGGATCAATCGCGCAAACTGCTCGAGCACTTCGCGCTGTTCGCGCCTGAACGTCGGCACAGCACGCGACGAAACGACGAGCAGCTTGTTGCCGGCGGAGCCGTGCAATTCGATCGCGTTTCCTGCGTAGTTCGCAATCTGGCTCCGGCTCAGCTCGACGATCTGCCTGCCGGTTTCTCGCAGTCGCGCGCGCACCGATTCACGCTCCCGCTCGTCGCGGATCATCTCCAGCGCGATCAGCGCGAATTCCGTTCCGACGCACATCACCACATTCGTGTGATAGACCGGCGCGTCATTCTCACCCATCGCCGTAAACGTCACCGCGTCGTAGCCAAAGTCCGCACAGAAGCGCTTCAACGGCTCCGGATGCGAGCGCTTCGAGAGCGACACGTACGCGATCTTGTGCACGTGATCGAGCACCAGGCTGCCAGTTCCTTCCAAACATTGGCCGTGCGTCTCAAACGCCGAGTAATCCACTACCTCCGTGACCCGATAACTCCTGCGCAATTCCTCGATCACATCCGGCCTTCGCTCCCGCCGCCGCAGCTCGGAGAACATCGGGTAAAGCACCACCCGCCCATCGTCGTGCGTTGACATCCAGTTGTTCGGAAAGACCGCATCCGGCTTGTCCGGCACCGCCGTGTCCTCCACCACATGCACCGTTACTCCCGCCGCACGCAAGGTCTCGACTGTCCGATCGAACTCGCCGCGCGCCGCCGCCGAAACCGCCGCCACGGAATCGTGGTTCGCCACCCGCTGAAAAGCATTATCCGCCGCCGTCTCGGGATTTGGATAGAAGCGCCACGGCCGAATCATCAGCACCGCGCTCGTGCTCTGCTGCACTTCGATCGGCTTTTGTTGTAGCTGCAACACGCAGACTTAAGCGCGGGCTGCGTCGGGCCGCCACTGGCGTGTGCTACTCCGGCGGACCTTCTACTCGGTACCTGATCTGCGGTTCGTTAGGCGCGGGCTGCTGCATAACGTCGGAGCTGCGGTCGTGCACATGCTCCGGCGATTGCCACTCCGACCAGGTGCGATAGCGCGGCGCGACCGGATTTGCCGCGAGCTTCAGCCGGTAAATGCGCGCCTTGTTGCTGCGGTCGGTCAACACGAGCAGTCGCGAGTTCGTGCGGTAGTAAAGCTCGACGTAACCGGCGCGCACGCCGCTCGCGTTCGGCGCGTCGTGCCAGTAGGCCGGCATGTTGTTGCGGTCGGTTTGCAGCTCGAACTCGGCGCTTGCCAGTGCGTCGGCGGGGGCGCCATTCATCGGTCTGACTTCCAGCTCGAGCAGTGGCGGCGCGCCGTTCGTATTGAGAATGTGCGGCTGAAACGCATACCACGCGCCGAGCGAAGCGGCAGAGACGGCGGCAATCATCGCGAACGAGCGGACTGTGCCGAGCAGCAACCACGCTCCGCGAACACGCCGCCACCACAGCGCGGCCATCGTTCCGGCGAGGCATCCAGCCGCCCCGACTAGAATCGCGATACTCAGCGCAAAGTAACCTGCGCCACCTTCCATCGCCGAAACATGAAGAGCCGCGGCCAACGCACCGCCGGCGAACATCCCGGCAACACCGGCAGCGGCACCGCCAATTAACCCGCCGAGCGCGCCCGCTGCTACCGCTCCGAATGTCAGCTTCGGTCTCGTCGCCTCATTCATCCCGTGGTCGATGCTGCGGCGAAGCGTCGGGCGCTGACAAGCCGCGATTCACTCCAGGCGTGGTGAGCGCCCGACGCGCAGTAGTTCAGCGAGCTCGAGCGCGTTACGCGTCGCGGCGCCGAGCGTCGTATTGTCGAAAATGAGCCACACATCGCGGTGCTGGGCGGCATCTGCGGTCACACGACTCGCAAGCGCGGCAATGAAGTCGGTCCCGTAGGCGGAGTAATACATCTTCGGCGATCCATGCAGCCGGTAGTAACTCAGCCCGCGCCATCCGCCCGGCACTGCTGCGGCAGGCACACGCGCGGGATCAGCGGCGACGCGTGCCACTTCAAACCTCTGCAGCAAACGATCCGCTGATTCACCGAACCAGCTCTCATGACGCGGCTCGCACACGATCGGCAGAGCAGTGCGCCCGCGCAGCGCTTCGAAAAACTCCGCCGCTACAGCCGAATCGAAGACCAGCTTCGGCGGAAGCTGCACGAGAAGCGCTCCGAGCCTGCTCTCAAGCACAGCCACTTCCTCGAGAAACGAAGCGAGCAGCTCAGAGCAATCCGTCAGGCCGCGCGTATGCGTGATCGCCTTCGGCATC
>CADDYX010000110.1 GCA_902810735.1 Verrucomicrobiota bacterium | reverse complement strand
CGTGCTCCGGAAAAGGTTGTGCAGCACCTCGTTTTTGATGTTCGCCATCAACTCGGTGAACATCTCGAACGCTTCGGTTTTGTATTCGATCAGCGGATCCTTTTGCGCATAGGCGCGCAGGTAAACTGCCTCGCGGAGCGCGTCCATCGCATAGAGGTGCTCCTGCCAAAGCCGGTCGATCGCGTTCAGGATGATGTAACGCTCGAGGCCTTTTACCGCCGTCGGTTCTTCGTGCGACGACTTGCGCTCGTATGACTCCTTGATGCGCTCGATCAGAAACTGCGCGTTTTCGTCCACGGTGCGCGTTTCGAATTGCGCCTTCTCGCGCGAAAGCCCGAGCGGGAACGTCGTGTTCACCCAGTTCAACAGGCCGCTGTGGTTGGGCTCGTCACTCGCCGCGCCGGTGCCGAGAAATTCCCGCACCTTTGCGGGCACCGCTTCGTCGATGACTTCGTAGATCAGCTTCCGCGGCTCGTCCGTATCGATGACTTCATTGCGATAGCCGTAAACAACCTCGCGCTGGTTGTTCATCACGTCGTCCATATCGAGCGTGCGTTTGCGGGCGAGGTAATTGCGCTGCTCGACGCGCTTCTGCGCCGTCTCGACCGACTTGTTTAGCCATGGATGCTCGAGCTCCTGGCCTTCCTCGAGCCCGAACCGTTCCATGATTTTCGTCATGCGATCGGCCGCGCCGAAGTTGCGCATCAGATCGTCTTCGAAACTGACGTAGAACCGTGAGCCACCCGGGTCGCCCTGCCGCGCACAGCGTCCGCGCAACTGCCGGTCGATCCGCCGCGATTCGTGCCGCTCGGTGCCGATCACGAACAAGCCGCCTTTATCCGACACGCCGCTGCCAAGCTTAATGTCGGTTCCGCGACCGGCCATGTTCGTCGAGATGGTCACCGTGCCGGCCTGACCGGCGCGCGCGACGATCTCCGCTTCCTGCGCGTGGTACTTCGCGTTCAGCACGTTGTGCGGAATCTTCTCGCGCTTCAGCATGCGCGAGAGCAATTCGCTCGCTTCGACGCTCACCGTGCCGACCAGCACGGGCTGGGCCTTCGCGTGCCGATCGCGAATTTCATTGATCACCGCGTTGTATTTTTCGCGGCGGGTTTTGTAGATGCGGTCGTTCTCGTCTTTCCGCGCCACCGGGCGATTCGTCGGAATGACGTTCACGTCCAGCTTGTAGATGTCGTGGAACTCCGCGGCTTCCGTTTCCGCGGTCCCGGTCATGCCGGCTAGTTTGTGATAGAGGCGGAAATAGTTCTGAATCGTGATGGTCGCGAGCGTCTGCGTCTCGCGGTCGATCTGCACGCCTTCCTTCGCTTCGACTGCCTGGTGCAAGCCGTCGCTCCACCGGCGGCCCGGCATTTTGCGGCCGGTGTATTCGTCAACGATGACGACCTTGTTTTCCTCGACGACGTACTGCACATCCTTCTCGAAGAGACAATAGGCGCGGAGCAGCTGGGAGATGTTATGGATGCGCTCGCCTTGCGCATCACAATGCTGCTGGCGCTCCGTCTTTTGCCGCTCCTTCTCGTCATCTGAGAGCGACGGATCGAGATCGATCTCGGTGAATTCGCTGATCAAATCCGGCAGCACGAATGCATCGGGATCGTCCGGATTGAGGAACGCGCGGCCCTGCTCGGAGAGGTCCGATTCGTTCGACTTCTCGTCGATGGTGAAGAACAGCTCTTCCTTGAGCTCGAACAGCGCCTCCTTCTGCGCGTCGGTGTAGAAGGAGAGCTCGGCCTTGTCGATCGCCTTGCGCTTGTCAGGGTCCTCCATCATGCGCAGGAGTTGTTTGTTGCGCGGCTGGCCTAGCTTGACCTTGAACATGAGCAGGCCGCCCTCTTCATTCTCGCCGCGATCGAACGCCTCCTTCGCTTCGCTCGCGATCCGGTTACACAGCATGTTCTGCTTCCGCACCAGCTGTTCGACGAGCGGCTTCCACTTGTCGTACTGGTGCGTCGAGACAGTCGCCGGCCCGCTGATGATCAACGGCGTGCGCGCTTCGTCGATCAGGATCGAATCGACCTCGTCGACGATCGCGTAATTGTAGCCGCGCTGCACCTGCTGCTCGCGCGTCGTCGCCATGCCGTTGTCGCGGAGGTAATCGAAGCCGAACTCCGAGTTCGTGCCGTAGGTGATGTCGCAGGCGTACTGCTCACGCCGTTCGTCGGGAGATTGGTCGTGCTGAATGCAGCCGACGGTTAAACCGAGGAACGTGTAGAGCTGCCCCATCCACTCCGCGTCGCGGCGGGCAAGGTAGTCGTTGACCGTCACGAGGTGCGCGCCGCGACCGGTGAGCGCATTCAAATAGAGCGGCAACGTCGCGACCAGCGTCTTACCTTCGCCGGTCGCCATTTCCGAAATGCGGCCGCGATGCAGCACCATTCCGCCGACGAGCTGCACGTCGAAGTGCACCATGTTCCACGTCATCGGCTGGTCGCAAACCACGAAGCTGTGCTGCCGTTCGGTCAGGCGGCGCGCAGCGTTCTTCACCACCGCGAACGCTTCCGGCAGAATTTCGTCGAGCTTCGCCCATTGGTCCGGCGGCTCCTCGATCGCGCGCAGCTCTTCCTGCCACTGCGCCGTTTTCGCGCGCAGCTCATCGTCAGACAACGATTTGAACTGCTCGTCCAGCTCGTTGACGCGACGGACCGTAGGCATCATGCGCTTGAGTTCGCGCTGATTTTTCGAGCCTAAGATTTTCTTTAAAATCCAGCCAACCATCGGAGCCGTAACTATCCGCGAGAATGCCGCCGTCGCAATCCCGCCGGAGTGGCGGGACTCGACATGAGAGATGCCGCCGCTACCGTCGCGCCATGAAGAAGATCATCTCAACGACGGAAGCGCCGGCTGCGATCGGGCCTTACTCGCAGGCAGTGCGCGTCGGGCAGTTTGTTTTCACGGCAGGTCAGATTCCGCTCGACCCGCAAACGGCGAACATCGTCGAAGGAGACGTGGCCGCCCAGACCAGGCGGGTGCTGGAGAACCTGACCGCGGTATTGAAAGCGGAGAACCTCACTTTCAGCCACATCGTGAAGACCACGATTTTCCTCGTCGACATGAACGATTTCCAGGCGGTCAACGAAATCTACGCGACGTATTTCACCGCTGCGCCGCCCGCGCGCTCGACCGTCGCGGTCGCGGCGTTGCCGAAAGGCGCGCGCGTCGAGATCGAATGCATCGCCGTGTCCGACCAGAAACCTGCCGGCGGTCAGTTGAGCGTCGATGTTGGCGAATAGCGGCGACGACCTGCTCGCGCTCTTCCGCCAGACCGGCGCGCTCCTCGATGGACATTTTGTTTTGCGCTCCGGTCTGCACAGCCGGCAATTCTTTCAGTGCGCGCTGCTCCTGCAGCACACGCAGATCGCCGCCGATGTGTGCGGCAGTTTGGCCGGCAAACTGCGCCAGTACCAAGCCGATGCCGTGATTTCGCCGGCGCTCGGCGGAATCATCGTTGGCCAGGAAGTTGGGCGCTCGCTCGGCAAGCGGCACATTTTCGCCGAGAAAGATGCCGGCGGTCTGGTGCTCCGCCGCGGGTTTACGATTGGCAAAGGCGAACGGTTCGTCGTTGCCGAAGATGTGGTCACGCGCGGCGGTCGCGTTCAGGAGACGATCGATATCGTCCGCGCGCACGGTGGCGAAGTCGCTGCCGTCGGCGTGATTGTCGACCGCAGCAGCGGAAACCGGCCGGACTTCGGCTGCCCGTTCGTGAGCCTGATCGCGATGAATGTCGAGACGTTCGAAGCGGACAAGCTGCCGCCGGATTTAGCCGGCACGCCGGCGATCAAACCCGGGAGCAAGTAGCGCGGTCGCGAATCTCATCAAGCCGCGCTTTCATCCGCGCGCCAACCGTCGCGGGCGAAAGTTTCTCGGCCAGCTCGCGCGCGGCGGATTCCGCTCGACTTCGCGCCGCTGCGCGATTTTCGAACACCTCCCGCATCAGCGCGGCTGCGTGTTCAACCGACGGCTCGGCCCAGCGTCCGCTGTTGTAAATCGCGCCACCCGCGGCGACCGGCACGAGCTCGAAATCGACGAGCCAGCTGTTTCCCTCGTTCATGAAATCGCGATTGCCGGAGTACGCCGTCGCGATCACCGGTTTGCGCAGAAGCATCGCCTCCGCCAGCGTCAATCCGAAGCCTTCCGAGCGGTGCAGCGACACATAGCAGTCGCACATCTGGATTAATCCAAGCGCTCGCTCGTGTGATGCGAGCTCATCGACAATCCGGACATTCGAGTCGCCGGCGAGCTTCTGCAGCTCGGCCGATCCCGAGGGATTGAAATCGCCGCGAACAGTCTTCAGCAGGAGCGTGACTGGTTCTTCGGGCCCGAATGCGCGGCGGAAAGCGCGGATCAATCCGTCGGGATTCTTGCGATCCAACTCACTGCAAAAATCGAACATGAACAGGAACACGAAATCATCCTGCGCAATTCCGAGCTGCGATCGCGTGACGACTTCAGGCGCAGCCGGCAGGAGCGCGTGCGACATTGCCAAGACCGGCAGCGAGAAGCGCGTGCGCATCGCGTCGGCGACGAATGTGCTCGGAGTCCAAATTTCATCGAACATCCCGTCAAAGCTCGGCCATTCCGCCGGAATCATGTCCAGCTCCCACGACCAGTACGCGATCCGGTAAACGCCTTCCCGCCGGTGCAAACCGGCCCGCGCGTAGCAGTCCTCCGAGTACGGCACCGGTGACATGATGATGAAACTGACCGGGTAAACCTCGAGGCCGAGCCACGGCAGTCGCGAGGAAACTTCGGTTGCGACGCCGACCGGCACGTCACGGCACGACAGCTCTTCACCGGCAGCGGCCAGGGACGCACGCGTCGCAAGGGCGCCACGCTGGAGTCCGGACGGATAGCAAAAATGCGCGAGAAGATTTGCGCCGGCAGCGCGGTTTGCGTGCGGAGTGAATCGCGCGAGCGACGGCAGCGCCTTGCACTTCCGGAGTTCGCGCCACGCCGGGTATTTTTCGCACAGCCACGCGATGAGCCGCTGTTGTTCGCCGGCGGACCAAATGTCCGGGAAGCGTTCCTGCCATTCGGGCGTGACGAGATAGGTTTCGCCGATTCCCCGATTGATATCGGCTGCGCTCTCACGCAGGTGCGCGATGATCTGCTCGTCGGAAAAGTGATGGCGGGCGCGACCCTGATTCAGCAGCCATTTCGCCCACCGTTTTTGCCCGATCGGAAGCAGTGCGAGTGGATACCGCGCCTGCAGGTCGAACCAGCGAAGATAGTACTCGCGCACCGGCTCACCGGATACATTCGCGCTTCGCTCCCAGACGCCGTCGAGCGCGCGCCCGATGCTTTTCTCAAGCTGCTGCGGCAGTCGCGCATCCGCGATGTCGATAAAATCCGGAACCAGCTCGTGAAGACGCGCGCGCCGGAAAAGTCGCATTGCTTGACACGCTAAACCGCACTTTTAATTTCAGCCATCTCTCGGCGGCGGCCCGTCGGGTCCCGTATCGTGATCGCGCTCTCATCGTTTTTCGGCTCCTCCATCGGACGAAAAATGATTGTCGCGGTGACGGGCGTAATCCTGGTCCTTTTCGTGATCGGACACCTGCTCGGCAATCTGCAAATTTTCCTCGGGCCAGAGTGGATCAACTCTTACGCGCAGCATTTGCGCGACCTCGGCGGTTTTCTCTGGGCCATTCGCCTGTTTCTGCTCATCGCAGTTTTGCTGCACATTTATTACACGATCTGGCTCGCGATCGAAAACCGGCGCGCGCGCGGCAGTTACAGGGAGAGGGAACCGGTGAAGGCGTCATTCGCCTCGCGCCACATGGCGATGAGCGGGCTCATCATTCTCGCCTTCATTTTTTATCACCTCGCCCATTTCACAGTCCGCGTGACCGATCCGCGGTTCGCGTTGTTAAAAGCCGACCCGCTGAATCGCTACGACGTGTACTCGATGATGGTTTACGGATTCCAAAACGTGATCGTCTCGGCGTTTTACGTGCTCGCGATGTTCCTCCTCGCGCTGCATCTGAGTCACGGCGCCTCGAGTTTTTTCCAGTCGTTAGGCCTGAACGACAAAAAGCTGACGCCGCGGCTGGCGCGCATCGGCCGCGTGGTCGCGTGGCTGATCTTTATCGGCTACACCTCGATTCCGGTTGCCGTGCTGCTGGGCCTCGTGAAACCGGCGCAGCAGTTATGATCGGGACGCTCGATTCGAAGATTCCGCCCGGGCCGCTGGCCAGCAAATGGGCGAATCACAAGGACCACTCGCGGCTCGTCAGCCCGGCGAACCGCCGCAAATTCGAGATCATCGTGGTTGGCAGCGGACTGGCCGGCGGCTCCGCGGCGGCAACACTGGGCGAACAGGGCTACAACGTGAAGTGCTTCTGTTATCAGGACAGTCCGCGCCGCGCGCACAGCATCGCCGCGCAAGGCGGAATCAATGCCGCGAAGAACTACCAGAACGACGGCGACAGTGTCTTCCGCCTCTTCTACGACACGATCAAAGGTGGCGATTTCCGGTCGCGTGAAGCGAACGTTTATCGGCTCGCCGAAGTCAGCAATCTGATCATCGACCAGTGTGTCGAGCAGGGCGTGCCGTTCGCGCGCGAATACGGCGGCCTGCTCGCGAACCGCTCGTTCGGCGGCGCGCAGGTTTCGCGAACGTTTTACGCGCGCGGGCAGACCGGCCAGCAACTTTTGCTCGGCGCATATCAGGCGCTCTGCCGGCAAATCACAGCCGGCACGGTGAAGATGTTCCCACAGACCGAGATGCTCGAACTCGTGGTGGTGAACGGACACGCGAAAGGCATCATCACGCGCAGCCTGATCACGGGCGAGATCCAGCGGCACGCCGGCGACGCAGTCGTGCTCGCGAGCGGCGGCTACGGCAATGTGTTTTACCTTTCGACGAACGCGCGCGGCTCGAATGTCACCGCGACCTACCGCGCGTATAAAAAAGGCGCGCTCTTCGCGAACCCCTGCTACACGCAAATCCATCCGACCTGCATCCCGGTGAGCGGCTCGTACCAGTCGAAGCTCACGCTGATGTCGGAGTCGTTGCGTAACGACGGCCGCGTCTGGGTGCCGAAAGCGCGCGGCGACAAACGGCCGCCGGAGCAGATTCCTGAGGCGGAACGCGACTATTATCTCGAGCGGAAGTATCCGAGCTTCGGCAATCTCTCGCCGCGCGACATCGCCTCACGCGCGGCAAAGGAAGTCTGCGATGACGGCCGCGGCGCCGGCGAGAGCGGGCGCGGCGTTTACCTCGATTTCAAGGACGCGATCGCGCGGCTCGGGGAAGAGACGATCCGCGAGCGTTACGGTAACCTGTTCGACATCTACGAGAAAATCACCGCCGAAAGCGCTTACCAGCGGCCGATGCGGATCTATCCCGCGGTTCATTACACGATGGGCGGCCTGTGGGTTGACTACAATCTCATGAGCAATCTTCCCGGTTTGCATGTGATCGGCGAAGCCAACTTTTCCGACCATGGCGCGAATCGTCTCGGCGCCAGCGCGCTGATGCAGGGGCTGGCGGACGGGTATTTTGTTTTGCCCTACACGCTGCCGAATTATCTCGCTGGCGAAGTCGGCAAGCGGCCGGGCACCGATGCTCCCGCATTCGAGCAGGTGGAGCGCGACGTGCGCGCCCGTGTGCAGAAGATGCTCGACGTGAACGGCAGCCGGTCGGTCGACTCGTTTCACCGCGAGCTCGGGCTTCTGCTTTGGGACAAGTGCGGCATGGCGCGCAACGCGACCGGGCTGCGCGAAGCGCTCGCGCGCATTCCGCAGATCCGCGACGAGTTCTGGCGCGACGTGCGCATCCTCCCGCAGAAGAACGAAACCTACAATCAGTCGCTCGAACGCGCCGGCCGCGTCGCTGATTTCCTCGAATTCGGCGAATTGATGTGCATCGACGCGCTGACCCGCGACGAATCGTGCGGCGGACATTTTCGCGAAGAACACCAAACGCCCGACGGCGAGGCTTTGCGTAATGACGAGGAGTTCGCCTCGGTCTTCGCCTGGGAATACCAGGGCAACGGCGCGATCGAACCGCCGAAGCTGCACCGTGAGCCACTCGAGTTCGAGACGGTCCAGCTCGCGCAAAGGAGCTACAAATGAACTTCCGCCTGCGCGTTTGGCGGCAAAAAAGCTCCGACGAGAAGGGCAGGCTCGTCGATTACGATGCGCCCGACATCTCGCCGAATACGTCATTCCTCGAGATGCTCGATATCGTCAACGAGCGGCTGATCGAACGCGGTGAGGAGCCGATCGCGTTCGATTCGGATTGTCGGGAGGGAATTTGCGGCACCTGTTCCCTCACGATCAATGGTGAAGCGCACGGGCCGAGTCACCCGGGCGCCGCGTGTCAGCTTTACATGCGGCGTTTCACCGACGGCGAGACGATCACGGTGGAACCGTTTCGCGCCCGCCCGTTCCACTTCATCAAAGACCTTGTCGTCAACCGCGGCGCGCTCGATCGGATTGTGCAGGCAGGCGGATTCATTTCGGCTCGCGCCGGTTCGGCGCCGGAAGCGAATTCGATTCCAGTGCCGAAGCATGACGCGGATCGCGCGATGGAGGCCGCGGCTTGCATCGGCTGTGGAGCCTGCGCCGCGGCCTGCCCGAACGGCTCCGCGATGCTCTTCACTTCCGCGAAAGTTTCGCATCTGGCGTTTCTGCCGCAGGGCCATCCGGAACGGGTGACACGTGCGCTGCGCATGGTGAGCGCGATGGACGCCGAAGGTTTCGGCAATTGCACGAACACTTATGAATGCGAAGCGGTTTGCCCGGCGGAGATCAGCGCGAGCTTTATCGCCAAGCTCAACCGCGAATTCGCGCGCGCCTCGTTCGCGAAGAAGCTGGGCGACTGATCAGCCGATCGTCTCGGTCGCGATCGTCCAGAGTTTCGGATCGAGCGCCGCTCGCATCCGTTCCGCGAGACTGCTCGCGTCGTGGTCATCGCGCAATGCGGCGAACACCGTCGAGCCGGACCCCGACAGCAACGCCGCGCCGACTTCCGGTTGTTCGCGCAGCCACATCTTAGCCCGCGCAAGGAATGGATAATTCTCAAACACTGGCCGCTCGAGATCGTTGACGAAAGTAACGCCGTTGAATTCCTGCGGCGTGTAATCTACTCCGGGCAATTCTCTTGAACCGCTCCAGCGCCGGTAGGCGTTCTGCGTGGGCACACCGAATTGCGGTTTCGCCAGCAACAAGCGAATCGGCGCGCTGAGCTTGCGCGGCGTGACGACTTCGCCGCGTCCACTGCAATTCGCGGCACTTTCCGCAAGGAAGAACGGAATGTCTGATCCGATCTCCGCGCCGATCTGCATCAGCTCAGCACGCGTGAGGTTTGCGTCGGATAATTCGTTCAGCGCCAGCAGCGTCGCGGCCGCATCGCTGCTCCCCCCGCCCAGCCCGGCTCCGTGCGGCACGTGTTTGGCGAGGTTGATTCGCACATTCGGCCGAATACCTGTGCGCTGAAAAAACCGATCGGCCGTGCGCACGACGAGGTTTTCTGGACCGGAGAGTGACGGATCGCTGCACTCGAACGAAATGCCGCCGGTCTCAGTGCGATCGATCGTCAGCTGATCCGCGAGTGCGATCGGCGCGATCAGCGTCTCGATTTCGTGAAATCCGTCCTCACGGCGGTCGATAATCTTGAGCGACAGGTTGACCTTCGCGGGCGCGGAGACCTGCATCCTTTCATCTCTCCACCAAATCGCGCAAAGTTACAGAATGAATCCGCGAGACCGGCTGATCGTTGCGCTCGACGTTGCGCGGCAGGAGGAGGCGCTTGCGCTGGTTGATCAGCTCTCGGGCGAGATTTCGTATTTCAAGGTCGGCCTGCAATTGTTCACCGCTGCAGGACCGCAGATCGTGCGCGCGATTATCGAGCGAGGCGCGAACGTCTTTCTCGATTTAAAATTGCACGACATCCCGAACACCGTCGCCAAAGCGGTCGCCGCAGCTGGATCGCTCGGCGCAAAAATGATGACCATCCACCTGAGCGGCGGCCGCGAAATGGTAGCCGCGGCCGTCGGATCGAAAGCTCCAGGCGTGACGCTGCTTGGCGTGACGGTGCTCACCAGCTCGACCGACGAAACGCTGCGCGAATGCGGTGTTGCCGCGACCGCTGTTGATCAGGTATTGCGATTGGCTCGCCTCGGAGCGGATGCTGGAATTGACGGGTTCGTGACGAGCCCGCACGAGGTCGACAGTGTTCGCGCCGAATGCGGTGAAGAGCTGACGCTCGTTGTTCCGGGGGTTCGGCCAATCTGGGCCGGCGCGGACGATCAAAAGCGTTTCATGACGCCGCGTGAGGCGGTCGAGCGCGGCGCTGATTATCTGGTGGTCGGCCGCCCGATCACAGCACAGGACGATCCTCTTCAGGCGGTGAACAGGATCGTCGACGAGCTCGTCGAAGCGCCGCCAGTCGCGTGAG
>CADDYX010000109.1 GCA_902810735.1 Verrucomicrobiota bacterium | reverse complement strand
AAGTGCATTTCTCCATCACGCCGCGGCTGCGCACGGTGACGTTCGGATTGCGCATCAGCTTGCGTGTCGCCGGCTGCTCGAACTGGTTCGCGTCGTATTCGAGGAAATTGAACCGGCGCACTTTGTAGGGGCAGTTGTTCGAGCAATAGCGCGTGCCGATGCAGCGGTTGTAGACCATCTGGTTCAGGCCTTCGCTGCTGTGCACCGTCGCCGCGACCGGACAGACCAGCTCGCAGGGCGCGTTCTCACAATGCATGCACGGCACCGGCTGATGAGATGTCCAGGGACTCGTTAGGCCGTCTTCGAAATAGCGATCGACACGAATCCAATGCATCTCGCGTCCGCGCGCCACCTGCTCTTTCCCAACAACCGGAATGTTGTTCTCGGCCTGACACGCAATCGTGCACGCGCCGCAGCCGATGCAGGTGTTGAGATCGATGGCCATACCCCACGCGTGGCCCTTGTAATCGACTTTCGGATATAACGACTCGTCGTCGCGCGGCGGCGGTTCGTCGGCTTTCGCGATTTCGTTAGGCCGGCGTTGAAACTCCGCGACCGTGCCGATGCGCACCTGGCCGCGGCCTTCCATTTTCCAATGGTTCTGCGTCGTGACGAGTTCGTGCGTGTCGCCGGTTTTCTCGATCTCCAAGCCAGGCCCGCCCGACATCGAATCCGAACTGCGCAGCGCATACGCGTTAAATCCAACGTTGTTGCCGATCGAGCCCGCGCGTGTACGTCCGTAGCCGAGGTGAACTGTCACGCAGTCGTCCGCCTGACCCGACACAATCCAGATTGGCGCGCGCACGGATCGGCCGCGGAATTTCAGATTTACGAGGTCGCCATTCTCCAGCTTCAGCCGCTGCGCAGTTGCCGGACTGACGAGCGCCGCGTTGTCCCAAACGATGGTCGTGAACGGCTCGGGAAATTCCTGCAGCCACGCATTGTTCGTGAAGCGGCCGTCGTACGTCTGCGCGCTCGAGCGGATGAGCAGATGGATTCCGCCGGAGCTTTGCATCTGGGGAGCTGCGGCGGCGGCAGCGGCCGGCGCTTGCGGATTCCAATTCGCGACGACGCCGTCGTGCACTGATTTGCGCCAGACGGTTTCAAAGTCCGCGGCAGGATGCTGCGTCTGCCAAAACGCGCGCACGATGTCGTAGCTGTTCGTCGGCGCATCTTCCAAAATCGCGGCGAACAGTTCGTGCCGAGAGCGTCCGGCGAACAACGGGTCGATCACCGGCTGCATAATTGTCGCCGTGCCGTCGAACGCGCGTGCATCGCTCCAGCTTTCGAGCGCGTGCGCTTCGGGAATGTGCCAGCGGCACAGCTCCGCCGTTTCGTTCGCGTAGAGATCGAGATGGATGGTGCGTGGAACTTTCTGCAGCAGTTGCGCGAACTCGAAATCAGTCGGCGCGTCGTAGGCCGGATTTCCGCTAACGATGATCAGCGTCTCGACTGCGCCTGCGCGCGCGTCGTTCACGAGCTCCCGCAGATCGCGGCCATCAGATTTCTGCGCGACGTAATCGACCGTCGCACCGGTGTTGCCTAGCGAACCGTTGATGCGACGCGCAATCGACTCGAATTCGTTGGCGACGACAACGCATCGTCCAGCATGGGCGCGGAGATCGTCAGCGATTGTTTCGGCAAAGGCGCTGTAGCGTGCGCTGTCCCCAGCGCATTCTTCCGCTGAGACAGCGGACTCTACAGCACCGAGCGCGTTAGCGAGTTGCTGTGCAAGACAGCGAATCATTCGCGGCGGCAATGCCAGCCGGTGGTCGGCCATTGCGCCGGTGAGCGTCGGCGTCGATTCAGCAACGTAGAGCCGATTCCCCGCGCGACGCACCTTTGTAAAATCGCGCGTGTATCTGAGGCCCGCGGCCGAATCACAGAGAAAATCGGCGCCTAACGAGACGATCACTTCGGCTTTGTCGAAGTGATAGACGGCTGACGATGCGCGAGCGAGCGGCTCATATTCGTGCCACTTCGCAGCGGGATATTTCGCGAGCAGGCGGCGAATCTGATCGAGAAATGTCGGAGACGTTTCGTGTCGCGTCAGGATTCGAAGACCTGCGCCGCCATGGGCGTTCCATTTTTGCGCGGCGGCCGTCAGTTCGCCGACCAGCGCATCCCACGTGCTGATCTGTTTTTCGCGGAGGACAGCTTGCGAGCGATCGGGGTCGAATAAAGTGAGCAGCTCCGCCTGCATGAAGACGTCACTCGCGCCGACGCTCGCCGGATGTTCGGGATTGCCTTCGATCTTTGTGGGATGTCCTTCGTGCGTTTCGACGAGAACACCGCGCGCGAAGCCGCCGAGCGTGAGCGCGGTCGCGTAGTAGAGCGGTTTGCCGGGAATGATTTCCTCCGGCTGCTTGACGTAGGGCACGATGTGCTCCGGCGGATTGCGCGTGCATCCGGTGCTCGCCAGCGCGACGGACGCGCCCATTAGCTGCAGGAATTTGCGGCGCGACAATTCGCTGGGCCAGTCGGCGCTGCCGCTCGGGAATTCGTCGAATTGCCTCATCGATGGCACGTGTAGCAATCCGTCAGTCCGGCGGTGTGGACGTGATTGGTCGCGAGCAGCTCCTGGCCTAACGAGTGTTGATCGCTCGGCGCGGCATAGGTCATGTTGAAGACCTCGTTCTTCGGCCTGATGAACTTCGCCGGATCGCGGTGGCAGCTCAGGCACCAGCGCATGTAGAGCTCCTGCGTTTTAAACGTGAGCGGCATCTCGTTGACCGCGCCATGGCAAGTCGCGCAGCCCACGCCTTTGTTCACGTGGATGCTGTGATCGAAATAAACGTAATCCGGCAGATCGTGGACGCGTTGCCACTTGATTGGCTGGTGCGTTTGCCAGCTATCCCGAACCGGCTGCAGGACCGGCGCGTCTTTGAACAGCTGCGAGTGACACGTCATACAGGTTTCCGTCGGCGGCAGCCCGGCAAAGCCGGAGTTCTCGACCGACGTGTGACAGTAGCGGCAATCAATTCCGTCATCGGCGACGTGATGTTTGTGGCTAAATGGAACCGGCTGCTCGAGCGGTACGCCGACGCCGGTCATGTAATCCGAACGGCCGAGCGCGAACATTGCGGCGGCGGTTGCAATAATGAGCAGCGGAACGCCGACAACAATCAGCGTGGCGATGGCGTTGGCTCGCCGTTGAAAGAGCTGCCCCATCCGAGAATTCTGCCCTGCCAGGCTGTTGCAATTGGAATCGCGCCGCCGAACTCCGGCAAGTGGCAAACATTCTCGGGTGCCGATGCGAAATGTTCGTAGCAGCGGCAGTTCGCAAACCGCCGCGCGTGGCGAAGCGCAACACGGACCTCGGTCGCTGCGGACGCGCTCGAACGGAACTGCGTGTGCAACCGCGCGTTCCGGAGTATGCGATGCAAAAGCATGGCGACCTTGTCGGCCGAGTTTCACCGCATCCACGACAAGGCGCGGCCGGTCATCGGCACATTGCTCTACGGATTGGTTGCGAGTCTGGCCGCGGTTGGCTTCCAGCTCTCGATCAACTGGATCTACAACTTCTCTTATCTCGCGCCGTCGCGCGCCTCGTTTTCACATTTCCTGTTGCTGTCGTTCACGGTCGTCGTCGTCACATCGCTGATCGCCGGCTGGCTGCTGTATGCGTTCTGTCCCGACGCCGCCGGCAGCGGAATTCCGCAGGTCAAACTGCGTTACTGGAAGGAATTCGGACACGCGCCGCGGCGCATTGCGATCATCAAGTTTATCGCCGGTGCGATTAGCATTGGCGGCGGGCAGAGTCTCGGCCGCGAAGGTCCGACGGTGCAGATCGGCGGCAATCTCTCCTCGAGCCTGGCCGGAGTGCTCGGCGTTTCGAAACAGAATCGCCGCGCCGCCACCGCAGCCGGTGCAGCTGCCGGATTGGCTGCGGCGTTCAACGCGCCGCTCGCGTCCGTCGCCTTCGTGCTCGAGGAAATCATCGGCGATCTGAACAGCCGCTCGTTAGGCGCGGTGCTCCTGGCGTCGGTGGTCGGCGCATTCGTCGTCCACGCCATGATCGGCGCGCAGCCGTCGTTCGGGTTGCCACCAATCGCGGAGCCGACCTGGCGCGGTTACGTGCTGATGCCGATTGCGGCGGGATTCGCGACCAGCGCCGGCATTTTCTTTCAACGCGCGACGCTCTGGCTGCGAGCGAAAACACGGAGCGCGCGAGCGGTCCCGCGCTGGCTGCATCCGCTGGCCGGCGGGCTGATCACGTGGATCATTGGCGTGTCGGTTTTTGCAAAAACCGGACGGCTCGGCGTCTTCGCGCTCGGCTACGGCGATTTATCGGACGCGCTGTTGCACGGTATGGCTTGGCAGATCGCGCTGCTGCTGCTCGGCGGGAAGTTGATCGCGACGATCGCAAGTTACGGCTTCGGCGGATGCGGCGGAATCTTCTCGCCCAATTTATTTTTCGGCGCGATGTGCGGCATCATCGTCGCAGGCGTGGGCGGTCACTTCACCGCGCTCAACCGCTCCGATGATTTGTTGCTCGCGATCGGCGCGATGAGCGCGTGTCTCGGCGCAGTCGTGCAGGCGCCGGTCACGGCGATTCTGATCATCTTCGAAATGACGCACCAGTTCGCGGTTGTGCCGGGCTTGATGCTTGCAGGCCTCGTCAGCCAGGCGCTCGCGCGGGCGGTCGAGCGGCACAATTTTTACGATGAAGTACTCGCGCAGGATGGCCATCAAATGCAGCACGTGATCCCGCCGCGGGATCTGCGCAGCTGGCACAATCTTCCGATCTCGGCGATCACGAACTTCACTCCCGTGGTTGTGACTGACCGGAGTGAAGCCGCTTTGCGCGCGCTGCTCGATCATCATCCGTATCGGCATTTTCCGGTGCTCGAAAACGGCGCGATCGCGGGCATGGCGACGCGGCGAGAAATCGAAGCGGCTCTCGCGGACCATCGGCCGCTGAAGCTCGAGCCCGCGTTCAGTTGTCGACCAGTTGATTCCATTCGCGCATCGCAAAGTTCGCTCGTTGAATCGCCGACCAACACGGTTGTCGTCACCGACGGCACCGGCGGAAGCGACGGCAAATTGCTCGGCATCGTGACGCTGCACGACGTGCTTCGCGCGCAGGTCGCATTAGCGGAACAGGAACGCTGAGCGCGCGGCGCAGAACGGCTCCGAGATTTTCGCAGCGCTCGCTAGGAGATCGCCGCATGATCCGTAGCGATGGCGTGATCGCGCGGTGTGCTCATGTTGTCGAACAGTGTCTGCGCTTCTGCCAATCGCTGCGTTCTCCCCATTCGAAATGCTTCCGGTCGCAATCCGCGCCGGCCTGTGGGGATTCGTCGCGGGCGCAGCGTTGATCGTTGGCGCGCTGATCGCGTACTTAACCGCGGTCCCGCCGCGACTCATCGCCGCGATCATGGCGTTCGGCAGCGGCGTGCTGATCTCAGCGCTCGCGTTCGATTTAATGGACGAGGCTTACAAACGCGGCGGTTTTGATTCGACCGCGGCAGGGTTCCTCGGTGGCGCAGCGATTTACACGGTCGCGAATTGGGTTCTCGCGAAGCACGGCGCGAAACACCGCAAACGATCCGGTAGCCAGCAGCCGTCCGAACAACAAGACGAGGGTAGCGGCATGGCAATTGCAGTCGGCGCGCTGCTCGATGGAATCCCTGAGTCGATCGTCATTGGGCTGAGCATGCTCAAAGGCGGCGCGGTGAGTACGGTCGCGGTGATCGCGATTTTCGTTTCCAACATTCCGGAAGGGCTCTCCAGCGCGGCGGGAATGAAGCACGCGGGCCGATCGGCGGCCTACATTTTCGGCGTGTGGGGCGTGATCGCCGTGATCTCCGGCCTCGCCGCGCTCCTCGGCTACAGCCTGTTCGGTAATTTTTCCAATGACGTTGTCGCCGCGACGACCGCGACCGCCGCTGGCGCAATTCTCGCGATGCTCGCCGACACGATGATTCCCGAAGCGTTCGAGGAGGCGCACAATTTCGCGGGCCTGATCACCGTCGCCGGGTTTCTGGTCGCGTTCATCTTGACGAAACTGGAGGCGAATTCATGACGATCGGGAAGAAGAACTGGGCGATCGCGGAGGGCTGGATTCCGGCGTGGAGTCATGGACCCGAGCCGCAAATGCTGAGTCACGAAACGGCCTGCATTCTCAACGCCAATGACACCGAAGCGCATGTCGAGATCATGGTTTACTTCAGTGATCGCGATCCGGTTGGCCCTTACAAGGTGACGGTGCCGCCGCGGCGCACGCTCCATCAGCGTTTCAATGATCTCAAAGATCCGGCGCCGATCCCGACGGCGACGAATTACGCGAGCACGATCACGTCCGACGTGCCGATTGTCGTGCAACACACGCGGCTCGATTCACGGCAATCTGAGAATGCGCTGATCACGACGATCGCGTTCGCAGGAAACGAATAAGAGATATGGCTGACCAGGTTTCCGATTTTCTGGTAAAACGCCTCGCCGCGTGGGGCATTAAGCGCATCTACGGTTTTCCGGGCGACGGCATCAACGGCATCATGGGCGCCCTCGATCGCGCGGGCGATCTGCTCAAATTCGTGCAGGTGCGCCACGAAGAAATGGCGGCGTTCATGGCCTGCGCGCACTCGAAATTCACCGGTGAAGTCGGCGTGTGTCTCGCGACCAGCGGGCCGGGCGCGATCCATCTGCTCAACGGCCTTTACGACGCGAAGATGGACCACCAGTCGGTGGTTGCGATCGTCGGGCAACAGGCGCGCGCCGCGCTCGGCGGCGATTACCAGCAGGAGGTCGATCTCATCTCGCTCTACAAAGACGTGGCGCACGAGTTTGTGCACATGGTCAGCGATCCGAAGCAGATGCGACATCTGGTCGATCGGGCGGTGCGGATTGCGAAAGTCGAACGCTGCGTCACCTGCATCATCGTGCCGAACGACGTGCAGGAACTCGAGGCGGTCGAGAAACCGCCGCGCGCGCACGGCACCGTTCATTCAGGAATCGGATTCCCGTCACCACGCATCGTGCCTAACGAGTCGGAGCTGCGGCGCGCGGCGGATGTTTTAAACAGCGGCAAAAAAGTCGCGATGCTGATCGGCGCCGGCGCGCTCGGAGCGGCAGATGAAGTCCTCGAGGTCGCGGACTTGTTAGGCGCGGGCGTCGCGAAAGCGTTGTTAGGCAAAGCGGCGTTGCCGGATGATCTGCCGTTTGTGACCGGCTCAATCGGACTGCTCGGAACCAAGCCGAGCTGGATCATGATGACCGAGTGCGACACGCTGCTCATGGTCGGCTCGAACTTTCCGTATTCGGAATTCCTGCCGAAAGAAGGCCAGGCCCGCGGCGTGCAGATCGACATCGACGGCCGGCTGCTCTCGATCCGCTACCCAATGGAAGTGAACCTGATGGGCGACAGCGCGGAGACATTGCGCGCCCTCGTCCCGTTGCTGAAACGCAAAGAAGACCGCTCGTGGCGGCAGATGCTCGAGAACCAAATTGAGGATTGGTGGAAGGTGCTCGAGGCGCGCGCGATGAACAGCGCCGAGCCGATCAATCCGCAGCGCGTGTTCTGGGAATTGTCCCCGCGGCTGCCGGACAACTGCATTCTCTCGAGCGACTCCGGCTCCTCGGCGAACTGGTTCGCGCGCGATTTGAAAATCCGGCGCGGCATGATGGCGTCGCTCTCCGGAAATCTCGCGACGATGTGCCCGGGCGTGCCGTACGCGATCGCGGCGAAGTTCTGTTATCCGGAGCGGGTCGCGATCGCTCTCGTCGGCGACGGCGCGATGCAAATGCTCGGCAACAACGGCCTGATTACGATCGCGAAGTATTGGAAGGAATGGAGCGATCCGCGGCTCATCATTCTCGTACTTAACAATCGCGACCTCAACCAGGTGACGTGGGAGCAGCGCGCGATGGCTGGGAACCCGAAGTACGAAGCGTCGCAGGACATTCCCGATTTTCCATTCGCGCGTTACGCGGAGATGCTCGGGCTCCGCGGCATTTTCGTCGACAAACCGGAGCAGATCGCGGACGCATGGGATCAGGCGTTCGCGTCCGATCGGCCGGTGGTGCTGGAGGCCTACACCGATCCGAATGTGCCGACCCTGCCGCCGCATATCTCGTTCGACGAAGCAGTCGCGTACTCGAAAGCGCTTTTCAAAGGCGACCCCGAAGAGCTCGGGATTATCCGGCAGACATTCAAGGACGCGATGGAATCGTTCGTGCCGCACGGGAGCTGAAGTGTGCGGCGCGCCGCGGCACCGATTCAAACCATCAACGTGTCGGCGTATCGGATTCCGACCGACGCGCACGAATCGGATGGGACGTTTCAATGGGACGCGACCACGCTCGTGCTGGTCGAAGCGACGGCCGGTAACGTGACCGGCATCGGGTTCAGCTACGCCGATCGCGCTACCGCAACGCTGATCAACGACTCGTTAGGCCAAGTCGTTACCGGGATCGACGCGCTCGATATTCCGCGGGCGTGGATTGCGATGGTGCAGGCGATTCGCAACGTCGGCCGGCCCGGTATCGCCTCGATGGCGATTTCGGCGGTCGACAACGCACTGTGGGACTTGAAGGCGCGGCTGCTCGAGCAACCACTCGTGAGTCTGCTCGGCGCCGCGCGCGATGCGTTGCCGATCTACGGCAGTGGCGGCTTCACGTCTTACACCGATGAACAACTGCAGGATCAACTGCGCGGCTGGGTCGAGCAGGGAATTCCGCGCGTGAAGATGAAGATCGGCCGCGATCCTGCTCGCGACGTGCATCGCGTCGCAGCCGCGCGCGAAGCGACCGCCGACGAAGCAGAATTGTTCGTCGATGCGAACGGCGCGTATTCGCGCAAGCAAGCGCTCGAACTCGCCTACACGTTCTCCGACTTCAACGTCAGCTGGTTTGAAGAGCCAGTTTCATCCGACGATCTCGAAGGTTTGCGCCTGATGCGCGACGACGGGCCGCCAGGCATGGATATCGCGGCGGGCGAATACGGCTACGACGAGACCTACTTCCGTTGCATGCTGGAAGCCGGCGCGGTCGATGTCTTGCAAGCAGATGCGACGCGATGCGCTGGCATCACCGGCTTCATGATGACGGACGCGCTCTGCCAGGCCGCGCACATTCCGCTCTCATCACACTGCGGGCCGTCAATGCATCTGCACGCCGGCTGCGCGGCGAAAACAATTCGTCACGCCGAGTATTTCCACGATCACGTCCGGATCGAGAACATGCTTTTCGACGGCGTCGCGCAACCGATCGATGGCGCGGTGCGACCCGATCTCACCCGACCGGGTCACGGCTTGGAATTCAAACATGCTGACGCTGAGCAATACAAAATCTGAGGTCACGAAAAGCGCGCGCTCCTTCAACGACGGCGACGCGAAAAATTTAGCCGACGAACTGCGTCGCACGATCCGCGGCGAAGTGCGTTTCGACACCGGCAGCCGCGCGCTCTACGCGACCGATTCGTCGAATTACCGGCAGGTGCCGATCGGCGTCGCCATTCCGCGTGACAAGGATGACGTGATCAGCACGATCGCGGTTTGCCGGCAGTTCGGCGCGCCGATTCTGTCGCGCGGCGGCGGCACCAGTTTGGCCGGGCAATGCTGCAACGTCGCGGTCGTGATGGACATGTCGAAATACTTCAACCGATTGATCGAAATCGATCCGGTGAAGAAGCTGGCGCGCTGCGAGCCGGGCATCGTGCTCGACCGTGTCCGCGAAGCAGCGAACAAATACGGGCTGACGTTTGGCCCGGATCCGTCGACCCATAATCATTGCACGATCGGCGGCATGCTCGGCAATAACTCGTGCGGCGTGCATTCGGTTATGGCCGTGAACGAGGGGAACGGCGCGCGTAGTTCCGACAACACGGAGTCGCTCGAGATTCTCACCTACGATGGGCTGCGGATGCGCGTCGGACCGACGAGCGACGATGAAACCGAAACGATTATCCGCGGCGGCGGACGACGCGGTGAGATTTACGCGAAGCTGAAAGCGCTTCGCGACAAATGCGCGGACGAGATTCGCAAGCGTTACCCGAAAATTCCGCGGCGGGTTTCCGGTTACAATCTCGACGATCTGTTGCCCGAGAACGGCTTCAACGTCGCGCGTGCGTTGGTGGGTTCCGAGTCAACGCTGGTCACCATTCTTGAAGCGACGTTGAAGCTGATTCATCAGCCGGCAGTGCGCTCGTTGCTCGTCCTCGGTTACCCGGATGTTTACACCGCGGGCGATCATGTGATGGACGCGCTCGCGTTCAAGCCGACTGGCTTGGAAGGCATGGACGACCTGCTCGTCGATGACATGAAGAAGCTGAACATCCATCCGGAAGATGTTGCGCTGCTGCCGGAAGGGAAAGGCTGGTTGATGGTCGAGTTCGGCGGCGAAACGAAAGAAGAATCGGACGACAAGGCGCGGCAGTTGATGGAGGCGTTGAAGAAGAAGCCGCACCCGCCTTCGATGAAGCTCTTCGATAATCCGCGCGAAGAAGA
>CADDYX010000108.1 GCA_902810735.1 Verrucomicrobiota bacterium | reverse complement strand
GATCGAACATCTCGGTCCAGAAGTAGGGGATCTGCTCGTAACGAATCCGCTTTTTGCCTGTCATGTTCGCGCCGGCGACAAGGCCCTGTTCGCGCGCGTTTTCCCAATGAGTCTGCCGGCGTACGCCGCCCATCACGCGATCGGGATAAAACGCGAGGTCGCCGATAGCGTAAATGCCTTTCTCCTCCGTCTCGAGGTAATCGGTGACGGGCGATCCATGCGGACCTGATAGCGGCGTGTTGCGCACGAGGTCGAGGTTCGGCTCGGCTCCGCACGCGACCACCGCCACGCCGGCTGCGACGCGATTGCCACTCTTCGTCTGGATGTTGCGCAACACCGTCTTTCCTTCGAAACCATTCAAGCTCTCGCCCAGCAGCAGCGTGATGCCGTGCTTCTCGAAGTAGCTCGTCAGCCACGCGCCGGTTTGCGGGTCGAGGTAGCGGTTGAGGAGGTAAGCGTTGCGATGCATCAGGCTCACTTTGAATTTCATCTGCCGCAGGCTGGCGGCCGTTTCGCAGGCCAGTAATCCGCCGCCGACGACGACGATCATTTTCTCGAGCGACGCCATTTCGCGCAGCGCCAGCGCGTCTCGCACGGTACGCAGGTAAATGACATTGCCGAGACCGACGCCGGCCACAGGTGGCCTGACCGGCCGACTGCCCATCGCGAGACACGCCTTGTTGAACTCGATCGTCTCCCCGTTGCCGAGCACCGCCAGCCGCCGATCGATATTGAGCTGCGTCACGATACAACCAAAGCGCGCCTCAATTTTATGAGAGTCGTACCAGCCCGCTTCCAGGTGCGGCAGCTTCTTCAGCGGCGCCGTCTTTTCCCGAAGGAACGTCTTCGACAGCATCCAACGCTTGTAAGGATGAAACGTCTCCGCCCCAACGAGCGTGACGCTTCCTTTCTTGTCGTATTTGCGAATTCCTTCGCACGCGCTTCCGCCCCCGATGCCGGCACCAATGATGAGGTAATCGCGCTGAATCATGCTGGACGAGCGGACGATAGGAAATCGCCGCGCGCGCTGGCGAGGGAAAAATTGGCTCCCTAACGAGTAATTGCTGCTGGCCGCTACTTCGGCTTTTCGCCGAGCAGCGACGCCGCGTGGCGCATCGCGGATTCACTCTGTCCGCCCAGCATGCGGGCGATTTCCTCGCGCCGCGGCTTACCCTTCACTTCCACTAACTGTGAGCGTGTGCGGCCCTGCGCGACCTCTTTCGTGACGACGAAGTGTGACGTGGCCGCGGCCGCGACCTGCGGCAAGTGCGTGATGCACAGCACCTGGTGCTCGTCGGCCAGCGAGCGCATCTTCGCGCCGACCGCGTTCGCGATCTCGCCGCCGACGTTCGCGTCAATCTCGTCGAACACGAGCAACGGAATCGCGTCCTGCGCGGCGAGCGCCGACTTGATCGCGAGCATCAGACGCGAGATTTCGCCGCTCGACGCAATATGCCGCAGCGGCTTCATCGGTTCGCCCGGATTGGGCGAAAACAACAGCTCGACCGTCTCGAAACCGCTGATGCGCGGTTCGTTCGACGTGGTCAGCCTCGCCTCGAACTCCGATTGGCGGAACCCGAGATCACGCAGGTTTTGGCGGATGCTCTCCGACAGCTTCGGCGCGGCTTTCGCTCGCAGCTTGTGCAACGCGTCGCCCGTTTTGCGGAGCGTTAACTCTGCGGCCGTGATCGCACCGGTGAGCCGCTCGAGTTCGGCATCGCGCCCTTGGATCTTCCGCATTCGTTCCGCGGCGCGCTCGCCGAACGCGATCACATCCGCAATCGTGCCGCCGTATTTTCGCTTCAGCGTTTCGAACAGCGAGACGCGGTCTTCCAGCGCCGCAAGCTGTGCCGGATCGAGGTCGAGCCGCTGCGAATAGTCAGCCAGTGACCGGGCAATCTCCGACAGCTCGGTGACGCTTGCCGCGTGCGCACTGGCCAGCGATTCCATCGCCGGATCAATCTTCTCCAGCTCACGAAAGAGGCGCTGAGTCTCGGCAAGCTGCGTCACGATGGCATCGTCCGCTTCCGCCAGTCGCGTCGCGATACCGCTGGCGAGCTCGATCAAGCGCCGGCTGTTGCTCGCGCGCTTGTACTGCGCGGAAATTTCTTCCTCTTCATCAGCTCTGAGGTTCGCCGCTTCAATTTCGCTAACCTGGTGGCGCAGCAGCTCCAACTCCTGTTCGCGCGCCGATTCGGCCGTGCTCAGCGATGCATGCTCGGCGAGCAGCGCCTGCCAGCCGCGGTACTGCTGGTGGAATTCGCCTAGCGTCTTCTCCGCGTGCGCGAACGCATCAAGCAGCGCGAGCTGTTTGTCCGGCGAGAGCAGCGACTGGTGATCGTGCGGACCATGCAGGTCGACGAGCTCGTCCCCGAGCTG
Organism: Verrucomicrobiota bacterium; assembly: GCA_902810735.1. Lineage (GTDB taxonomy): Bacteria > Verrucomicrobiota > Verrucomicrobiia > Chthoniobacterales > UBA10450 > CADDYX01. Next base: position 8,283 of record CADDYX010000108.1, on the reverse strand, counting down.
TTTCAAAATCGCGAGTGTCGTCGGCGAACCATTCACAAACTGCCGGTTCGCTCCGGTCGCCGAAAAGCTGCGTTTCAGCAGCAGCTCGCCGTCGCACTTCTCGACGCCTGCGTGATCGAGAAAAGAGTCGAGGCGCGCGAGATCGCCGCCTTCGAAAACAGCTTCCACGGTGCATTGTTCCGCGCCGGTGCGGATGAGTGACTTGTCCGTCCGCTCGCCGAGCAATAACTGCAGCGCGCCGATGATGATCGATTTGCCGGCACCGGTCTCGCCGGTGATCGCGGTGAATCCGGACGCGAGCTGCCACTCGAGGTCCTCGACGAGCGCGAGGTTTTTTATCCGCAGCAGAGTCAGCAGCACGGAAGAAGTTGAGAGTTGAGGGTTGAGAGTTGAGAGAAGGCGCGGGCGAAGTCTTGAACTCTCAGCAACGAACTCTCAACTCTCAACTTCGCGTCACCTTTCTCGGCACCGGCACTTCGCAGGGCGTTCCGATGATCGGCTGTGATTGCGCCGTGTGCCGCTCGACCGACCCACGTGATAACCGGCTGCGCTCCTCGATTTATGTCGAAACGCCGGAGTGCGCGTTCGTTGTCGACACCGGAACCGACTTCCGCACCCAAGCCCTGCGCGAAAACATTCGCCGAGTCGACGCCGTGATCTTCACGCACTCGCACACCGATCACATCATGGGATTCGACGATCTGCGCCGGTTCGCCGCCGCGCGTGGCTACATGCCGGTTTATGCCTCGCCGGACACAATGGCCGATTTGCGCCGCGTGTTTCGCTTTGCCTTCGAGGCCGAGAATCCGTTTCCCGGCTATCTCAAACCCGAGCCGCATCTCGTGACGGCGCCGTTCTCACTCGGCGAAACGACGATCACTCCGCTGCCGGTGCCGCACGGCAAAACGACCGTAAACGGTTATCTTTTCTCGCGGGGCGGCAGGCGGCTGGTTGCATATCTCAGCGATTGCAGCGGCGTTCCGCCGGAGATCGCGGAGCTGATACGCGGCGTCCACGCACTGATCATCGACGGCCTGCGGCCTTTGCCGCATCCGACACATTTGAGTGTGCGACAGGCGCTCGAGATCGCCACCGGGATCAATCCGAAAGCCACTTACCTGACGCACATCGCGCACGAGCTTGCCCAATCCGCCGAAGCAGACCTGCCCGCGGGCGCTTACATTGCTTACGACGGATTGAAGCTCGATTTCGAATGAACCGGTTTGCTGTCATTTCCGCGGTGCTGTTCGGAGTCATTTCCGCTGTTGCCGCGGAGACGCCACTCGCGCCGGCGACGGCCGTTGTGTTCAATACGAAGGTCAGGGAATCGGTCGAGCTCGCGAAATTTTACGCTGAGCAGCGCGGCATCGCGCGAGATCATCTCGTTGCTCTCGACTGCTCGACAAACGAGGAGATCAGCCGGGAAGAATACGACGCGACGATTCGCGATCGGCTCGTCGAGACGTTTCGCCAGCGCGGCTGGTGGAAAATCGACACAGCGGAAAACGCGCAGCGCGTCACGGCAAGCAAAATTCATTTTATTGCGGTCATGAAAGGCGTGCCGCTGAAGATCCGCGCAACGACCGCGGGGTACGACGGCGATCACAACATCCAGGGGCAGGGACCGATCGGGAGCCGCAACGAAGCGGCGGTCGACTCCGAGATCGCGGTGCTTGGCGGGTTTAACCGGCAACTCTCTGGTTCGGTCCCGAATCCGTACTTTCAGAGCTACCGCCCGATCACGGAGATTGATGCGCCCGAACTACTGCTCGTCAGCCGGCTCGATGCGCCGTCGGTCGGAACTGTGCGGCGAATGATCACCGACTCGATCGCCGCCGAACGCAATGGCCTTTGGGGCCGCGCGTACATCGACGGCGCGCACAACACCGCCGGTGGATTGGAGGTGGGCGACCGGTGGCTTTCCGACGTTCGCGAGCAGCTGCGCAAAAGTGGTGTGCCGGTGGTTTACGATGACGACCCGGCGATTTTCCCGCGCGGCTATCCGATGAGCGGTTGCTCACTCTACTATGGCTGGTACGCGGGCGCCGTCACCGGGCCATTCACAGACCGCGACTTTCATTTCGTGCCCGGCGCAGTGGCGGTGCACATCCATTCCTTTAGCGCGTCGACGTTGCGCGATCCGAACGCAAACTGGGCTGCCCCGCTGGTGACCAAGGGCGCTGCCGCGACTCTCGGGAATGTCTACGAGCCGTTTCTGCAACTGACCGCGCACCTCGACATCTTCAACGACCGGTTGCTGCACGGCTTCACGTTTGCGGAGAGCGCAGCAATGGCGACACCGGCGCTGTCGTGGCAAACGGTCGCGATCGGCGATCCGCTCTACCGGCCATTCGCTTCGTGGTTGCAGCTGGATGCGAAGCGCGACAGCGACAAGAGCGCGGCCGACTGGCGTGCGTATCACGATTTCGCGACGAAGAACAGCGGCCGTCCCGCCGGTGAATTGACCAATGCAGCGATGCAGTTCGCGCTGCGCACGCACAACGCACCGATGCTCGAGGATATCGGGCTGCAGACGAGAGATGCAAATGCTGCGGCGGCGTTGCGGTGTTTCTCGGAAGCGCGTACCATTTACGCGACACGCGACGACATCCTGCGCGTCGTGCTGGAAGAGGGCGCCACCTGGCTGAAGCAGAGCAAACCGAAGCGCGCGCTCGACCTCGTCCGCAGCGTCAACCGGATCGCGAGCGACGCGCCCGCCGCTCCGCTGTTGAAGCACATCGAGCAGGAGGCGCTCGGTGCGTTATCCGCCGCTTCCAAGCGGCGCTGACCTAACGAGTAATGCCGCGCGCGCTCGCTTCGATAAACTCGACCAGTTGCGTAATCTCCGGGGTCTGCGCAATCTCGGCGCGGATGGCGTCGAGCGCCTGCCGGGTGTTATATTTCGAGCGGTAAATCAGCCGGAACGCTTCCTTGATTAGCTTTACCGCTTCGGGCGCGAAGTTGTTTCGCTCCAACCCGACCAGATTGATGCCGCGGATTTCTGCCGGGTTTCCGTCGGCGATCATGAACGGCGGGACGTCCTGCACGATCTTCGAACAGCCGCCGGTGATCGCGAACCGCCCGATCCGGCAGAATTGGTGCACCGCGGTCAAGCCGCCCATGATTGCGTGGTCATGCACCTGCACGTGGCCGGCGAGCGTGCCGTTGTTCGAGAAGACGACCGCGTCGCCGACCGTGCAATCGTGTCCGATGTGGCTGTAGGCGAGGAAATTTCCGCAGCTGCCGACGCGGGTCCTGCCCTCGGCCGTGGTGCTGCGATTGACGGTGCAGAACTCGCGGAAGGTGTTTTCGTCGCCGATCTCCAGATAGGTCGGTTCGCCCGCGTATTTCAGGTCCTGCGTCTGCTGACCGATCGAGCAATAGGCGTAGAACTTGTTCCGCGCGCCGACGCGCATCGGCCCGACGAGAGTGACATGATGCTGCAGCCAGCATTCGGCGCCGAGGACCACATCGGCTCCGACGATGCAGTATGGACCGACTACAGTTCCGCTCCCGAGCGCCGCGCCTGGATCGACAATTGCGGTCGGATGAATCTGCACATCGCTCATTTATCCAGGAAGGTGAACATCAAATCGCCTTCGGAGACCACCGCATCATTCACAACACAGCTGCAATGCGCCTTGGCGAGGCGATTGCTCCGCGCCTTGATCAGCTCCGCCGTGATGAAAAGCGTGTCGCCAGGGAAGACCGGCTTGCGAAACTTCACTTCGTCCGCGCTCATAAAGTAACCGATCCGGCTCGCGCTCTGTGCCAGTTTCATGAGCAGAATGCTCGCAACCTGCGCCATCGCCTCGACCTGCAACACGCCCGGCATCACCGGATGACCGGGAAAATGTCCGGCAAAAAACGGTTCGTTGATCGTGACCGTTTTCATGCCGGTAATCTTCGTCTCGCCCTCAAAGCCGAGGATCCGATCGACCATCAGGAATGGATAACGGTGGGGAAGAATTTCCATCACCTGGTTAATGTCGAGGGCGCCTTCGCCGGCCGGCATTCTCCGCGGCTGCAGCATCGGCGCGGTCTTCGCATACTCGCGCGAGAGGCAGCGAGCGAGCTCAGTGTTCGGTCCGTGGCCGGGCTTCACCGCAATGACGTGGCCGCGCAGCCGGTGACCGAAGAGCGCCAGGTCGCCGACGATGTCGAGGATTTTGTGCCTGACGAATTCGTCGGTGAAACGCATCGGCTCCTTGCTGAGCACTGCGTCGCCGCGAATCACGACCGCGTTTTCCAGACTGCCGCCCTGGATGAGGTTTTTCTCCATCAACGGCTGGACGTCTTCGTAAAAGACGAACGTGCGCGCCGGGGCGATCTCGCGCTCGTAGACCGCCGGCGTGATTTCAGTGGAGAGAAATTGCGTGAACCGCCCATCGGGCCCGGATTGCGTGCACGAAATTCGGAACTTCTCGTCCGGCAGCACGACGAGCAGGGAACCTGATTTTGTTTCGACGTGCAGTGGCTCGCGGAGATCGAAATAGCGTCGCGGCGCCTCCTGCGGGGCAGCGCCGGCTTTCTTGATCAGCTCCACGTACGGCTTCGCGCTGCCGTCGCCGATTGGCGGCTCATTCGCATCCATCTCGACAACCGCATTATCGATTCCCATCGCAGCGAGCGCGGAGAGCACATGCTCCACCGTGTGCACCCGCACGGCGCCTTCGCCGATGGTGGTCGCGCGCTCGACCGTCTTCACGTTCTCGATCCGGGCATCGATCGTCGGTTCGTCCGCGAGGTCTTTGCGCTTGAACCGGACGCCGTGGTCGACCGGCGCCGGCTGAAGGCGCAGTGTCGTCTTTTCGCCGGTGTGAAGGGATGTGCCGCTGAGACTTGCGCTCTTCGCCACCGTCTGCTGGAACTCCGTCAATGCGGGCATCAGGCGGCTTAGTAACAGAGATTTGACGCGCTGGCTAGCGAGCGTCGGAGGAGACGAAAAGTAACAACCGCGTTACGAAAGCCCGCTCGTCAGCCCGGGCGAGAAGAGGTGACGATTGCCGCCTGGATATTGCGTTCGCTGAAATCAGCGCGCGCCGGTTAACGATATGAAAAACAGATTCTCGGCATTTTCCGTTCTCGCGCTGCTCTTTCTGCTGATCGCCGGCTCCGCAGGCGCGAAAACCGTCACAGTGCACGTCGGACCGAATGGCAGCATGTCGTATTCACCGAGCACGGTCTCGATAAACGTCGGTGACGCGGTGCAATGGGTGTGGGACTCGGCGGACCACAGCGTGACCGCCGGGACCGCGAGCAATCCGAATCCGGCGCAATTCGATTCCGGCATCCACAATCCGCCGTTCACCTTCGAGCACACATTCGATACCGCCGGCAATTTCCCCTACTACTGCAGAGTGCACGGCGCGGCCATGAGCGGCACCGTCGCGGTGAGCGCAGCGAGTCCGACGCCAAGTCCGAGTCCGAAGCCCACCCCGAAACCAACGCCGACGCCTTCCGCGACACCGATCCTGCCGCGCGTGCAACCCGGCCCGGTGCGCATCGCGCTGCAACCAGTCGCGAGCGGCCTGCAAGCGCCGACGGATCTGGTGCCGATTAACGATGGCTCCGGCCGCCTCGTCATCGTCCAGCAACGGGGCCGCGTGCTGTTGCTGAAACATGGGCATCTGACGCAGACGCCGTTTCTCGATGTCTCAGCGCGCCTCGTTCAATTCACCGACCCTGATGCTATTCCCGGCCCGAACTACGACGAACGCGGGCTGCTCGGGATTGCGTTTCATCCCGGCTTCGCGAGTCCCGGTAGCCCGGGTTTCCGCAAACTGTACACCTTCACAAACGAGCCGGTCTCCGGCACTGCCGACTTTACCGTGCCGATGAGCGGTCAGTTCGACAATCAGGTCGTGCTCGCGGAGTGGCAGGTGTCCGCCTCGAATCCTGACGTCGTCGACACTTCCACGCGGCGCGAAATTTTGCGGGTCAATCATCCGCAGTTCAATCACAACGGCGGTCAGCTGGCGTTCCGCCCGGGCGAGCGATACCTGTATTTCAGCATCGGTGATGGCGGTGCGGCGAATGACGTGGGCGACGGCCACAACCCAGCGATCGGCAACGGCCAGGACAAGACGAGAATCCTCGGAAAGCTGCTCCGGATCGATCCCCTCGATCCATCGCTGACTGGGGCAAGCGCGGACCCGATCAGCGCGAATGGCAAGTACCGCATCCCGGCATCAAATCCGTTCGTGTCCACGCCAAATGTGGTGCGCGAGATCTACGCTTACGGTTTTCGAAACCCGTACCGGTTCAGCTTCGATCAGCCATCCGGCAGATTGATCCTTGGCGACGCCGGCCAGGATCACATCGAGGAGGTTGATCTCGTCACGGCTGGCAAGAACTACGGATGGCGCCGGAAGGAAGGCACGTTCCTGTTCGACCCGAAGACAGGCAACGTCTCTCGCGACCGCACACCCGACCCGAAGCTCACCGATCCGGTCGCCGAGTACGACCACGAGAGTGGAATTGCGGTTATCGGCGGCTTCGTCTACCGCGGCAAAGCGGTTCCCGCGCTGCAGGGGATGTACGTCTTTGGAGATTTCAGCACCAGCTTCTCCAAGCCGGACGGGCATCTTTTCTACCTCGACACATTTAGCGGCGGCACGATCCGGCAACTAGTGATCGGCGCGGACGATCACGACCTCGGCCTCTTCGTGAAGGCGTTCGGCCGCGATGCAGCGGGTGAAATCTACGTGCTGGCGGACAGCTCTCTCGGGCCGTCCGGCGCCGGCGGACGCGTGCTGAAGATTGTGCCGATCGCCGCTTCGCCTGCGTTCGTCAATCTGTCGACGCGAATGAACGTGCAGACCGGCGACAACGTGCTGATCGGCGGGTTCATCGTCACCGGCAGCGCACCGAAACGCGTCGCACTGCGGGCGATCGGTCCATCGCTGAAATCGGACGGCCAGCCGCTCGCCGGGCGGTTGCCAGATCCATTGCTCGAGCTGCACGGCGCGACCGGACTGCTCAAGTCGAACAACAATTGGCAGAACGGCCCTGACAAACAGGAGCTCATCGATCGCAAACTCGATCCCGGCGATCCGAAGGAAGCGGCGCTGATCGCAAGCCTGCAACCGGGTAACTACACAGGCATCGTTCGCGACGCGAACGGCGCCAGCGGAATCGGCCTCGTCGAGCTGTTCGATCTCGACCAATCCGCGCCGGCAAATCCGGCGAACGTCTCCACCCGTGGATTCGTGCAAACGAAGGACGACGTCATGATCGGCGGATTCATAATCGGCGGTTCCGTGCAGCGAACCGTGCTGGTGCGAGCGATCGGGCCGGCATTGGCCGACGCCGGTGTTTCGAATGCGCTGCAAAATCCGGTTCTGCAGTTGTTCGATCATAACGGAACGATGATCGCGTCGAATGACGACTGGAAATCGGACCAGGCGGCTGCGATCCGGGCGACCGGTCTGCAGCCGAAGAATCCGCGCGAATCAGCGATCCTAAAAACGCTGGGGCCGGCGGGCTACACCGCGATTGTGCGGGGCGCCAACGACACGACTGGAGTCGCGCTCGTCGAGGCCTACCAGATCACGAAATAACCGTGCTACGCGGCGGCGAGCGCCGGCGTCTCGTCGAGGTGCGCCCAATCGACTGCGATGCGGCGTTTCTGCGCGAAACGATCGTGGAAAAAGAGCTGCTTGCGCCGGCAGCCGTACTCATGGACCAGCCGCGTCACCTTGACGTCGAAGCAGCAGTATTCCGCAATGTCGACTAATCGCCCTTCGCGCCACCATCGGATTGCATCCAGACCCGCCGCGGTTTTCTCGATGCCGAGCGTCGCGTTCGCGATCGCGTCGAGCCCGAGGCGATGGCCGAGCCGCTGCTCGAGATCGAGCATCAGGTCGGCTGTCGGAAGCTCCGTGATGAGATCGAGGATCGTGTAACCCATCAGCACGTGATAATCGAAGTTCAGAAGATTAAAGCCGACCACGAGATCGGCGCGGCGCAGCCGGGCGATTAACGCGTCCACCCGCTGCTCATCGAACACTTCGTAGCGTCCGCTCGCGGTGCTGAACGTGACGCCGATCGACATCTGCATGTTGCATTTGCGGTCCCAGCCACCGGCGTCGTTCGCGGTGCGCTGCGTTTCCAGATCGAAATAAACGATGTCCCGGGGCATCCGTAATTTTCAACCAGACGCTGCTGTCTATTTCAATTCAAAATCGCCGGCATCGAACGGCATCATTTGTTCGAAACGCGTGATGCGAAAATGGTCGACCGTGTCGCCGTCGTTCTGGAAAAAATCGAGCGTCTTGTCGT
>CADDYX010000107.1 GCA_902810735.1 Verrucomicrobiota bacterium | reverse complement strand
CTCGCGCAGCATCGCCGAAAACATTCGTTACGGGCATAACGACGGCGCCGACGGATTGAGTCACGCGGCCGATCTCGCGCGTGCAAGCGAGTTCATTGAGCGGCTGCCGAAACGCTACGACACGGAAATCGGCGAGCGCGGCGTGCAGATTTCCGGCGGCCAGCGGCAGCGACTCGCGATCGCCCGCGCGTTGCTGCGGCGCCCGCGGATTTTGATTCTGGATGAAGCGACCAGCGCGCTGGACGCGGAGAGCGAAGCGATCGTGCAGGAGGGATTGCGCTCGCTCGATTACCGGCCCACGACGCTGATCGTCGCCCACCGGCTCTCGACCGTCGTCGACGTGAACCGCGTGATCGTGATCGATCACGGCCGGATCGTTGCGAGCGGCGCGCACCACGAGCTCCTGCAAAGCTCGGATTTTTACCGCCGCCTTGTCGAGACGCAGCTCGTCACGCTGTGAGGCGCGTTAGTCCTCGAAAATCGACAGCACTTTGCCGCGCGGATGCGTCTCGATGATCTGGCCATCTTTCATCTCGTGGATCCAATCGCAGCGCTGCGCGATGGCCGGATTGTGCGTGACGAGCAGCAACGCTTTCTCGCCGCGCTGCACAATTTCCTGCAGCAGCTCGAAGGCGCGATGCGAGTTTTCGGTATCGAGATTTCCGGTCGGTTCGTCGGCGAGGATGATGCGCGGGTCGTTCGCCAGCGCTCGCGCGACGGCCACGCGCTGTTGCTCGCCGCCGGAAAGGTGGCGGCTCGGTCGCGAAGCTTTTTCCCGCAGCCCAACTCCGTCGAGCAACTCAACGGCTCGGTTGCGCATCTCCGTTTCACTCAGCCGGCCGAGCCGGCGCATCGGGATCATGATGTTCTCTTCGGCGGTGAATTCCTCGAGGAGGAAATGGAATTGAAAGATGAATCCGATCAGCTCGCGCCGCAGCCGCGAGAGCTCATGATCGGGAAGCTGCGAAACGCTCTGCGATTCCAATTCGATCCATCCCGCATCCGGCCGGTCGAGAAGACCGAGAATGTAAAGCAGCGTGCTTTTTCCGCACCCTGACGGCCCGACCACCGCGTGGACGGTGCCTGGTTCCAGCTGGAGCGAAACGCCGCGCAATGCGTGAACGCGCGATTCGTCCTCGCCTAGAAAACGCTCAAGCTCGTGGCAGCTTAGCGACACTTGCCCGACCACGCGCGCAGTCTACGCAGAACGATTGCGCGCTCGACGAATAATTCTGCTTTCGCGAACCTCCGCGGCATGCCGGAACCGCGTCCGCACGTCGTCATCATCGCGAGTGATGCGCGCTGTCTTGATCCGCTCTGCGGCGTCTCTACGCTCGAACGTCTGCTGCGGATTCTGCAGCGAATCGGATTCGCGGAAGCAACGATTCTGGCGCGCGATCCGGTGGCGATTCGCGCTGCGATTGAGCCGCCAAGCTGGGCGCGCGCGGACATTCGCGTCCACATCCGGCCGGATACCGCCGCGGTGACAGCCACTCCCGTGCTTCGCATTCCGGCTGAGCTTTACTGCGACGCGCGTCTGCTTCGCGCGCTCGGCGCGTCTGCCACGAGTGCCGAACTGATTGATTCTGCGCCGCCAGATTTCCTGAAGCGGTTGCTGCTCGACCAACCGGCTCGATCTGGCGCTGTCTTGGTCGCTGGCGAAGAGCCGGCACAAATCGATGCTGCAACTCAGCCGAGCTACGTTACCGGGATGCGCAGGCACATTCGCCCGGTGTTTTTCCCGGTGCCTGCGACAAACCTCCGTCCGACAGCCGAACGGATCATCCTCGATACCGCACAAAACGGCACGCTCGACATTCCCGCGATCCTGCAATCGCCCGTAGAAGATCTCGTGATGCGCTGGCTCTGGCGCACGCGGATTACGCCGAACCAGATCACCACCTGCGGCGTCATTGTCGGTTTAACCGCCACCGCATGTTTCGCGGCCGGCAAGTTGTGGTGGGGAATGGTGCCTGCCCTCGCGCTGGGCGTGATCGACGGTCTCGATGGCAAACAGGCCCGCGTCAAAATCGAGACGAGCGCCGGCGGCAAATGGGAACACGTGCTCGATTTTTTTGTCGAGACATCGTGGTGGGCGGCGCTCGCATTTTGGTTCCAGCGAAGCGGCGCGCTCGGCGACGCATGGCTCTGGTTCGTCATCATCATGGCGGCGGAAGGCGTGGATCAGCTCGCCAAACGCGCGGCAAAAAATCGGACCGGCCGTTTGCTCGATGATGTCTCCCCGTTCGACCGCTTCATCAGGCGAATCGGCGCGCGACGCGACATCTACATCTGGTCGCTTGTTATTGGCCTGTTCTGCGGTGTCGCGCCGCAGGTTTACGTGTTCTGCGCAATCTGGGGTGCACTGACGGCAGCGGTGCATTCGCTACGCGCCACGATGTTGCACCGATGACGACCGCCGTCATTCTCGCCGATAAACCCGAGGCGCTCGTGAAGCTTTGCGGGGTTTCGATGATCGAACGGAACCTGCGGGTGCTGCAGCGGCTTGAGTTGGCCGCGGCGACAATCGTGAACGCGCAGGCTGACGTGCGCGCAGAGCTGGCGAAGCCGTCATGGGCCCGCGCAAAACTGCAGCTACAGTTTGCGGCCGAAGCGCCAGTAGCCCAACGCACTTTGGTCGTTCCGGGCGAAGTCTACAGCGATCCGCGCCTGCTGAAGGCGCTGCTCGATTCGAGCACGACGACAGAACTCGTGTGCGATGCGGCACGCGCGCCGAAGTTGCTGGTCGACAATTCTATGCGCCAGGTCCTCGATCCCGCTCAGATCGATCCATACATCGGCGCAATTCGCCGAACATTACCGCCGCAGTGTTTTGCCGCGCCTCCCCCTGAGGCGGTCGCGCGCGCGGAAGAAATCATTTTCGACAGCGCACAAAAAGGCACCCTCGATTTCCCGGCAATCGTCCACGCGCCGATCGAGACCTGGATCGTGCGACGCCTTTGTCGCACGTCGATCACGCCAAACCAGATCACGTTCGTCAGCACCGTCCTGGCGATCGCGGTCGTCGCGCTGTTCGCACGCGGCTGGTTATGGAGCGGTGCGATCGGCGCAGCCATCTTCGGAGTGCTGGACGGCGTCGACGGCAAGCTGGCGCGCGTGAAAGTGGAAACGACTGAGATCGGCCAGTGGGAACACGAGCTCGACCACGCGCTCGAGTTCTCGTGGTGGCTCGCGTTTGCCTTCACGTTCTGGCGCAGCGGCCAACTTCCGCACGCATGGTGGTTCGCCGCGCTCATGATCGGCGGCGATCTTTTCGGCAAGCTCGTGAACCGGCCGGTGATGTTTCACACCGGCAAACCGTCACACGACTTCGGCCCGTTCGAGCGCCGGCTGCGGCTGATTGCCGGCCGTCGCAACATCTACATCTGGATGCTGCTCGGTGGGCTGCTGATTGGCCGGCCAGCGGCTGCTTTCGCCGCCGCCTGCTGCTGGAGCGCCGTTACTGCCGGCATTCACGCCGTGCGCGCCGGTTACATCTGCTTCTTCACGCCGCGTCAGAAGCCGCTTGGCGCGTGAGGCGACTTCGCGCGCGATCACCTGCACCGGTTTCTCGACGATCAGCGACGTGCTGACGGCGCAATAAACGCCGCAGCCTTTCTGGCAATCCTTCTTCCGGTAGTTCGCGTAGAGGTCGTCCAGCGTCACGTCCATGATGTGCTTGTCCGTGTGCTTCATGCTGCAAAGCCAGAATTTTCCCTGCGCGGAAACGAAGAAGAGCTTGTAGCCGGCGGTGCAGGTCCAGTCATGCGGCTCGTTGCGGAGCAGCTTAAGCTGGTAACGGAGAATCGCTTCGTTGGTGTGAATCTTTTCGCCCGCGCGTTTGCGTTCGATCAGCGATTCCATGAACTCTTCGAGCTCCTCGATCGAGCCGCGCTCAACCCGAAATCGGTTGCTCGGATCGGCGTGCACGAGACGCACTTCTGTCGGGATCCCGCGCGACAAGCCGGTCTCCAGCACCGCGCGAGATTCCGGCAGCGTGTCCTTGCAGATCACGCCGGTGATGTGCAGGCCGATCTTGGAGTCGCGAAAGTACTCGAGCTTTGGCAGGACGGTTTTGAACGACTTCTTCGTGATCGGACTCGGTGTCATCCGATCAACGCTGATCTGCATCGTTTGCAGCCCCGCTTTTTCGAGGGCGCGAACTTTCTCGCGCGTCAGCAAGAAACCGTTTGTCGTCAGGCTGGTCGCAAAGCCGATTTCACGGCAGTAACGCACCAGCTCGACGATGTCCGGATGCGTCAGCGGCTCGCCGCCGACGAGGGCGATTCGCATCGTGCCGAGATCGCGGATTTTCCGGACCCATTTCTTGAGGTCATCGATCGAAGGATGTGGCCGCGAGTTGTCGTATTCCGTGCAATAAGCGCAATCGAGGTTGCAGCGATCCGTCACGTATAAGCTGCACTGCAACGGTTTCCGATCGACGAGACGCTTCGCCGATTCGATCAGATTGTATTCGCCGAATTCCCGGCGGACATCGCGGAGCAGGCTCATCGAGAGGCCGCATGCTACGGGCGCAGCGCCCGTGTGTCATCTGCAAAGCTACGCACTGGAGCCGCGCAACGTGGCAACCGGCGGCAACTGTGCGGCGCGGCGTGCTGGCACGTAGCTGGCGACGAAAACCGCAATGATGGCGAGCACGGTGGCGCTGACATAATGGCGCCAGTTCCACGCGACGAGGAAGTGATTTGCGTAAAGCAAGCCACGGACGCGGATCGGAATGTGCGACACGCCCCACGTCATCAGCGCGCCGAGCACACAGCCGAGCACCGATCCGACCGCGGCGATCATCGCGCCCTGCCAAAGGAAAATCGCGGAAATGTCACCGCGCCGATATCCCATTGAGCGCAGGATCGCGATCTCTTTCACCTTCGCCAGCACCGTCATCGTCAGCACGTTAAAAATGCCGAAGCCGGCCAGCAGGATGATCAACGAGACGGTGATGGCAGCCGACAGCCGCAGCGTGGTGAAGAGCTGCAGATTTCCTTCCTCGCGCTCCTGCCAGCTCTCCGCCTCATGTTGGAAGAGTTGCTCGAAACGTTCCGCAAGCGCGGGAGCGCGGTCGGTGTCGCGCAGCTTGTAAACGATCATCGTCGCCGGGAACGGCTTGTGCAGCAGGCGTTGCGCGATTTTCGCGTGGCAGTAGAGGCGTGAGAGGTCGACCGAGCCAACCCCGCTGCGCGCGATCGCGGCGACCGTGAAACGCCAGAACTCGCCGCCGGGCGAAAGGAGCTGGACCGGATCGCCGGCATTCACGCCCAGCGCCGCGGCGAGGCGCGAGCCGACGATCACCGACGACGGATTTGTGCGGAAGTCGTCGAAGTTTCCGTCGACCAGTTGCTCGGCGAGGTTCGTCGTATGCAAATGCGACGCCGGTTCAATGCCGAAGACGTCCACGGTTGCGTTTTGAAAACCAGCGCGCGCGCTGACCGATCCACGGAGCACCGGCGAGCACGCCACCACGTTCGAGAATTGCCGGCTCACCCGCATGATCTCGGCGGCGTCGTTGATGCCTTCGCCGATCCGCCGACGCGTGCCGGCATTTTTCGGCCCAACCGGCAGCTCAGCCGTCGCAGCCTGGAGCCGCGAACGCATGATCAGCGCGCCGGTGCTGCCCAGGGTTGACCGGATAAAGTTGTTCGCAAACCCCTGCGTTTGCGCCTGGGTGCAGATGAAAATTGCGACACCGAACACGACGCCGGAAAGGCTGAGTAGAAAGGCGCGGCGGCGATGCGCCAGGAACCGCAGGGCGATGTAAAGCGGCGGCCTCACTGAACCGTGGGTCGCGGCACTGCGACGATCCGCTGGCGTGCGAAATGACCGGGCCGCAATTTGTCCTGGTCGGAAATTACAACGTGCTCGCCTTCGGCCACGCCGCTCAACGCCTCGGAATATTCGAGGGTCCGCAATCCCACTTTCACGGTGCGCGAGCGGACGGTGCCGTGTTTCACCACGAGCGCCTGGTCTGCGATCAATGCGCGTGTCGGGACGAGCAGCGCGTTTTCGTGGCGACCTGTGACGATGTTCATTTCCCCAGTCATGCCGGCCATCAGGTTCTCGGGCGGATTTTGAAGGTCGAGAACAACCGCATACCGTTGCGTGTCCGGGTCAGCGGCTGGCTGAACAGCAGCTACTTTCGCCGCGAACTGTCGCGTCCGGAATGCATACACCTGCAGGATGGCGCGCATGCCCGGCTTCACTTCACCGACATCTTCCTCGTTCACTTCGCCGCGCACGTAGTTCGTTCGTGAAGCGACGGTGAAAAGCGGATTCCCCTCGGCGACGAGCGTGCCATCGATCGCCTGGATCGCGGTAATCAGGCCGTCAATCGGTGCGCGGATTTCGGAATTCTTCATCTGCGCTTCCAATTTTTTTACCGCTTCATCGAGGCTCGCGAGATTGCGATCGCGCTCGATTCGCTCGGCTTCGACCAAACCGCGGAGCCGGTTCACTTCGCTCCGCGCTTTTTCGTATTCAACTGCGGGCACGTTGTTCAGCGCTGTTAATTTTTCGAGCCGCTGCGCATTGTCCTCAGCGGCCTTGAGCGGCTCCGCGGATGGCAATGGGAGTGCGGCGCGTTGTCGTGCTGCCTGCAAATCGCCGCGCGCCTGTTTCAACTGCCGTGCTGTCGCTTCGTCCGCTATCGTCGCGAGCAGTTCACCTTTCGCGACCGTCTTGCCGATCGCGCCGCGACCAGCAGCAACTGCCGGCGCGAGGTGGATGTAGCCGGCGTTCTGCGCGTGCACCGGAATCGCGACCGTCGGCTCAATCCGAACGGTGCCGTAAACAGCCGAGATCGCGGTGCCGCGACGCACGACCGCGACTTCGGCAACAGGAATCGTCGCGTAGAAGATGATCGCGAGAATCGCGACCGCAGCCGCGCCAAGGAGCCACAGCGATCTGGCTGAGAAACGGAAGTTCACACTACTGCGATTGAGTGCCGCGCGCGGCGGGCATTTGGAAGTAGCGACCGGCGGCGCGGTCCCATTCCGCGAGCGCAACATTCTGCTCAAACGCGGCGGTCAGCAGCGCCGTTTTTGTCTGCAGGAAGCTTGTCTCCGCCGTGCGGAAATCGAGCTGCGATGCGAGGCCTTCCGACAGGTTTTGCTGCACCGTGGTGACGTTCTGGTCCGCGGCGGTCACTGCTGCGGCCAGCGCCTTCTGCCGCGCGTCGACCGCGCGCAACGTATTCCGAATTCGCTCCAGTTCGCGCGGGACGTTCGCTTCGAGGCGGTGCAAGACCAGCTCGTTCATCTCGCGCACGGCGCGCTGGCGAATCACCGCGCCGGTCGTTTTCCCGGTGTCGATCACCCGCCATGTGAACGCGACGCCGGGCCGCACCTCGGATGAAATCACGTCATTCGAGCGCTGCGGGGAACCGCCGCTGTCGCGCCGAACGTCGGAAACGGGAATGTATGTGCCGGAAACGACGCCGTTAATCGCCGGATAATAAGCGGCTTCGATGATCCGCTGGTCCTCCGCCGCGGCTTCAACCAGGAGTCGCGCGACCTGGAGATCAGGCCGGCGCTCGACAGCGGCTTCGCTCTCGCGGGCGAGGTCGAAATCCACCTGCCGCAAACGCAAATCGCCTTCCGGTTTCGGCAGCGATGTGCTCGGTCCGATTGGCGCAGCGATCGTCTGTGCGAGCGTCAGCCGTGCGCCGTCGTAGGCGCGTTGTGCGTCTGCAATGCGCGGCTGCAGTTCCTCTTCCAGCGAACGCGCCGCCGAGACCGCGCTGCGTTCCGTCTGCCCACCGCGATAGCGCTCCGCTTCGCTCGCCGCATTCGCGCTGAGTCGTTCGCTTTGCGCCTGTCCGAGATCGCTCAGCGCTTTGTTGTAGAGCGCAGTGTAAAAAGCGACTCGCGCGGCGTGCAGTTGGCCGGTGACAGCGACGTTGAGCTGCTGCTGCGCGACCAACAGCTCGACGTTGCCGCGACGCCACGATGCCGGCACGGCGGCGTTGAAGATCGGCTGCGTCAATGCGCCGCGCGCGAACGCGAACGGTTGGTTGGCCGGTTCGCCCGCACGGTGGCCGCCCTGATCGCCGCCGAAAAGGTCTATCCGCGCGTCGGGATAAGCGACCGCGTGCAACACGACGCGGTGGCCGGAGGCCTCCTCCACAGCGAGCCGCGCGTGCTGAATTTCCGGATTGCGATCGAGTGTTTGTGCAAGCGCCGCATCGAGCGTGATCGCCGACGCGCAGCTCGTTAGGCCGATCGATAACAGCACTACAATGCGCAGCGTCTTCATCGTTGCGTTGCGATGGCGGAAGGCGGTTTCGCCAGGTCGAACACCTGACGGCTGCCGCGACCGTCGGCTTTTGCATTCGAAGCAAAACCGAGTGCCTGCGGGTCGCGTGCCGTTGCGCGTGCGAGCCGCGCGAGAGCGACATTGTGCAGGTAAATCGCACTCAGGCGCGTCGTCCGTGTGCGCGTGACGTCGGTCGCCGCCTGCAGGACGTCGAGCTGAGTGCCGAGACCGGCCGCGAGATTCGCCTTCGCCACCTCGAGCGACTCGTCGGCATCGACAACACTTTTCGTTTCCGACTGCAACACGCGATCAGCTTGCTCCAAATCGAGGAACGCGCTGCGCACATCGGTCGCGACAGAGGTGCGCGCCGCCTCCAGCGCCTTCATTGCTGCATCGCGTCGCGCACGCGTTGCCTGCATCCGGCCGCGCGTCGCGAAGCCATCGAAAATATGCCAGTTCGCGTTCACGCCGACGACGTAGCCGTGGTTCAGCTCGCGCCCGACGAGCGGATCGAGCTCGCTGTAAACTTCGTAACCGGAAAAAACATCCACGTGCGGACGCAGCTCGCTCGCGTCGAGACGGAGTTGCGCTTCCTCAATCGCAACGTCGATCTGCCGCGCCTTAATTTCCGGGCGCTCAACGTCCGCGTAGGCAAGGCATTCATTCAGGTCGGGCTTGTACCCGGAATAGCGCAGTTCGCCGGCAGCCTGAAACGACGGCGCGGTGCTCTGGTTTGGCGTCTCGATCCCGAGCAGCGTCGCGAGCTGCAGATGCGAATTCTGCAACCGCGTCTCCGCGTCGATCAACTCCGGTTGTTCGTTTGCTAACGCCACATCGGCGCGCCGGACATTCAGCTCGCCGACAGTTCCAGCAGCGAGGCGCTGTTGCTGCGTCTTCAACTCCTCCTGCAGCACCCGCACCGATTGCTGGCGAACGCCGATCTTCGCGCGGTTCAACAGCAGATCGTAATAGGCGACCCGTACATCCATCGCGACGCGGTCTTCGAGCGCGCGGAGTTCCAGTTCGCGTTTGTCTTGTGTCAGTTGCGCGATCGAAACCTGCGCGCCGACCGCGCCGCCGGTGTAGACGTTTTGCACTACGCGCGCCGAGCCGTTGTAATCATTCGTTCGCAACCGCGATTCCTCCTGCCGCTCGCGCTTTCGGTAGAGGCCGCTCGCCACCACCGACGGCAAATATCCTGAGCGCGCCTCGATCACACCGCCACGCGCCGCCTCCACCTGCTTGCGCGCAATCGCGATCTCGGGGTTCTGCTTCATCGCGAGCGCGACCGCCTGGTCGACGCTCAGCCGCTGTTGCTCGGCGTGCGCGGCTACGGCGAAGCCGACAAGGAAGGCAAACAGGCGAAGGCGCACGCGCTTATTCTGCACCGCGACGGCATCAGCAATCAAACTTCCGCTTCGACACCGGGTGCGACCATCTCGTTCAGCTCGTTTGGCGGAAGTTGCTCCAATCGCCGCCATTCCGTCGCAAGTTCACCACGCTCATACATCAGGAGTTGTCCAAGCGCGGTTGAGAAAAGACCGCCGTTCACCTGGAATCCTGTGATCTCGCTCACCGCTCGCCAATACGCCGCGATTTGGGGCAAATAACGTGCGCGCAGCAGTTCGGCGTCGCGTTCATCATTCGTCTTCCAGTCCACCAGCGTGCACCGGCGTTCGGCGACATTGATGAGAAGCAGGTCAATCACGCCTTCGAGCACCGCGCGCTTGCTGCTCCGCCACAGAAACGGGAACTCGGAATGGCGGAGCGCCTGTTCATCGCGAAGCAGCGCCGCCCCATCATCGACGAACAAGCCGCGCCGCACGCGGTGCCATTCTTTCGCGGAACGCTCCGGGCGAGGCGATTGCGGTTGTCGCTCTGCGAACTGCTGATCCGCCCCGGCGATCCCACCGCGCCAGTCGAGTGTCTGGAAAAACATGTGCCACCAGCGACCGTAAAGCGTCGCCACGTTGTCCGGCTGCGGGTGAATGCGAATCGCCGGAGCTGAGTCGAGGATGTCCACGTGCGGCTCGTACGCGCTCGGACTGATTTTGCGCACGAACTCGTTTGCCCGTTTGCGCGCGCGCTGCCAGTCGCGTGCTGTCATCGCGGGCACGTGCGCACCGTTCGCCTTTTCTGGGGGCCGACGGGCGTTCGCCGTCAGTTCGCACGCTGCCGCGCTGGTGGCAATCCGCGCGAAGACGTCGGCGTGGTTTTCGCAATCGACCAAATGCTGAAGTTGCGAAGTCGACGGCAAACCGCCGCCGGCCTTGGCGAACAATTCACGATCATCAGCCAGCACCAGTGTATGCCGCGCGCGGGTGGTTGCGACGTAGAGCAGCCGCGCCATTTCCTGGCGGTTGGCGAGTTTGTGCACCTCGCGCAAATCGTTGTCGTAATCTTCCGGGT
>CADDYX010000106.1 GCA_902810735.1 Verrucomicrobiota bacterium | reverse complement strand
GCCGAAGTTCACGACTACATCACCGTCGTGATACGATTTGAGTAACATCCGGCGCTTACGAGCGATCTTTGATTGCGGCGAGTATGCCAGCAACGGCCTGGTCGCGCGGCTTGGCGCCGAGATTGCCCTGACCGTGGACGCGAACGCTGACGGCGTTCGCTTCCATGTCGCGTTTTCCGATGACGAGCATGGTGTGGACTTTCATCTGCTCGGCGCGCTGAATTTTGCCGTTGATCTTGTCGGACGAGTCATCCAGCTCGGCGCGGACGTAATTGGCGCGCAGCTCGTCCAAAACCGCGCGGGAGTAGTCGATTAATGGCGCGTCGTCGCCGATCGGAAGGATGCGGACCTGCTCGGGGCTGAGCCAGAGCGGGAAGTTGCCGGCGTAATGCTCGATGAGGAAGCCGATGAAACGTTCGTGGGTGCCGAGCGGCGCGCGATGGATGCAGAGCGGGGTCTTGTCGGTATTGTCGCGGTCTTTGTAAGTGAGATCGAAGCGCCTCGGCTGGGCGAAGTCGACCTGGTTGGTGGCGATGGTAAACTCGCGCCCGATCGCGCTCCAGACCTGGACGTCGATCTTCGGGCCGTAGAACGCCGCTTCGTTAGGCACCTCCACGTAGTTGATGCCGGAGCGCTGAAGGACGCCGCGCACCATTTCTTCGGTTTGCCGCCAAAGCTCCGGCTCGTCGACAAACTTCTGCCCGAGCCGCTCTGGATCGTGGGTGGAGAAGCGCATGATATATTTCTCGATGCCGAAGAGCTTGAAGTAGCGCAAATACATCTGGTTGACCGCATTGAACTCGCTCTCGAACTGCTCCGGCGTGCAGTAGATGTGCGCGTCATTCATCTGGAGCGAACGCACACGCATCAGCCCGAACAGCTCGCCGCTTTGTTCGTAGCGATGGCAGTAGCCATACTCCGCGAAGCGAAGCGGCAGGTCGCGATAGCTGCGGGGCACGGCATCGAAGAGCTTGTGATGATGCGGGCAGTTCATCGCCTTCAGGTAATAGCGGCGCGGCTGCTGATTCAGAAAGACCAGCCGCGTCTGACACCGGTTCTTCTCCTCGAACGCCTCTAAAACATGGGCGGGAATATCGTTCGCCTCCATGGCCGCATTGATTGCGCGCTCGAACTGCACATCGTTGCAGCTCGCATCCTCTTCGTCCGTGGCGCGCGAGCTCAGGTGCTGCTCGAGAACCGATCGCGCGGCGACGATGCGTCCCTCGAGCATCGCGATCTCGTCCTTGTCCTCGTTGAGTTCCATCGGCGGGAACATGGACTCAGCGTAATACGGCAGATGGCCACTCTTGAGGTAAAGGCTCTCGCGCGCGAGGTTCGTCGTGCGGACGCGCTGATAACCCGCCGCGAACTCCGTCTCTTTCGCGAGCTTCTCAAGTTCTTCGATAATCGCGGCGCCGCGCGGCAGCCATAGCGGAAGTCCGGGGCCGACGTCTTCGTCGAACGTGAATAGCTCCAGTTCCTTGCCCAGCTTGCGGTGGTCGCGCTTCTTCGCCTCTTCCAGCATGGCGAAGTATTCGTCGAGCTGGGTCTTGTTCTTGAAGGCGGTGCCGTAGATGCGCTGGAGCTGCGGATTGCGCTCGTCGCCTTTGTAATAGGCGCTGGCCACGCTGGTGAGTTTGAACGCGCCAATGTTGCCCGTGCGCATAACATGCGGCCCGGCGCAGAGGTCGAGGAAATCGCCGTTGCGATAGAGCGAGATCTCTTCGTTCGCGGGAATGCTCTCGATCAGGTCGAGCTTGAACTTCGACGGCTCGGATCTGGGTCCCAGGGCAGCAAGTTCGCCGCGGCGCGCCATTTCCAAAGCTTGCTCGCGCGAGACGACGCTACGTTCAAAGCGGTGGTTCGCCTTGATCTCCTTTCGCATTTCCGCCTCGATCTGCTCGAAGTCCTCTGGCGAAATGCGATGTGGCAGCTCGACGTCGTAATAGAAACCATTCTCGACCGGCGGACCGTAGGCGAACTGCGCCTCCGGCCAAAGCCGCAGGATGCCGGTCGCGAGCACATGCGCGCAGGAATGGCGGATGCGCTCCAGCTCCGTCATCGGTGGTCCTTCATGAGCCGACGGCTCATCGGCAGCGGCAACGTCTTCGGCAATGGATGACTCGTCTCTCATGAAAATCTGACGCGAGGATGCGAAGTCCGTCGACTCCGCTTCGCTCCGTTCAGAATGACAGAAGGGGCGGTGCGCGCAACTGGGCGCTCGGGCGCTACTTTATCGCCGCGAGCTTTTTCAGATCGAGACGCGTGAGCCATTCCTGAAGCGCTTTGGAATCCTGGCCCTGCGTCTCGATCTGGACCAAATACCGCTTCGCCACGAGCAACCACAGGCTGCCGTGCTTGCCGTCGTTCTCGAAAGTCTCGAAGCCTGGCTGGCCGTCAATGTTCAGCGACTTGGCGTAGCCTTCGGTGGTCGTCTGGGTCATGTTCCAGCCGCCGGTTGTCGCAGAGACAAATTCCGGGTTCGCCGCCGAATCGAGAATGCTGATCGAGGTGGTTGGCGCGTTGTCGGCCTCGCCGTTCTTGTAATCGCGATGCACGGTGGTGACTTTCGCGCCGCCGGCATCGGTGGTTGAGCCTTCGGCTTTCTCCGCACTCCAGCCGGATGGCGCTTCGGGCAACAGCGGGATCAGCTTCTGAAAATCAACCACGTCGGGCACGAGCTTCGGTTCGTCCTGCGCGTGCACACGCGGCGTGCCGCCGACGAACAACGCAAGCGCGATGGCAGCAACGCATCGCGCAGCCGAGTGACCCAGAATCCCGTGTTTCATCACAACAACACGCAGCTAATTCCGCGCCGCGTCTGCTGATACTCGATTGACTTCTCGCAGCACGTTTGTCAAGACGCGACCGGTGTCGCGCCGCAACTGGATCGTGCCTTTAATGTTTGTCGCGGCGATCGCGGTGCGGCTGATCCGGATCGGGCAGCCGTTCATCGATCCCTGGAGCTGGCGGCAGAGCGACGTGGCCGCGATCGCGCGGAATTTCTACACCGGCGGCTTTCATTTTGCGTATCCGCAGATCGACTGGGCGGGTGACGCGGCTGGATACGTAGGCACGGAATTCCCGATTCTGCCGTTCATTGCCGCGCTCATCTACGAAGTCGCCGGCGTGCACGAGTGGATCGGCCGGATTCAGGCGGTGGTTTTTTTTGCGGCATCGCTGCCGTTTTTTTACCTGCTGGTGCGCGAGGCTTTTGACGAGCCGACCGCGACCTGGTCGACGTTCTTCTATAGCTTTGCGCCGCTCTCGATCGCGACGAGCCGCGCGTTCATGCCTGATATGCCGTCGCTTAGCCTCGCAATGATCGGGCTCTACTTCTATGTGCGGTGGCTGAACACGCGGAGCCGACCCGCTTTTTTGGTCGCCGCTGGCGCCACGATGCTGGCGTTGTTAATCAAAGTGACAACCGCCGTCGTCGCAGCGCCGCTGCTATATCTCACCTGGCGGCGATTCGGCGCGAAGTTGTTTCGTCAGCCGCAGGTCTGGCTTTTCGGTGCCATCGCGCTGCTGCCATCAACGATCTGGTATTGGCACGCATACGGAATCGCGGAGCGGTTTTATCCGCACCATTTTTTCGGCGCCGGAGGTTTCGCGCTCGAAGATGTGAGCTGGTACTGGCGAATCGCCAGGCTGACAGCGTTCTCCAGTTTAACGGTGCCGATGGCAGTCCTCGCGATCATTGGCATCTTCACAGCGCGCAGGGAAAAAAACGCGCGACTGTTTCACTGGTGGGCCGTGGCGATGGGTGCGTTCATTATTGCTGCCGGGTGGGGCAACCGGCATCAATGGTATCAGCTGCCGTTCGTCCCGATCGCCGCTGTGTTTGCAGCGACCGCGTGTGAGTGGATGGCGCTGCGGGTGCGCCGCGCCAACGTCGTCAGAATTGGTATTGTCGTCCTGTTTGGCGCGGCCGCGATCCAACAGAGCCGCGCGTTCTTCCGACCAGCGGCCGAACCTCTCCGCAATGCGGGATTGGCGTTGCAGGAAATCGCGGCGCGGCACGCGTTGATTATTGTCGCCGACGACGGCGATCCGACAATCTTCTACTACGCGCAACGGAAGGGCTGGCACTTTCTCGAAAAGGGCGGCGTGTTCTACGGCAATCCGCTCGATGATGCGCAGCTGATCGACGACTACGACAAGCTGCGAGCACGCGGGGCGACTTACCTGGTGTTTCCTTTCGGCACCAGGTGGTGGCTGCAATATTACCGCGCATTCGCGAAGCACCTCGACGCCACCGCGACCGTGATGCGATCGGACCCGCAGTTTGTCATCTACAGAATCAACCAGCCTGAGCAGCGCTGAGCGAGCGCGATCTGTTGCCAATTCGCCGTCGCGTATATTGTGCGCGGTGCCAGCACCAGATGCTCCGACCGCTGCGGCATCCGCGTTTACGATCAGAGAGGCCGAACCGGGCGATCTGCCGGTGATCCTGCGCTTGATTCGCGACCTCGCCGAATACGAGCGCGCCCCGAACGATGTCGTCGCGACGGAAACGGGCCTGCGGGAAGTGCTGTTCGGCGACGAAAGATCGGCGCACGTCGTCATCGCGCGCGAGGGAAATGAGCCGGTCGGCTTCGCGGTTTATTTCTTCAACTTTTCCACCTGGCTGGGGCGGCCCGGCTTGTACCTCGAAGACCTCTTTATCCGGCCCGACAAGCGTGGCCACGGATACGGGCGCGCGCTGCTGGAGCATCTCGCGCGAATCGCGCACACGCGCGGCTGCGGCAGAATGGAATGGGCAGTGCTCGATTGGAACGAACCGGCGATCGAGTTCTACAAGAAGCTCGGCGCGACGCCGATGGAGGAATGGACAGTGTTCCGATTGACGCGCCAGAACATTGCGAAGCTCGCGGCAGCGACCGAGTAGATGGCAAAGATCGAAGATTACGGGTTCCTGAGCGATACCCAGACCGCCGCGCTGGTGAGCCGCGAAGGCTCGGTCGACTGGCTTTGCTTCCCGCGGTTTGATTCGGGCGCTTGTTTTGCCGCGCTGCTCGGCGACGAGAAGAACGGCCGGTGGACGATTCAGCCGGAGTGCGAGGTGCAGCGGAGCAGCCGGCGGTATCGCGGCGACACGCTCATTCTCGAGACGACCTTTGAGACAGCGGAGGGCGCGGTGCGGTTGATCGATTTCATGCCGCCGCGCGGTAACAACCCGGACATCGTTCGGATCGTCGAAGGAGTGCGCGGCAAAATGCGGATGCGGATGCAGTTGGTCATTCGCTTTGAGTACGGCGACATCGTGCCGTGGGTGCGGAAGTGCCAGGGCGGTCTCGAGGCGATCGCGGGGCCAAACGCGCTGGTTCTGCACACGCCGGTGACGACGCATGGGGAGAACCTGACCACCGTCGCCGAGTTCGATATTGCCGAAGGGCAGCGCGTCCCATTCGTGCTGACGTGGTTCCGCTCGCACGAAGAACCACCGCACGAAATCGATGCCGAGCACGCGTTGCGCGACACAGAAGCATTCTGGACGGATTGGACGAACCGCTGCCAATATCAGGGCAAGTGGCGCGAGGCGGTGACGCGGTCGCTCATTACGCTAAAGGGTCTCACTTTCGCGCCAACCGGCGGCATCGTCGCGGCGCCGACGACTTCTTTGCCGGAACAGATCGGCGGCGTACGCAATTGGGATTACCGCTACTGCTGGCTGCGTGACGCAACGTTCACGCTGCTGGCGTTCATGCGGTCAGGCTACGTCGAGGAAGCGTGCGCGTGGCGCAAATGGCTTCTGCGCGCCATCGCCGGCAGTCCTTCGCAGATGCAAATTATGTACGGCGTGCGCGGCGAACGTCGGCTGCCGGAGATGGAGCTGACCTGGCTGAGTGGCTACCAGAATTCGAAACCGGTGCGGATCGGCAACGCCGCGTCGAACCAATTCCAGCTGGACGTGTACGGCGAAGTGATGAGCTCGATGTATCACGCGCATCGTGCGGGAATCACACTGGATGATCCGGAATGGCAGCTGCAGAAAGCGCTGATCGAGTTCCTTGAAACCCGCTGGACGGAGCCGGACGAAGGGATCTGGGAAGTGCGCGGCGGGAGAAAGCATTTCACGCATTCGAAGATGATGGCGTGGCTCGCGTTCCAGCGCGCGGTGCAGCTCGTCGATGATGCGAAAATCGATGCCCCCGAGCAGGTGACGCGCTGGAAACGAATCGCCGAACAAATCCACCGCGAAGTGTGCGAGCGCGGCTACAACACGAAGGTGAAAGCGTTCACGCAGTACTACGGTTCTGATGCGCTCGACGCCAGCATCCTCATGATGCCGATGGTCGGGTTTCTTCCACCGGAAGACGAGCGTGTCCGCAACACGATCGCGGCGGTCGAACGCGAGCTCCTGGTGGACGGCTTCGTTCTGCGCTACAAGCCGCAGGAGGAAAATGTCGACGGCTTGCCCGGCAACGAAGGCGTGTTTTTGCCGTGCTCGTTCTGGCTCGTCAACTGCCTCGACCTCGTCGGGCGCAAACAAGAGGCGCGCCAGATGTTCGAACGATTACTGACGTTGCGGAACGATCTCGGCCTGCTGTCGGAAGAATATGATCCGCGCACCAAACGCCACCTGGGCAATTTCCCGCAGGCGTTTTCGCACCTCGCGCTGGTCAACGCGGCCGACTTCCTGACTCAGGGCTGGGAGGCAATCCATAGCCACACCACGCCGCAAGCGACTCGGGGCGCGCAACGCGCGGCAGGCGCCAAGTCCTAGCGTTGCGGCGGCGCGATCGAGACAAGCCGCTGGATCAAATCCTCAAGTGTCACGATCCCGGTCAGTTTGTGATCGGCGTCGATCACGGCAGCGAGACCGAGCCGCGCCGCACGCAGTCGCCGGATGAGCCGATAGGCCGGCTCGCGCGCCGGCGCAGTGACGATCCGGCGCATCTGCCGCTGCACGGGATGAGAGCCGCCATCGTCGAGCAACATGTCGAGCACGTTCACCAATCCGACTGCGCGACCCTCTGCCACGACCGGCAAGCGGTCGATGCCGGTCGTCGCGCTAAGCTTCACCGCTTCCGCAACGGACACATCTGGCGAAACGACGACGCTTTTCGTGATCGGCACCATCACGTCGCGGGCGCGGACGTTACGGAAGTCGACGACGTTGTGGATCATCGCTCGCTCGGTCGCAGTCAGGGAGCCTTCGCGCTCGCTTTGCACCGCGATGTCCTTCAGCTCTTCGCGCGCGGCGAACAAGCGCGGTCGCTCCGCAATCGCGTTCGGGACGAGCAAGCGGCCGACGCGTTCGCCGATTGCCAGGATCGGCGAGAGGATGGTTGTCGCGAGGTCGAGCAGACCGCCGATGGCAGCAAGCGCCCGGAATGGAAAACGGCGGAAGAGCGATTTCGGAAAAATCGCGAGCACGAAGAGGTAGACCGGCAGCGCGATCAGAACCGCGACGCCAAATCCCGCAACGCCGAAGCGCATGACAAGGATGCGCGTGAGTAACAGTAATGCGGAGATGTCGGCGAGATTCGTGACAAGCAACACGGTGATCAGCAGCCGCTGCGGGCGCTGGATCAGCCGGTTCAATCGCAGCGCCGCGCGACGGCGTTGATTCACCTGATGCCGCAAACGAATCGGATCGACCGAGAGGAGGCCGGCCTCGATTCCCGAAAACAGAAAGGAGATGATCCAGCAGGAGGCGATGGCGAGCCAGCTCATCGCTCGTGCTCTCCGTTGGATTCCGCGTCATCGGTAACGCAGGTTGTCTTCTCGAGCAGAATTTCCTCCACGCGATTCCGGCCGGCGCGGCGCACTGTCACGTTGAGCCGCGGCAGCTCGAGGTGCGTTCCAGATCGGGGGAGATACCCGAGCCGATTGAAAACGAAGCCGCCGATCGTATCGATCCCTTCCGCCTCGAGGCGGAAGCCAAGGTGTTCGCTCAGATCGTCCAGCCGCGCATCGCCGCTAACGAGGAAACGGCCTTCGCCAAGCTGCTCGATGTAGAGCTCGGCGTCCCCGAGGGGAGCCGCATCGCCGATGATTTGCTCGACGATGTCCGTCATGGTGACGACGCCTTCGACGCCACCGAATTCGTCCACCACAATCGCCATGCCCTGCGGATGCGCGAGGAAACTGCGGAGCAGATCGAGCGCGCGCATTGTCTCCGGCACGAAGGACGGCGGGAGCAGCGTTTCGGTGTAATGCTCCGTCGGGTTGAGCAGGAACAGTTTCACATCGATCACGCCGACGATGTCATCGGGCGTGTCGCCGTAGACCGGCACGCGCCGATGACGCTCGCGCTTCAACTGCGCAATCAATTCGTCATTCGTCAGATCGTCCGCGACCGAAAACGTGTCCACGCGCGGCGTCATGCAATCCTTGGCCGTTTTGTCGCCGAGCTTGATGATTTCCTGAATCATCTCGCCCTCGGCTTCGTGCAGCGCGCCTTGCTCTTCGCCAATTTCGACCAGCGTCTCGAGCTCCGCGTCGCTTAATGGCGCGCGCGGTTTGAGCTGGCGCGGCGTGAGCCGAGTGATGATCACGTCGCTGATCGCCTCGAGTAAATCGCCCACGCGGACAAGCACCGGCATCAGCGCGCGAACTGCGAAAACGCCGACGGTGGAGAGCCGATAGGGCGCCGAGAGCGCGAACAGCTTCGGAAGCAGATCGCAGACGAGCACGATGATCGCGAAGATTGCCGCTGCCTCGACCCACTGCGGAATGCGGGCGCCGAGCGGCACCTCCCAGAGGAGGAAAAGACAGAGCACAACCAGCGGGACGTTCACGAACACATCGCCCCAGAGAATCACGTTCAAGACGCGGCGCGGGTTTTCGCGGAATACGCCAATAAAAGCGTGCAGCGATGGATGCTGCGTCTCGAGGCGGTGAAGCTGATGCGCCTTGAGCGCGAACAGCGCCGTCTCGAGTCCCGAGAGCAGCGCCGACAGGCAGATCAGCGCAACGATGCAGGCGACGAGAACGATGACCGCGGCTGGTGTCATTTGGGAGGGACGACTCTCCGAGCGGTCTGCGCAGGCATCGGAGACGCATCCCGACCGTAGCGAGTTGCGC
Organism: Verrucomicrobiota bacterium; assembly: GCA_902810735.1. Classification (GTDB taxonomy): domain Bacteria; phylum Verrucomicrobiota; class Verrucomicrobiia; order Chthoniobacterales; family UBA10450; genus CADDYX01. The sequence goes on along the minus strand of CADDYX010000106.1, from coordinate 1,790 downwards.
GTGCCGGTTTGCCCATCATCACAGGCGCCGTCAAGTTATGAGCTTCGTGAACAAAGGCGAGAGGATTTCGCGGTTTGTCGAGGAACTCGAAGGACCTGGCGCAAACACACATGCTGCGGCGATCGCGGATCATCCGTGTTATCGCGCATTCTTTCGTTGCTGGAACGAGCAGCGCTACTACGAAGCGCACGATGTCCTCGAGCATCTCTGGCTCCGGACCGATTCCGATGATTCGCGTTACTTCAAGGGCCTGATCCAGGCCGCCGGCGCGTTCGTCCATTTGCAGAAGAACTTTGAGCATCCGATGCACGCGAAGCATTCGCGGCGGCTCGCACCCGCGGTGCGTTTGTTTCGACTGGCGGAGGAAAACCTCGCCCCGTTCGCGCCGACGCGGCACGCATTCGACGTGTCAGGATTTCTCGCGTTGCTGGAAAAATTTCGCAGCGCGGTCTCGGTCGCGGAGCCGAAGCATAATCCGTGGTCACCCAGCAACGCGCCGCAGCTGCACCTCGGATGAACGGCCTCGCCGGCGAGAAATCGCCTTACCTGCTCCAGCACGCAGACAATCCGGTCGACTGGTACCCGTGGGGCGAGGAGGCGTTCGCAAAAGCACGCGCGGAGAACAAACCGATCTTCCTCTCAATCGGTTACTCGACCTGCCACTGGTGCCACGTCATGGCGCATGAGTCGTTCGAGGACGACGCAACAGCGGAGATCATGAACCGCCAGTTCGTGAACATCAAAGTCGACCGCGAAGAACGGCCGGACGTCGATCGCGTTTACATGACCTTTGTTCAGGCGACAACCGGCGGTGGCGGCTGGCCAATGAGCGTATGGCTCACACCGGACCTGAAGCCGTTCGTCGGCGGCACGTATTTCCCGCCCGAAGATCGATACGGGCATCCCGGATTCAAAAAGGTGCTGCAGCGAATCGCGAACGCCTGGCGTGAAAATCGCGAGCAGATCGCGGAGCAGGGCAATCAGGTCATCGCCGCATTAGCCGAAGCGAGCGAGCGCGGCCACAGCGCGGGGGAATTGAGCGCGGCGGCAATCGAAGCCGGCTACCGGCAGTTCGCCCAGACCTACGATCAAGTCGATGGCGGATTCGGCAGCGCGCCGAAGTTCCCGCGGCCTTCCGTTTTCAATTTCCTCTTTCGCGTTTATGCGCGGGACCCGGCGACCAGCGCGCTCGAGATGAATCTGTTCACTCTGCGCAAAATGGCCGCCGGGGGAATCCACGACCAGCTCGGCGGCGGTTTCGCCCGTTATTCGGTCGATGCCTACTGGCACGTGCCGCATTTCGAAAAGATGCTCTACGATCAGGCGCAGCTTGCGGTTGCGTATGCGACCGCGTTCCAGATCACGCGCGACTCGCTCTTCGAAAACGTCGCGCGCGACATCCTCGATTACGTCCGGCGCGACATGACCTCCCCCGAAGGCGGGTTCTACTCGGCCGAGGATGCGGACAGCCTTTTCGAACAGGGCAAGCCGGAGCACGGCGAAGGCGCGTTCTATATCTGGACCGAAAAAGAAATCGACGCGGCACTCGGCGCGGATGCGGAGATCTTCAAGTTCCACTTCGGTGTGCAGCCGCAGGGCAACGCGCCGCCCGGCAGCGATCCGCATGGGGAGTTTCGCGGCCGGAATATTCTGATCGAGCGGCATACGGTCGGGGAAACCGCGGAGCGATTCGGCGCGGCCGAAAAGGATGTGCGCGAGAGGTTAACGCGCAGCCGGTCAATCCTGTTCGAGATCCGCGAAAAACGTCCGCGGCCACATTTGGACGACAA
>CADDYX010000105.1 GCA_902810735.1 Verrucomicrobiota bacterium | reverse complement strand
CGATCGTCGCGTTCGCCGGCGCATCCACGATTCCGAAGATGACGCCCTGGTCTTCGGTCGGCGCCAGCTCTTTGCTTTTCATCACAAAAGAGAGCATCACGACAGCGAGCAGCGAGATACCGATCCAGGCTGCGTAAACAGCTGGCCGAACCTGCAGCGTCCGATCGAGCGCACGCCCGTAGGCCGCTCGAATGCGGTCAAAGGTCTGGTCCACGCGTGCCGCGAATCCGCCGTGCGTGGGCCGGAGCAATTTAGCCGACATCATCGGCGAGAGCGTTAACGCCACGATGCCGGAGATCGTCACCGCGCCGGCCAGCGTGAAGGCAAACTCGCGGAAAAGCGTTCCGGTCAATCCACCTTGAATGCCGATCGGCACATAGACGGCAACCAGCACGATGGTCATCGCGATGATCGGCCCAACGAGCTCGCGTGCGCCGAGGATTGCAGCACGCATCGGCGGCAGGCCGTCGCGCAAATGCCGCTCGACGTTTTCCACGACAACAATCGCGTCATCGACAACAAGACCGACGGAGAGCACGACGGCGAGCAGCGTGAGCAGGTTGATCGTGAACCCGAACACCTGCATCAGGAACAGCGCGCCGATTAGCGAAATCGGAATCGCGACGAGCGGGATCACGACGGTGCGCCACGAGCCGAGGAAGAGGAAAATCACGATCATCACGATCAGGAGCGTGTCGCCCAGCGTGTGGAACACTTCGTGGATCGCGGACGTGATATAGGCGGTGCCGTCGTAGGCGATGCTGCCTTGCATTCCGGTCGGCAGTTCCTTTTGAATCTGCGCCATCTCATCGCGCACCTTCTTGACGACGTCGATCGAGTTCGCGTTCGGCAAAACGAAAATGCCCATGAAGACGGCGCGTTCCTGCGAGAAGCGCACCTCGGAGTTGTAGTCCTCGGCGCCGAGTACGACGTCGGCGATGTCGCCGAGTCGAACGAGCGCGCCTTTTTCTTCGCGCACGACGAGGTTCTTGAAATCATCAACCGTGTGCAGGTCGGTGTTCGCGGTGAGATTCACCTGCACGAGCGAACCTTTCGTGCTGCCGATCGCGGCGAGATAGTTGTTTGCCGCGAGCGCTTTTCGCACCTGGGCCGGCGCAATGTTCAAGGCCGCCATGCGGTCCGGCTTCAGCCAGATGCGCATCGCGAACGTGCGGCCGCCGAGAATATCGGCCCGCTGCACGCCGCCGAGCGCCGTCAGGCGCGGCTGCACGACCCGCACGAGATAATCGGTGATCTCGTTCGCCTGCAGCATCTGCGAGGTGAAGCTGAGGTAGCAGGCTGCAAAACGTGAGTCCGCCGACTCGATGTTGATCGTCGGTATCTCCGCTTCCGGCGGCAGGTCGCCGCGCACCTGGTTCACCTTCGAGCTGATCTCCGAGAGCGCCTTGTTCGGGTCGTAGTTCAGCTTCAGCCGCGCGGTGATCGTCGATTGCCCCTGCGCGCTTTGCGATTGGATGTAATCGATGCCGTCGGCTGCGGCGATCGCACGCTCGAGCGGCGTGGTGATGAATCCGCGGACGAGGTCGGCGTTCGCACCGACATAAACGGTCGAGACCGTGACGGACGCGATGTCGCTCTTTGGATACTGGCGAACGTTGAGGCTGCGCCACGACGCTGCGCCGGCGAGCAGAATGACGAAGCTAACGACCAGCGCCAGCACCGGCCGGCGGATGAAAAGATCGGTGAACGTTTTCAATCGCGATTAGCTGTCGCTCGGCTTCGGCGACAGCTGCGGCGTTGGGGCGAGTTTATTGTCGATCACGACCGGCATGCCGTTGCGCAACTTGAATACACCGGCGCTGACGATTTGCTGGCCCTGCTTTACGCCATCGGTGATCGCCACAAAATCGCCGCGCGTTTCACCCGTCCGCACAAACTGCTGCCGCAGCGTCAGCGCGTCCTTGCCGCTCTTGTCGTCGTGCGTTTTCTCGATCACGAAGACGGAGTTGCCATACGGCGCGTACAAAACGGCCGTCGCTGGAACAAACAGTGTCGGCACCTTCTGCGGGAGCAAGACGCTCACACGCGCGAACATCCCGGCCCGCAGCGCGTGGTCAGGATTGTCGAGCGTCGCCTGGAGAGAGAGCGTTCGTGTCGACATGTCGATCGCGGAATTCACGGCGGTGAGCTTACCGACGAACTCGCGCCCGGGAATCGCGTCTGTCGTGACTTTAACTTCGAGACCGGATTTGAGTTCGCCGATCGCCTGCTGCGGCAGCGAAAAATCGACGAAGACCTGGTCCAGACCTTGCAACGTCACGAGCGGATCGCCCGCTTTCACCATCTGGCCGGGATTCACGGCGCGAATGCCCGCGACACCGTCGTAAAGCGCGCGGATCTGTTTCTTGTCGATGGCGGAGCGCATGTTATCGACTGCCGCCTGTTTCTGCGCGAACCGCGACTGCGCGGAATCAAACTCCGCTTTGGAAATAACTTTGCGCGCGGCGAGATCCTTCGCTCGGTCGAAATCGTTCTTCGCCAGCTGAAGGTCGGCCTCCGCGGAACGGAGTTGTGCTTCTTCGGCGGAAGTATCGAGCTTCAGCAGGACGTCGCCTTTTTTGACCGGCGCGCCCGATTGGAAAACAACTTCACTGACCGTCCCCGCGACCTCGGCGCTGATCATCGCGCCTTGCACCGGCGTGATCGATCCGACTGCAGTCAGCATTGGCTGCCAGTCGGCCCGCTCGACCGTTGCGCTCGCGACGGTAGTCGGCGGCGGCACCATTTTTTTGCTCGTCGAGATGAGCGTGGTGATCTGCAGCACCTTGATGCCGGCGAGCAGAACGAAAACGATGATGACGCCGACGATCACCTTGAAGATCGCCCCGCGCGGCCTCTTTGCCGGCGGCGGAGTCATCGGGGCGGAGGAGGCGCGACTAGGCGAGAGCAGGTTCGTTTGCATTTTCAAAAAGGAGGCGCCATAACCGCCGCGTCACTTCGAGCTGGCGGGTGCGCCGTTCGGCCGCTGTCATTTGCGGCGGTTGAAGGATGTCGCGCATCAGCATCCCGCGCGCGACGGCAAAGATTAGTTCAGCCACTTCGCGCGGCTCCAGACCGTGCTGCATTTGCGCCGCTTCCGGCGAACGCGCGATTAAATCCGTCACGCCAGTCAGCAGCGTATCGAGCATATCGCGGACGAAATCCGCGACGTCAGAATTCCGTGCCGCCTCCGCATAAAGATCGACGACGAAAGCCGAAATCACTTTCGGCGAGCTTTCGCAACAGTGCGCAGTGAACAGAACCTCCATCGCTTCAAGCAGCGATGGCGCGAGCCGGGCCTGCTCAACGAGCGCCTGGATTTCGCGCTTATGCCGATCAGCGAGCGCGGCGATGACCGCCTCCTTGTTTGCGAAGTAGCGGTAGATCAGGCCAACACTGATGCCAGCTTCGGCACTGATGTCGTGCATGCTGGTCTGGTGGAAACCGCGCTTGGCGAAACACGCGATCGCCGCATTGAGGATTTGTGTTGGCCGATCAGCGGCGTTGCTGCCGTTGGTGGGAGGCATCAGGCGGAGACAATGAATGAACGTTCATTCATTGTCAAATCGCTCCGTCTGTCGCAAATCGCCTCGGTTTGTTTTGTCATTCCGAGCCGAGTCGAGGAATCTTCGCTGTTCAGAGAACGAGGATGTCTCGGCTTCGCTCGACATGACACACGGCGGAAGCAAACGCGGTTTGCTCACAGAGCCACCGAAGATCGCTGATTTCCCAGCCGGAGGCCGTTTCCTTGTCGGCGTGTCCGGCGGCCGCGACTCCGTCGCATTGCTTCACTGGCTGACGAAGCTCGGATATCGCCGGTTGATCGTTTGTCATCTCAATCATCAGCTGCGTGGCCGCGCTGCGACGGCAGATGCGAAATTTGTCGCGCGGCTCGCCAAGCAGCGCGGACTCGAGTTCGAGGTCGGCAGCGCGGATGTCCGGAAGCTTGCCGCGACGCGAAAAGAATCGATCGAGGCCGTTGCGCGCGAGTCTCGCTATTCGTTCTTTGCTGCGGTCGCGCGCCGGCGTCGTTGCCGCACAATTTTTCTCGGTCATCACGCCGACGATCTGGTTGAGACGTTCCTGATCAATTTGTGCCGCGGCGCTGGCACGCGCGGACTCGCGAGCATGCGCGAGGTGACAACGCGGCGTGTCGACACGACGGAACTAACGATTGTACGTCCGCTGCTCCGAACCTGGCGCGAACAGATCGACGACTACATTGCGCACGAGCACCTCGCGTTCCGCGAAGATGCGTCGAACAGGCACCTCGAGCCGCTGCGCAACCGCGTCCGCCATCGCGTGCTCCCGTACCTCGAGAAGACGTTCGGTCGCAATGTGCGACAGAATATCTGGCGAACGGCCGCAATCGCGCAGGAAGAGGAGAGCTTTTTCGAGACGCTGCTCCCGGCAGAGCTGACCGATGCCGCAGCGCTTGCGGTAAAACCGCTGCGCGAGATGTCGGTCGCCGTTCAGCGTCGACTCCTGGATCAATGGATGCGCCGGTCGAACATCGCGAACATCGGTTTTGATCTCATCGAGCGTGTGCGTCAGCTCGTCGAACCGGCCGGCACAGTGGCAAAGACGAATCTGCCGCGCGATCGGCACGCGCGTCGCCGCGCCGGCAAACTGTTCATCGAGTGATGTTGGTGGGCCGAGCGCTCCGCGCTCGGCATGCGAAGTGGTGGACCGAGCGCTCCGCGCTCGACATGCGAAGTGGTGGACCGGGCGCTCCGCGCGCGGTTACCCCTACGTGGTGCGCGCAGCGCCCGACCCACCGTGCATGAGAACGTCGCGCGCGGAGCGCCCGAGCCACCTCGCCTTCGGCGTCTGCCGCGGCCTGCAACGTTCCATTAAAACGACCTTCGTGACCTTTGCGTCCGTTGTGCGAGAAATCTGAATGAGCTCGCCCGTTCGCGTCCGTTTCGCTCCCTCACCGACGGGCTACCTGCACATCGGCGGCGCGCGCACCGCGTTGTTCAACTGGCTCTTCGCGCGGCATCATGGCGGCACCTTCGTTCTGCGAATCGAAGACACCGACGCTGCGCGCAACACGCTCGAAGCGATGGCGGCGATCTACGACGGCTTGCGCTGGCTCGGCTTGCAATGGGACGAAGGCCCGCAGGCCGGCGGCGATTTCGGCCCGTATTTCCAAAGCGAACGCAACGCGATCTACGAGCGCGCGCTGAAGAAGCTCCAGGACGCCGGCCACATCTTCGAAGACAACGGCGCGCTGCGTTTCCGCTCGCCGCGCGAGCACGTCGTCGTCCACGACCTCGTCGCCGGTGACATCGATTTCGACCTGACGAATCCCGAAACGCACCCGGACATGACCATCCGGCGCCCGGACGGCTCGTGGATCTTCCATTTCGTCAACGTCGTCGACGACATCGAGATGAAGATCTCGCACGTCATCCGCGGCGACGATCACCTCTCGAACACGCCAAAACACATCGAGCTTTATCGCGCGCTCGGCGTCGAACCGCCGCAGTTCGCGCACATCCCGCTGATCCACAACCAGAACGGCACCAAGATGAGCAAGCGCGACGAAGGCGCCGCCGTCTCCTACTACATGGAGCACGGCTACCTGCCGGAAGCTGTCGTCAATTACCTCTGCCTCCTCGGCTGGTCGCCGAAAGACGATCGCCAAAAAATGTCGATCGACGAAGTCGTCCGCGACTTCACCTTGAAGCACATCGTCAAAGGCGAAGCCACCTTCGATCCGGCCAAGCTCCACTGGCTGAACGGCGAGTACGCGCGCGAGCTGCCCTTCGACCGCTTCTACTCGCTGGCTATCGCGGCGTTGAAACGCGCCGGCATCGATGTCGAGAAATTTGACGACGCCTACCTGCGCGCCGCGCTGCACACCTGCGAAAAGAAAATTGCCGTGTTCGACGAACTGCCGAGCTACGCCGGCTTCTATTTCACCGACGAAATCAGCTATCCGCCGGACACCGCGGCGAAACAGTTTACGCCGGAGAACAAGCCGCGACTGCAGGCCGTCCGCGACGCCTTCGCCGCCGCCGACCCGTTCGACGCGATGCAAATCGAAGCCGCGCTTCGCAAAACCGCCGCCGATCTCGGCGTCAAACTCGGCGTACTCGTCCACCCGACGCGCCTCGCCGTCACCGGCAGCACCGCCGGCCCGAGCCTCTACCACCTCCTCGAAGTCTTAGGTTGCGAGAAAGTCCTCGCGCGCATCGACCGCGCCGTGCAGCAATTCTACGCCGGATGATCGGTCCGAATGGTGTCATCGGGCAGCGTTTGTGGTGCCGATGTCGGTCGGTCAGCCGAGTTAACCGCGAAATATCGTTCGGCTGTTAGCGGAGTCGCATTTCCCTCTCAGCGACCGACTCAGCGGCTTGGAATCAGGATTCCGCTGTCGCGGAACGCGAAAATACCATTCGCGAAAACGAAAATACCATCCGCGAAAATGAAAATCCTGTTAGCGAAATCAAAAACCCGTTCAGCGAAATTCGAAATCCGCTCAGCGAAAACCGACCGCGCGTTCGCGGATTGAAAACCGCATCAGCGGAAACGGAAATCCAACCAGCGGAATCGGAAAGCGACCTTGCGAAAACAAAAAGCAAGGTCGCAAAACAAAAAAGCAACGTTGCAAAAAGAAAAAGCAAGGTCGCAAAAACAAAATCCAACGTTGCAAAAAGGAAAAGCAACGTTGCGAAAAGAAAAAGCGACCTAGCTTTTCGGAAAAGCAACGTTGGATTTGGAATTCGCCACCAGCGAAAAGGAAAATCCGTACAGCGAAATCGGAAAGCTGCCTCGCTTTTGGAATCCGCTGGAGGCGAAATTTGGACCGAACCCGCTCTTTGAAAACCTCTGTTGGGCGGACGCAACATCCTCTCAGGAGATTGCGAAAGCCGTCTGGCTTGTTGCAACTGCTGAACGGTATTTTCGAATTCGCGACTCAGCGACGCGACAATCCTTGTGCGGGATTCCGATGGCGAGCTGGTGTTCGAAACATCACGCCGCCGTCTCGAGTGCGGCGTCAGCGGAATCACGTCACGCGGTACGGAAACGTGTCACCTAATGTCGACTTGGCGCAGCCGCTCCTTTGGGAGTGCTCTATATATATGCAGACATTAGGGCGAGCGGCTGCGTGCGTCGCTGACTCTACGTCGCGGGCTGTCCAAGACGCCGGCGTCAATCTTCCACGTCGCGGCAGCGCTCATCGAGCTGGCGGCTAATCAAATCGACGTGGTCAGGTGTAAGTGGTTCTGGGCGCCATTGCGCGACAATGCTCGGCACGACCTTGTGATTAGCGACGCGAAAGTCGCCGACGGTACGCTCCTTCACCATCCAGCCGGGAAACGCGACGATTGGCTTTGGATGCACCCGCAGCGCGGTCCGCTTCTCGATGAACTCTGCCAGCCAATCCGCCTCCGCCTGCACTTGATCGATCCCGCACGTGTCTTCGCCCCACGGCCAAATCAGCTGTCGTCCGTCGTACGTGATGACGTGTTCTTCCATTCCCGGCCGTCCTTTCTTCTTCCTGCGCGTCTTCACTTCTATTGCCGCAACGCCAGTCGGGCCGACGGCTACGTGGTCGATGTTGAATTTCTTCCGGCGGCCTTGAGCCGGCACATCGTGGAATATTCGCCATCCGTTGGCTGCTAAGCTCTGCAGCTGCTCAGCAACAGCTCGTTCTCCGAGGTAGCCGAGTAGGTCATCTCTTCGCCGGCTCAGGAACCTGAACACCAGTGCCGCAGTTGCGACAATGCTGAGACCAAAAACAACTACCGCGGCGGCAGCGCCGAACAACACCAGCCGTCTCGGCAGGCGCGCCGCGACTATTAACACGAATCCGCCGAGCAGCAGCGGAACGAACGCTCCTCCGAATATGTAGAAGAACATCTTCTCGTCCGCTTGCTGAACGCGGCGCCGTTGAGTCTCACCCGGCGCGCGAAGGAGCAGGAATTTCTCAGGCGGACGCTCTTTTCTGCGATGAGTTCGCCATAGCCACAATGCGCCGACCACGACCATGAAGGCGACGGCGTAAACTTCGCACGCGTAAAACGCCCACACGGGCACCGTTTGAGTCGGCACGTACCGAACATACGGCGGCCGCTCTGGATGAGAAGCCCGCGATTCGCTCCTGGTCAGTCGGAGCGCGAGTTGATTGAATCCGCGTTCGTGGAAGTCGACGACATCATCAGCTACCACGATATCGTGGCGGCGGAGAAGATGGCGCTGCAGAAGGGGATGAACTTCGGCGTCGGTCGCAAGTATTCGGTGTTCCTGATGTCGGTGCGCGAGAATGCGCCGTATGCGGACGCGATTGATCCCGTCACAGGGATGCTGACGTACGAAGGTCACGACGTTAAGAGAGGCCTCGGCATTCGACATCCGAAGAAACTCGATCAGCCGCTCACCACGCCGAAAGGCTCGTGGACAGAAAACGGGAAGTTCTTTCGTGCCGCGAAAGACTACGCGAGTGGTCTGCGCGAAAAACCTGAGTTGGTGAAAGTGTACGAGAAGATTTCGCGCGGAATCTGGAGCTACAAAGGGTTCTTCGAGCTGCTCGATGCAAAGATCGTGTCCGATGGGAAGCGAAACGTCTTCAAGTTCTCGCTCAAGCCGGTCGAAAAGAAAGCATTCAACCGCATCGTCGAGCTGCCGCACAATCGGCTGATTCCGACAGCGGTTAAGATGGAGGTTTGGAAGCGCGATCGCGGCCAATGTGTGCAATGCGGCTCAACCAAGAACCTGCACTTCGATCACGACATCCCGTTTTCGCTCGGCGGAAGTAGTCTGACAGCGGCCAACGTGCGTTTGTTATGTGCGAAGCACAATCTGCAGAAGTCTGACAAGATCCTGTGCGTTGCGCCGTGGCTCTTCGCCAGCCTAACTGCGGTATCACACGTCCAAAAGCATGCTGGATAGCCGCAGAACGACCGTGTTGTGACCACGACTTTCACCCGAAAGCACCTTTGCTTAGCAAACGCACCGTGCATCCACCCGCAAAGCGCAACAGCATTTCGCGTCGACGGTTGTGCGGTTTAAACCGCCCTCGCGACAGCAGTGCTCCGCGCTAGCACCACATATGATCTTCATCAGCCACGCCGCACCGGAGGACAATGAGTTTGCGCGATGGCTCTCGTTACGACTCGCTGGCGTAGGCTTCGAGGTCTGGAGCGACGTAACAAAGCTTCTAGGAGGCGAGAAGTTCTGGCGGGAGATCGAAGTCGCTATCAAGGAGCACACCGCGAAGTTCCTTCTATGTGTGAGCACGTCGCCCGTTCGTTCCGGCGTTTTGCGAGAACTCGACTGGGCTTTTGAAGCGGAAGCCGCGACAAAACGTGACCTGATCGTGCCGCTGAAGCTAGATTCCACAGCGTTCGCAAAGTTTCCGCGCGACCTGGGCTCGTACGTAAATGCGATTCGCTTTGATCACGGGTGGGCTGCAGGCCTCGCACAAGTTCTCGCGATGCTTGAACGCGACGGTATCAAGCCTGGCAATCGGTGCGGATTGAGCGTCGTCCGGGACGCTTGGGCGCGGTGGTACCCAATCGACGAGGGGCTGGCGAATGGAACGGACGAATGCGTGTCCAACTTGTTCCCGACGACGCACGTGCCCGAACGTATCTGGTACCATCCGACACATCGCTACGTTCGGAGGGGGTTCAAAGGCGATTCGCTGCGCGTCATCGCTGAGCCGTATGCCAATGGTTTTGTGAGTTTCTGCGAGCCGCATGAAATGCGACGCGCCGTGCAACGGTTTGGCATTCGTGCACAAGAGTCGACCGCCGTTACTTGGGAGAAATTTCTGTCCGAAGGATTCACGCACATCGCCCTTCGAGAACGAACGGCACAGCGATACGGAACCACACTGTTACGCCGCGCATTCCAGCGACGCATAGAAGAACTGGGTTTGGTGCCTTACGCGCTCGCGAACAAGAAGGTCTGCTTCTGGCTGAAAAGCGGTTTCCTTGTAAATGATGAAGGTCGATTCAAGAGCGGAGAAGGCAAACAGCACACGCGCGCGCTCGTGGGGTTTAAGACACTGATTGCTAACAAAGAGGGAGTCCGTGCCAAGCGCCTTTGGCATTTTGCTGTGCAAGGCCTTCCGACGTTTGAACCCCATGAAGGGATGATCCTGAAGACGCACGTCGTCTTTACTCCGGACGGCCAGACACCGTACGGATCGGACGCGTACCAGCATCGCGCCAGACGTAACCAAGGTAAGAATTGGTGGAACGATGTCTGGCGAGATCGGCTGCTGGCGATGATGGGCGTACTTGCCGGTGGCGGTGAAGAATTGGCGATTCCAGTCGCGCATGGACGCGAGTTCAGGTTCTCAGCTTTACCGGTCCGCTTTGTTACGAACGCGAGTTACGTCGTAACGGAACAACAACCAGAGGACGACATGCCGGACGACGACGATCTGCTCGATCACGATGAAGTCGACGAGAATGCCTGACCACTACCTCGAGCTTCTTTCCGAGCCGACTCTGCTGTTCCGGCATGAGCAACGTATGGCTGACCCTCGTGAGGGGATCGCGCTCTTTGGCCCACTGGACCAAGGAAAGCCGCGAGGTGTTCGGATGGGAATTGTCGGCACCGCGGACGGCATCCGCCGGGTCAGCGAGTTCGTCAATCGGCTTCAGCAGCCGGTTTTCCCCATAAAACCAAAACGGAACCGTCCGGTTTTCCCGGGGTTCGACGCTGCTTTCGGCATTCCGTGGATTCCTACGCCGTTCCTTAAAGCTGAGCTCGATTATTCCGAGCTACACCGGCTCGCTCACCTTGAGGACAAGCATCAGCGTGTCTACGACACTGCCGGCTTATACGCAGACGCGATTGTTCGCGAGAAACGCGAAGGTGAGGACGTTGTCGACC
>CADDYX010000104.1 GCA_902810735.1 Verrucomicrobiota bacterium | reverse complement strand
TTATTTCGAGATGATGCAAACGCTCGCGGCGGTCTGCATCACGTGGGGGTTTTTCCACGCGACGCTTCAGCCGCATCAGGTAATCGCCGCAATCGTCCTGATGCTCGCGGTCGCGATGCTGCAGCGCGCGCAGGCGAGCGCGAATCCGGCGAACTGACCGGCGGAGTCTATTCTCGCCGCAGCGAGTTGCAGCTGGCGACTACGAAGTCGGCTTGAGGCTGCCGACGATTTTGCCGACTTCCTCCTGATGTTTCGCTTCGTCTTCGGTCGACACCCAGTAAGTGAGCACGATGAGTTTATCCTTGATCGGCACAAACGTGATGCTCACCGAGGCCGGGCCATCTTCGTCTTTGCCGTGGTAGACCATCTCCTCGGCGTCGAGACCGTTGATTTTGAACTTGTTCTCCTTCTTTGAATCCTTGTCGAGATCGACCTTGTGTTCCTTCAGCATGTCGAACGTGTCGTCGAGCTCCGCGTTCATCCCTTTCTCGCTACCGACCGCCACCGCCGCGATGTAAACAGCTTTGTCCGGACTAGTCCCGGCGGCGCCATTGTTCACCTCTTCGGGCTCCCAGGAATCGGGAATCGTGATTGATGCAATCGCGAACTCGTCGTTCGGCAATTTCATCGTCTTGGCATGCGCGGCTGTCGTGCTGAGGAACGCGGCGGCGATCAGGATGAGGGCAGATTTCATGTTTGAGTGGCGGTATTTATCTGTCGATGACAGGGGCAGCAAGCAGTATCCGCGGGCACTTGCAATGTGGAGGGCGCAGGCTAGCGCGAGCCGGGCGGACTCGCCGGTGCGCGCTGCTCTTCTGCAGCAAAGTTTCCGTTCTGTACGCGCTTGACCGACCAGCCGGGATTTAGCTCGAGAGTCCAGCCGTCGCCTTTAAGTTCTCTGCCCTCTGCAAAATCAGCGGGAGCCGGGACCGTGACGCGAGTGAAATCGGCGCTCATCAACGCGCCATTGCTACTCACGTCGAGCACGCCCCATTGATCGATAACGCGAATCTGCGGATAGACCGTGCCGCGAGTCTCAAGCGGGATCAGGTTTCCAGGATTGAACTGCATGTTCATCTTCCTCAGCGGAATCGTGAGCACCGGTCCATCAACAAACCGTGCTCGATACAGCGCCAGCAGCTTTTGCCGATCCTGCTCGCGCTGCTTTTCCGCTGCGATTAGCTGCGCGGCACTGTATTTCTCTGCACGCGCATTCGCCGCCGATTCTACGTCGTCTGGAATTTTGAGGCGCGCGAGCCGGAGCAAGATCTCCGCGAGGTCATCGCCGCCGCGGATGCTCTTCCGCCACTGAGGATCGGCTTCGTCGAGCAACAGCCCGTATGCGGGGCCGGTGGCGTAGGCGAAGGAGCGAACGAAGCTCTCCTTACCCGCCGCGTCTTTGAGATCACCCGCGACGACGAACTGGCGCAGATCAGTGCTGCCGCTCAACCGGACACCGGTGTATTCCGCGAGTCCTTCATTCAATTCCATCGAGCGCTCCTCTTGCGCGGCGTTTGGAAAAATTTGATGCCGTCGCGCGCGAAACAGCGCTGCATCCACGATCACCTCTCGTTCTTGGTCGCCAGTCGAACGCAGCGCCGCGGCGAGCGCTCGCCACTCGAGCTGCAGCCAGATGCGCCCGTCACGTGTATCCAGATGGTTGTTCGCCGCGCCTGACGACGGGAAGCCGAGCTGGTCCTGAATGCGATGCCACATTTCGTGTGCGAGCAGCGCATTGCGCCGGTGCTGATCCGCTGGCAGCGGCAACATCACCATCGTCCAGCGGGTACCGGCCCACTCGATCGCGGTGTTCGCGATGTTGACGGTCGGCGGCAGCTTGCCTCGAAACACGTCGCCGGATTTCTGCAGCTGATTTTCGCCGTCAGCCTGATTGGCAAACGCATCGCGTGTCGCCGGATCGACCAGCAGAATCGGGCCGCAGAGTGATACTCCCCACAAACGGCCGCCGTCGTTGCGGCAGATCTCATTCGCATCCCGAAAACACGCAGCCGCGCGCTCACTCTCATCGCGCTGCCCTTGGTCCGCGTCGCCAGGCGCAGTCAGCGATAAAACAACGCTGACGCAACAAGTGACCGTCCAGCTGCTCATGTACTCTAAACGACGCCGCCCGCTGTTTTTGTCTGGCCGCGGGCGGCGCCGATTTCCCCGAGCGGCCTCGCGAATCCGATGTCAGATTACACGAAATCAGACATCATTACCCACAGACGAAAATGAGAATCATCATTAAAACCGTGGCCGTGTTGTGCGTGACGACCGCAGTCGCAACGTCGGCATTCGCGCATAAATCGAGGCAGGAGCTAAAGGGAGAACACGTCGACTGGAAGGACGTTCCGCAAGCGGCGCAGACTGCGATCGAGAACAGCGCGACCGGCGCGAAGGTGAAGGAAATCGCGAAGGAAGTGAAAAACGGCACCACGATCTACACTGCCGAAGTGAAAGGTAAGGACGGCAATTACAGCAAAGTCGCCGTCACCGCCGAAGGCAAGGTGTTGAACGTGAAGCCGGATACGCGTGCGAAACACAAGCACCGGGCGCTCTTCGGCTAACCGACACTGGATTTTTCGAACCGCACGTTGACGGCGTTCATCTGCAAAGCGTGCGGCACGCAGTATCCGCCAGCAGACGAGCCGCCCGCCGGCTGTCGTATTTGCGACGACGAGCGGCAATTCGTCCCAGTCTCGGGCCAGCAGTGGACCACGCTCGGCGAGTTGCGGTCGCGCCACCGAAACAGCTTCGAGCAACACGAGCCGGACCTGACCGCGATCGAGACGACGCCGGAGTTCGCGATCGGTCAGCGCGCGTTTTTGCTTCGCACCGGAGAGGGCAATTTCCTCTGGGATTGCATTGCGCTGCTCGACGACGCGACGGTTGAGTTGGTGCGTGCGCTCGGCGGTTTGCGCGGCATCGCCATTTCGCATCCGCACTACTACACAACGATGCTGGAGTGGAGCGCAGCATTCGCGAACGCGCCGATTTACCTCCACGCCGCCGATCAGGAATGGGTGATGCGCCGCGAGAACGCGATCGAGTTCTGGAATGGCGAAACGAAAACGCTGGCGCCGGGAGTGACGCTGGTGCGCTGCGGCGGACACTTTCCAGGCGGAACGGTGTTGCATTGGGCGAATGGCGCCGACAATCGCGGCGTTCTGTTAAGCGGCGATATTCTGCAGGTCGGTCCCGACGGGTTCGTGAGCTTCATGTACAGCTATCCAAACCTGATTCCGCTGCCTCCTCGCGCGGTGAAAGCGGTCGGCGCGGCGCTCCGCCCATTTGCGTTCGACAGAATCTACGGCGCGTTCAGCGGTCGAACGATTCAGGCGAACGGCACCGCAAAAGTGGCACAGTCGGTTGAGCGATACGTCCGCGCGATCGAAGACCAATCATGAACGTTGGCGGCCAGCATTTCCGCACGATCTGGCTCAAGCCTGGCGACGAGGCCGTTGTCGAGTTGATCGATCAACGCTGGCTGCCGCATCGGTTTGTCATTGAGGAAGTCAGATCGGTGGCGGAAATGGCGGCGGCGATTCGCGACATGCATGTGCGCGGCGCCGGATTGATCGGCGCAGCGAGCGGCTACGGAATGTATCTGGCAGCGGTGGAAGCAGCGCGATCTGGCTCGAATTTTGACGAAGAACTCACGACTGCGGCGCAGACTCTGAAAGCGACGCGACCGACCGCGGTGAACCTCGGTTGGGCGGTTGATCGTCAGCTGCAGGCGATTCGTGAGGCGGGAACGATTAGCGAGAAAATCGCCTCGGCGCGCGATGCGGCCGAACAGATCGCGCTCGAAGACGCGGAACATTGCCGGTCGATCGGTCGGCACGGCGCCGGGCTGATTACCCAGATTGCGGCGAAGAAGAATGGCGCGCCGGTCAATGTGCTGACGCATTGCAATGCCGGCTGGCTCGCGTTCGTCGATTACGGCTCGGCGACTTCGCCGATCTACGCTGCGCACGATTCGGGCGTGCCGGTGCACGTCTGGGTGGACGAAACGCGGCCGCGCAGCCAGGGATCGAAGCTGACCGCGTGGGAACTCGGCCAGCACGGCGTGCGGCATACCGTGATCGCCGACAACGCCGGCGGACATCTGATGCAGCACGGCGAAGTCGATCTCGTGATCGTCGGATCGGATCGCACGACATACACCGGCGATGTCGCGAACAAGATCGGCACGTATTTGAAAGCGCTCGCCGCGCATGACAATGGCGTGCCGTTCTACGTCGCGCTTCCCTCTTCGTCGTTTGACTGGCAGGCGCGCGACGGCGTTCGCGACATCCCGATCGAGCAGCGCGGCGCCGATGAAGTGAAATGCGCCGATGGTTGGCTCGATGGCCGCCATGCAGAAGTTTGCATCACGCCGGCCGATTCGCCGGCCGCGAACTACGGGTTCGACGTTACGCCGCACCGGCTCGTCACAGGCCTGATCACCGAACGCGGGATTTGCGCGGCCAACGAGCAGAGCATCCTCGCGATGTTCCCGGACCACGCGCGATGACCGAGACCGGCGTCGTCAAATTCAGCTGCGAACATATCGCGGCTGAAATCGAAACCTTCGCAGGATTCGACGAACTCGGCGCGTGCCGCGACCAACTTTTCGCCCGCAATCTCATCGGCGTGGACGCGAACGGCATCGCGTTCGGCAATCTCAGCGTGCGCGATGTGGAAGGTCGCGGCTTCTTCGTCACTGCGTCGGGCAGCAGCGGCAAAGCGCAGCTTGCGCCGTCAGATTACGCGCTCGTGACGCACTTCGATCTTTCACGCAACTGGCTCCGCTGTGAAGGCGCCGCAGTTGCGTCATCCGAATCGCTGACGCACGCAGCCGTGTATCAAGCAGACGCCAGCGCCGGCGCGGTGATTCATGTTCACACTAGTGAGTTATGGAATGCGTTAGCCAACCGTGCACCGAGCACATCAGCCGAAATCGAATACGGCACGCCGGCCATGGCGGAAGAAATCTTGCGGCTGCTTACAACGAGCAACGTGACGGCGCAGAAGATTATCAGGATGGGCGGCCATGAAGGAGGCATGATTGCGTTCGGCCGCAATCCCGCTGAAGCGCAGGCGATGCTGATGCGCTTTCTTTGACCATGCGAACGCATCCACCTCACCTTCCTCTGCTCGGCGACCTGCAGCCCGGCACGACGCAACGACATTCGGTCACGCTTCCCGGCACCGAACTCGCCGACGAACCACGGCCGATCGTGACGGTGACGGGCGCGCGCAGCGGTCCGCTCGTTTTCATCAACGCCGGCGTGCATGGCGGCGAGTATCCGCCAATCGAAGCGGTCATCCGGCTGTCGCGCGAGCTCGATCCGGCGACTCTGGCCGGCACCGTCGTTCTGATGCCGGTGCTCAATCTCCCGGCGTTCTGGAAGCGCACGATGTTCGTCTGCCCGGTCGACAACGTGAATCCGAACCGCGTCTTTCCCGGCGATCCGAACGGCACCTACTCGGAGCAGATGACGCACGCGCTCGTGAACGAATTCATCGCGCACGCCGATGCTTACATCGACCTGCATGGCGGCGATATCCCGGAAGCGCTGGTCCCGTTCAGCATCTGCCGCGACGGCGACACGCCTGTGGATGCCAAAGCGAAGGAACTCGCTTCCGTTTTCGGCCTGCCGTATCTGCTGACCGTCAGCCGCCCGATTCAGCCGGCCAAAGGGTCGTCCAGCTACGTCGCGGCTGCCGAGCGTGGCGTGCCTGGGTTCATCGCCGAGGCCGGCGGTGTCGGTCAGCTTCAGCTCGATGCCGTCGATCTGCTAACCGATGGCGTTCGCCGCGTGCTCGCGCATCTCGAAATGATCCAGCCCATGGTGGTCAATGCAGCGCCGCCGAAATTGCTGACCGCGTTCGAGTGGGTCTACGCAAAGCACCCCGGGATGTTTTATCCCGCCGTTGCAGTGAATGACGTCGTGCGCGACGGGCAAGCAATCGGCAAAGTCGGTTCGCTATTCGGCGACACGCTCGAAACCGTCATCGCCCCGGTTGACGGCCGCGTGCTCTTCCTCACGATTAGTCCGGCCGTGCAAGCAAACGGCCTGCTCATGGGCATTGGCGCGGGCGAGTAGCACGCGCGCAAAACAACTCGCCGCCAGCCGTGCTGACAGCACGGTCGGCGGCGGCGCAGGACTGCAGAATCGCCGGACCTCACGATCCGGCGGAGCAAAACTAAGGCGTCGCGCTCGGCGAAGCGGACTCGCTCGGCGAAGCCGACTCCGTCGGCGACGAGCCAGTCGAGTTCGAGCCAGACGGCGACGCGTTCGGGCCCGAGCTGCTGCTGCGAGCCTTCTTCACGGATGAAGAAGTGTTCGAGCCGGAACTCGACTTCTTCGTCGAGCCGGTCGAGGTGCTCGTGCTCGTCGTAGTTGAAGCTTTGGTCGTCGCGGTTGAGCTGCCCGGTGTCGTGCTTTGCGATTGGTTGCACGAAACACAGAACGCACCCGCTGCGATCAGGCCCAGAGATGAGAGCAATGCTTTTTTCATAGGTTTGTAACTAACGAGCGAGAGAGTGGTAAACGGCGCAGCCAAGGACAAGCAATTTGTTAGGTAGTCGCGGCCAAACGCCCGCCGGCGGCAGCGTGGATGTCTCTGATTTTACGTAAATCGTGACTGTTACTCCGCCCGGAGCGCGATCATCGGATTAACGCGCGTCGCGCGGCGGGCGGGCACCAGGCAGGCGGCCGCCGCCACAAACGCCAGCAGCGCCGCCACCGAGCAGTAGATCAGCGGATCGAGCGCGTTCACCTTGAACAGGAAATTCTGCAGCGCCTTGGCTCCGAGCACGCCGAGCAGCAGTGCCGCAGTCCCGCCACCGATTAGCAGGCCGATCACCACCTGCCACGCGCCCTGCCGCATCACCATTCGCAAGATCCGTCGAGCATCCGCGCCGAGCGCCATGCGAATTCCAAATTCCTGCGTCCGCTGGCTCACTGAGAAGCTCATCACGCCGTAAAGCCCAACCGACGAGAGCACGACCGCGACGATGCCGAAGATCGTGAAGAGCGACGCGATGATGCGGTTTCCGCCAAGCGCCTCGTCGTGCAGCCGCTCCGGCGTGCCGCCAAAATAGAGCGGGAGATTGGCATCGAGTTGCGCGACCGCGCGGCTCACCGCCGGCCCGAGCGTGTCGGCGCGCTGACCGGCGTGCGGGCGAACCACCACCGTGCAGAACTGCGGCGCCGGTGGCACGCCGAGCAACGGCACGTAAAACCCGCTGTTATCGGTCTGTTGATTGAACGGCCCCTGCATCAGCGTGTCCGGTACAACGCCGACTATCGTCCGCCATTGATCGGGCGATGCCGGATTGAAGATCCGAATTCTGCGGCCGAGCGGCGTTTCGTGCCCAAACCACTTCTGCGCGAAGCTCGTGTTCACGATCGCGACCGGCTGCTTCGCGTCGGAGTCTTCAATCGTGAAGTCGCGGCCTTCAAGAATCTTCAAGCCGAGTGTTGTGAAGTACCCGTCGGAGATGAATTCGAAATTGCCGCGCGGCCGGTCGCGGTCGGTCACATAGGTCCGGCCTTCGACCTCGAACTGACCGAATGCGCTGAACGTCATCCGGAAACGGCCGGTCATCGCCGCGCCGTCGAAATCCGGATTGTTGCGGAGAGCGCGGAGCGTTTTGACGAAAAACGCCTGCCGCGCTTCCGACGTCGGATAATCGCCTTCGAACAAACCCATTCGCGCCGCGTAAACGGCGTTCTCATCGTAGCCGTAGTTCAACGTCATCTGGTTGCGGATCGATTTGATCTGCAGCGTCGCCGCGATCAGCAACGCGGCGGTCAGCGCGATCTGCGCAGTGACGAGGACTCGCGTGATGACGTTCACCAGACGGCTGCTGTTTCCGCGGCCGCCTTCCTTCATCAGGTCGGACGCGTTCGCGCGCACGCTCAGCCACGCCGGAACCAGCCCTGAAACGACAGTTGCGAGAAGCGTCGCGGCGACGGTGGCAATGAGCACGGTGCCGTCGATGCTGAACACGACGAAGTACGGCAACGGGAACGGCAACGCGTTTGTCGCGCTGACGAGCAGGTGGACGGCGTAGTACGCCAATGCAATGCCGACGACCGCGCCCGCAACGGCGACGATCAGGCTTTCGGTCAACATCTGCCGCATCAACCGCCAGCGCGTCGCGCCGAGTGCGCCGCGGATCGCCAGCTCTTTCGCGCGCAGTGTCGCGCGACCGAACTGCATGTTCATCACGTTCACGCACGCGATCAGCAACACGATGATCACCGCCGCGAGCATCGCGTAAACGGTCTGCCGAAGCTGCGGGCCGGTGAACGTGTTGATCAACGGCTGCACGCTCGCGGAGGTCAGATGCTCATTCGTCTTCGGATTGTCCTTCGCGAGGTTGCGCGCGATCCCGACGAACTCCGCGTTCACCTGATCAAGCGACACGCCCGGTTTCAGCCGCCCGATGATCGACGGCGCCGTGGCAGAGCGATCGTCACGCGGCTTGAGCGGAAACTCGTTGTAGAACGCGAGCCAGAGTTGCTCTGACACCGGGAACTTAAAGTTTGGCGGCATCACGCCGATGATCGTCGCGTTCTTGCCATTCACGCGGATGGACTGTCCGACGATGTTTTTGTCGCCGCCGAAATCGCGCTGCCACGTGTCATATCCGAGCAACACCGCCTTTTCTGCGCCTGGCTTGTTGTCCGCCGCGTTGAAATCGCGCCCGAGGATCGGCGACACGCCAAGGATCTTGAAGAACTCGTCCGTTACGTACGCGCCGGTGTAGCGCTGCGGATTATTCTTGTAGCTCACGTTCACGGTCGAGCCGTTGATGTAGCCGGCGATCTGCGAAAACGAATGCTGCGCCGCCTTGATGTCCTCGTAATCCCACGAGGACGGGATGTTCCCCTGCCCGTTGTTGTTCTGCTGATCGTTGGCCATCGGGTCGATCAGTCCGACCGTCATCAACTGCTCCGGATGCGGAAACGAGAAGCCGCGCAGCACCAGCGCGTTCACGACCGTGAACTGTGTTGTCACGCCGCAGATGCCGAGCCCGAGCACGACAACAGCGAGGATGAAGAATGTCTTTTCCTTGAGCAGAACACGGGTGCCAATGCGGGCATCCTGGCGGAACGTCTGGAACATAAGCGTGGCTAGGTTGAGGTGAGCGCTGCGCGATTTCGAAGGTGGGATGCAGCGGCCGCGCGATTCGGATTCAACTTTTTAACGACACCGGGCCGGAGAAGTACCTCCACATCCTGAAGACGCCGCCATGCGCCATTTTTGTTTAACGCGGCCGGCGCACTGCTGTCCGCCGACGCAGCGCGAAGAAGGTAACAACAGCGTTACGTTTGTTGTTTTTGCCAGGACCAGGCAATCGCTACGCTTGACTCATCCACAGCACAGAAAACGTAAGCAAAAGGAGAAAATCATATGAATAAACACCGATGGTTTACGCGGGTTGGGCCAGCAGTTCTCGGCCTGACGCTGATCGCGCTCACAGCACCCGCCGCACAGGCGCTGACTGTGACCGCCTACGTAGTGAAACAGAGTTGTTTCAACCGCGACTTCGTCCAGGTGACGTTGTCGGCGCAGGCGCAGCCGAACCAGCGGGTAAAATTCCGCTGGGACTTCAACAATGACGGCGTTTTCGACACGCCGTTGCTGACTAATCCGACGGTCACCCACCGTTACCCCGACGAAAAGGGGATCACCGCGCGCGTGCGTGCGGTCAATGCGAAGGATCAGCGCGCGACTGACCGGGTGAGCTTCCGCACGAAAGCTTGCGGCGGTGGCGGAACCGACGGCTAATCCCGACCACGGCGGGAGTGCACGCGTCGCGCGTGCGCTCCTGCTTTAGGTCCGCGATCATGAAGCGCGTTGCCCTGCCGCTCGCGGTCATCACTGCATTCCTGGCCGGGGTTATCGTCGGCCAACACCGCACCGCGCCGCCGAGATTTTCGCGAAGCTCCTCGGATGCGCAGAGTGCCGCTAAACCGCGTGTTCCAACGCAATCAGCCGCGGCGGATTCCGGTGAGCACGCTGCGCGAATGGCTCCCGAGTCACTCTCCGCGGACAGCCTCATCGTCGCGATGAGGAACGCAGCGGCGCATTTCGATGACGACCATGTCTACAGCGAGATTGATGAGCTGATCGCGCGGCTCGATCCAAACAGTGTCCGCGGCGTCATCGACGCGGTCGAACATCTGCCGAACCAGCGCGCGAAAAATACGTTTCTCTCGATGCTCGTTTCGCGCTGGGCTGACGCCGATCCGCAGGGCGCGGTCGCATACGCGAAAATGCGATCACCGCAGGAGAAGGGCCTGGTTGCGGATGTGATTTCGAGTTGGGCCGAGCACGACTCCGCGAGCGCGACGGCATGGGTGACGCAATTACCCGCGGGCCAGGAACGCAGTGCGGCGTTGAAATCGCTCGTCTCAGTTCTCGCCGAAGAGGATGCGGCTGGCGCGTTCATTCTTCTGCAAACTCTGCCCGACGCCGCGCACGACGAGACGTTATACGCTTCGATCTTCGATCGCTGGGCGGCTGCGGATCCACTGACCGCCGGTCAGCACGCGGCGGAATTGCCGGCCGGCGCAGCTCGTAACTCTGCCCTGCAGTTGGTCGGCGCGCGCTGGGCCGACCAGCATCCCGAAGCGGCCTACGCCTGGGCAGCCGCCCTCCCGGCAAGTGATGGGCGCAATCTGGCGGTGCAAAATATCGTTGCGCGTTGGGCGACGAAAGATCCGCGAAACGCGGCGACGGCACTTGCGTCGTTGCCGGCCGGCGCAATTCGCGAACAGGTGATCGCCGACGTCGCGCGGGAGTGGGCAGAGAAGGATGCACGAGCCGCCCTCGCGTGGACCGAAAAACTTCCGCAAGGCAACGGA
>CADDYX010000103.1 GCA_902810735.1 Verrucomicrobiota bacterium | reverse complement strand
CTCTTTGTTCATGAACGCTTCGCCGATGTCCGGATTATGTCCGTTTCGCAACGCCGACCCGCGGACCAGCGCCGACCAATACGACACGGTTTTGTCGCGCGCCGTTGTCGGCAGATCTTCACCGGTCGCGAGCACCGGGGCGGCGGCGCCGATTGCGCTGACCGGCGTCATGTAAATGTGCTTCGTCGCGAGCGCGATGAGCGAACCAGCCGAGCCGGCGTTTGAATTGATGAAAGTGTAGGTCGGAATCGTTGCGCGATTAAGAACCGAGGTGATTTGCTCCGCTGCGTCGAGCCGTCCGCCGTACGTGTTCATGTCGAGAATCAGCGCGGCGGCACCGGCAGATT
The DNA here is from genome assembly GCA_902810735.1 of Verrucomicrobiota bacterium. Lineage (GTDB taxonomy): Bacteria > Verrucomicrobiota > Verrucomicrobiia > Chthoniobacterales > UBA10450 > CADDYX01. The sequence continues at coordinate 10,533 of CADDYX010000103.1, read as the reverse complement.
CCGCCGCTTTTTCTGCGCGGCGCAAAAAGACGAAGAGCGGCTCGGTGATTTCACCATTCACCGGCACGACGACGACATCGCCTTTCCCGATCGTCTCGCGCGGCGCAGCGATCATTCCGCTGGCGAATCCGCAAATCAGCAGCGCAAAAAGAAGTTTGCTCATCAGGCGGAAGGTTTTTGTGCAAGCGCAATTGCGCTGCATTACTTTGCCATCGCTCGTCTCAGCCAACGAGCGAAAATTGGACCGCGATGGGCAGCATTCCGAACGAGACGATCGAGCAGATTGCCGCCGCGAACGATGTCGTTGAAGTGATCGGCTCGTATTTTCCGCTCAAACGCGCCGGCGCGAACTACAAGGCGCTCTGTCCGTTCCATCAGGAGAAAACGCCTTCGTTTACGGTGAGCCCGGCGCGGCAGACGTTCCACTGCTTTGGCTGCGGCGTCGGCGGGAGCGTTTTCCGTTTCGTGATGGAATACGAGCACGTCGATTTCCCGGCCGCGGTGCGAAGGCTCGCCGCGCGTGCCGGCATCCCGGTGGTGGAAGACCGCAGCTGGAGCGGCGGAGATGATCGCCAGCAGGAACTTCGGAGCGTGCTGCTGCAGCTGCATTCGGAGGCAGCGGAATGGTTTCACTCGAATCTGCGCGCCAGGTCAGGTGAAGCAGCGCGCGAGTATTTAAAACGCCGCGCGATTGACAAGCGCATCGCGCACGAATGGCAACTTGGGTTCGCGCCGGAGAGCTGGGACGCGTTTCTGAATTGGGCGCTGGAGCGCGGCTACCGACGCGCCGAAATTGTGCAGAGTGGTTTGGTGAAGCTGCGTGACGAGAACCGGCCCGACGGTGAAGTCTACGATCGGTTCCGCGGCCGGATCATGTTTCCGATCTGCAACGACATCGGAGAGGTGATCGCCTTCAGCGGGCGCGTGCTCGAAAATGATGAAGGCGGCGCGAAGTATCTCAATTCGCCCGAGACGCCGCTGTTCCGCAAAGGCAACGTGCTTTTCGGGCTGCACAAGACGAAGCGTGCGCTGATTGAGGCGAACAGCGCGATCGTCTGCGAAGGTCAGCTCGACCTGATCACCGTCTTCGAATCAGGAATCGGAAACGTTGTCGCGCCGCAGGGCACCGCATTCACCGAAGCGCAAGCGCGCGTGCTGAAGCGCTACGTCAGCGAGGTCGTGCTTTGCTTCGACGCCGATGCCGCGGGGCAGAAGGCGGCGGAACGGTCGTTCGAGGCGCTTCTGCAGCAGGACCTGATCGTTCGCGTCGCAGAGATCCCGGGCGGCGAAGATCCTGATTCGCTGATTCGCAGCCGCGGCCGGGCCGATTTCGAAAAGCTGATTGCGAATGCGCGCGAATTCTTCGACGTCTGGCTCGATCATGCGACGGCAACGGCCGACCTCAATTCGCTCGGGACAAAGATGCAGCTCGCTCGCCGGCTGGCGGAAACCGTGGGACGAATTTCGAATCCGCTGATGCGCGGCGAAGTGGCAGCGCGGGTGAGCGCCCGGATCGCTGTGCCGATGGCAGAGTTTGAGCGGCTGCTCGGCCGGCGGCCGGAGTCGAGAGGAAACGGCGAGCGTGCAGAAGAGCGGTCAGCGCCATTCAAGCGTCCGCCTCACGAGATCGAGATGCTTTGTTTGCTCGCGCTGCGCGACGCCGACGCAAGGCGGTTTCTGGTTCAACAAAACTGGCGCGACGTGCTCGCACAAACGCCGGATGCGCAGCTGCTCGAGCGGGTGCTCGGAAGCGATATCGAGCCCGACGAGCCGTCTACGCTGAACGCGTTTATGACGCAGCTTTCGCCGGACGAAGAAGCGCTCATCTCCGAGTGGCTGGTCAGCAAGATGCCGCCGAACGGCGCGGACGTGGCGCGTGGCTGGTGGAGTGGTTTGCAACAGGCGGCGCTGCGGCGTCAGCTTCAGATCGCGGAGGGGAGAATGAAGATCCCGCGGCTGAGCACGGGCGAGGAGGTGGTGCTGCAGAAACAAATTGTTGACCTGCGAAAACAGCTCGACGAACTTTCCGCGCTTTCGTCTGCCCGCGTGCTCGACACATGACGTCGCTGAGGGGACAGCGAAGTTCATTTTCGACGGAAGAGCCTGGGGTCCTCAACAGCACAAGCCTTGTCTAAGAACCAGAAACGGCACGCCGAGTCGCGTCGCGCCAGCAAGGCGCCGAAGCAAAAGCGACTCCAACGTTCCGCGACGCCCGAGCACCAGGACCGCGCCCGGTCATCCGAGCGCCAGCGTCCCCGCGCGAAAAAGGCCGCGGCGGTCGCGGATGAATCATCCAGTGCACAAGCAGCTGGAGCAGCGGAAGGCGTGGCGGCCCACGTCAGCGGCGATGTCCAGGGTCGTATCCGCGAGCTGATCAAGCTCGCCAAGGAGCAGGGCTACCTCACGTTCGACGATCTGAACGAGGCGCTTCCCACCGACGTCACCGATGCCGACGAGCTCGATGCAATTCTCACCCGGCTGCGCCGGATGGAGATCGACATCATCGAAGCCTCGGAGGTCGACCGTTACAAAGACGGCAAGAAGGACACCGAAGAAGAAGAGGAAGAAAAGCCTGAGTCGAAGCTCGACATTCTCGACGACCCGGTGCGGATGTACCTCAAGCAGATGGGCCAGGTGCCACTGCTCACCCGCGAGCAGGAGGTCGAAATCTCGAAGCGCATCGAGGAAGCCGAGATCATGGTGCAGCGGCTGATGAACCGGTTCGGCTTCATCGCCCAGGCGCATCTCGATCTCGCCGCGAAATTGGCTGAAGGCGGCGAGCGTTTCGACCGCGTGATTCTCGACAAGAAAATCGAGAGCCGCGAACGCTACATGAAGATGTTGCCGCGCCTGTGCAAGCAGGTCGAGAAACTGAGCGCATCGATCCGGCAGCAGTACCAGCAGCTGTTACACAGCTCGCGGCGAGACGGGAAGAAGCTCAAGACATTCCAGAAGTCGGTCGTCTCGCTGCAGAAGCTCTACCCGAAATTCTACTTCAAGCAGAAGGTGACGGAGGAGTTCGTTCAGCTGGCCGACGAGAAATACCAGGTGCTCGCCGCCTTGCGCGCGGAGCTGGAGAAACATCCGCGCAGCCGCAGTCACAACACAGAGGTCGGCGAGAAATCACGAGAGCTTGAGAGCACGCTTTGGCTCTCGCTTGAAGAGTACACGGAGCAATACCAGCAGCTGAAAGGCTGGTTGCGCAAAGCGTTGCGCGCCAAAACCGAGATGGTCGAGGCGAATCTGCGCCTCGTTATTTCAATCGCGAAAAAGTACACCAACCGCGGCCTTTCGTTTCTTGACCTGATCCAGGAAGGCAACATGGGCCTGATGAAAGCCGTCGAGAAATTCGAGTATCGCCGCGGCTACAAATTCTCGACCTACGCGACGTGGTGGATCCGGCAGGCGATCACGCGTTCGATCGCCGATCAGGCGCGCACGATTCGCATTCCGGTGCACATGATCGAGACGATCAACAAGCTGATGCGCGTGCAAAAGCAGCTCGTCCAGGAATATGGCCGCGAACCGACGCCGGAAGAAGTGGCCGAGGAGATTCTTTTGCCGGTCGATCGTGTGCGCGCGGTGTTGAAGATGGCGCAGCAGCCGATCTCACTCCAGGCGCCGGTGGGCGAAAGCGAGGAGACGAACTTCGGTGACTTCATCGAAGACAAGGGGGCAGAAAACCCCAGCGACATGACCGCGATCGTGCTGTTGAAGGAGAAAATCAAAGACGTGCTCGAGACGCTCACCGATCGCGAACGCCAGGTCCTCGAGCAGCGTTTTGGCCTGGTCGACGGCTACAGCCGCACCTTGGAGGAAGTTGGCAGGCAGTTCCGCGTCACGCGCGAACGGATTCGCCAGATCGAGGCGAAGGCGTTGCGAAAGATGCGCCACCCGACCCGCATCCGGCAGCTCGAAGGCTTCCTCGAAGCCGCGGAGCTTTAATCGGCCAAGCCGCAACTTTTGGCCGTGCCTGCAGTTCAATTCGGCGTCGATGAACCCGGAAGACGATAAGGAGCTTTGGGATTTGCTTGGCAAGGTCGCTGAGCCGCGTGTTTCACCTTTCTTCGCACGCAACGTTGTGCGGGAAGCACGAACCCAGCAATCTGCACGTCAGGAGTTGTTCAGCTGGCGTTTCTTGCGCCGGCTTGTGCCACTCGCCGGAGTTGCTGCGGCGATCATCGCCGCAGCCGCGGTTGTGACGCAGAAACCGGCCGCGCCTCCGCCCCATAAGCGCTCGACACCGGCTGCTACCATTGTCCAGTCGGATAGCGATGACGCGGACCTCGTCAGCGACATCGACGATGTGGTCGGTTCTGACGACGACTCTTTCTCCGATTCGCCAATCTACTAACGGAGGAGCCGGCCGTATGGCTCGCGCCGCCACTGATTAGGCGGCGGCTACCGCCAGTGACGGTAATGCCGGTGGTAGTAGACGCGATGACCGCGGTACCAGTACCAGCGCGGTCCGACATAAGCCGCCGAATACACGTAAGGTGCCGGCGCAGCGTAGTAGGGATACGGCGCGTAATAGGCGGGATAACCGTAAAATCCCGGGAAGCCGAACCCGATCGAAACGGAAACGCCGGCATCGGAACGCGATGGCGCTGCGAACGCGAACCCAGCGACAGCAACTGCAATGATCAATAGCGTTTTGAATTTCATAGGTGCGGTAATGATTTTCAGTCGTGTTTATTGAACAACAGCTCGAAAAAGGAGTTCCGCCGTTATTTGGCCGTCGGCCGCTCGTGCCACTCCGGATATCCGCTGATGCAAAGGTCGTTGCCGATCTGCTGATAACTGACGCCGGCTAACCGCGGCGCTTCCGATGCCGTTGCCGCGCCGCGTCCGGCGAAGGCGGGCACTGCGCCGCCGCTGATGATTCCGCCGACGTAAATCTGGACTTTGTCGATCGCACGCGCATCGAGTGCCTGACCAAGGATCTCGCCTCCGCCCTCGATCAGCACGCTCGTGATATCGCGTTCACCGAGTTGACGAAGGAGGCTGCGAATTGTCGTGCGGCCGAACACCAGCGTCCGGTCAGAGTGGCGATCGGTGAAAACGATTGCGGTCCGCGGCAGCCGGCCGGAGCGCGATAGCACCACGCGCCACGGCTGCCTCGCTTGATAAACTCCGCGCACTGTCAGACGCGGATTGTCAGCGCGGACGGTCTCGGCGCCGACGAGAATTGCATCCACTGACGCGCGGAGTTGTTGCGCGTGCCGGCGTGCTGCCGCGCTGGTAATCCAACGGGCCTCTCCAGGCACTCGCGTCAGGCGCGCGTCCAAACTCATGCCGCATTTGGCGATCACAAACGGAACTCCCGTTCGGATCCACTTATTGAAAGCTTCATTGAGCGCGGTGCATTCGTCCGCGAGCACACCGCTCCGCACCTGCGCTCCAGATTCCCGAAGAATCTCAATCCCGCGTCCGGCGTGACGAGGATTCGGGTCGACTGCTCCGACGACAATCTCGCGGACGCCGGCGGCGATGATCGCGTCCGTGCAAGCACCTGTCCGCCCGACCGTGGAGCAGGGCTCGAGAGTCACATACAGAACAGCACGAGCCGGGACGCGGCCCCGCACAGCTGCGAGGCATTCAACTTCCGCGTGCGGTTTTCCCGCGCCGCGGTGATATCCGGCTGCAACGACCTCCCCGTCGACAACCAGCACGGCGCCAACGGCCGGATTCGGGCTGGTTTGACCGATGCCGCGCTTCGCTTGTTCGAGTGCGGCGGCCATGAATACGGCGTCGGCAGCTGAATCGACCACGGTCAGCAGTAGCCGCGACGCCGCTGCCGGGCAACAACCGATTCGCACCTGATGATGAGCTGTTATGTCCCAAGACCGATCGTGCGCAACCGGCGTACCTAGTGCCAGTATGTCACGAATGTGAGAACGAAATAACGGCGATCGACTTCACATATGTTGTTCAAGTTCAGTAGTTTAATGCCACGACTTTGGTGCTGCATCAGCGTTGGCATTCGAGAAGCTCGGTAGATGTCGAGTTTAACAACGAACTAACCACTGAAAGGAGCAACACACATGAGCTTAATCCGTTATCAATCACCTGAGCTCGCCGCGTGGCCTGCACTCGACCGCTGGTCGAACCTGCGCGATGAGCTGAACAATCTGTTCGAAATGCCGCTCTGGTCGAACTTTGGCCGGCAATCGCAGCTCTTCAGCGGCTGGACGCCAGCGCTCGATGTTTACCAGAACAACGACAATGTGATCGTGATGATCGAGCTGCCCGGAATGCGCAAGGAGGACATCGAAATTTCGCTGCACGACGGCATGCTGACGATCAGCGGCGAGCGAAAGAGTGAGTCGAAAGACAGCGAGAACGCGGAACGCACCGAGCGTTTTGTCGGAAAGTTCCGCCGCAGCATCACACTGCCGACGCGCGTCGACGCGAACAAAGTCAACGCCACCTACAAAGATGGCATCCTCACCGTCACGCTGCCGAAGGCAGAAGAAGCGAAGCCGAAACAGATTCAGGTCAACGTCGACTAACCTACGGACGGGCGTGGCTCGTCCGCAACCAATTCAGAAAGGAGAAAACAATGGACACTTTAGTGCGTGAAAATCGAAACGGCGTGAACGGCCACCAGGCCGAGCAGTTCGTGGCGCCGGTGGCGAGTCTTACCGAGAATGGCGAGGGCTATCAGTTGCAAATCGAAATGCCCGGCGTGAACAAGGAAGGTCTCGAGATCTCTGTCGAGAACAACGAGCTGACGATCATGGGTCGCCGTTCGCTGCCGCAGATCGACGGCACTCTCGTTCATCGCGAGATGCGGCCGGCAAATTACCGCCGCGCGTTTGAACTCGATCCGTCGATCGACATGGCGAAGATCAGCGCGAAGATCGATCAAGGCGTCGTCACGCTGATGCTGCCGAAAGCAGAGCAGGTGAAGCCGCGCAAGATCACCGTTTCCTAACGGCACACGCTGCCGCATTCTTGTCAGGCCGGGAGCCGAAAGGTTCCCGGCCTTTCTCTTTTGTTCTTGGCGAACGTACCGCCGCGCCGTACCTAGAAAGTTCCTTATGCCCGCGAAAACAGAAGAGAAACCGGCGGAAGACAAGATCACTGCGGCGCGAAACAAAAATCTCGACCTCGCCCTTCAACAAATCGCAAAGGATTACGGTGATGGCGCGATTATGCGTCTCGGCGATGCGACGATTGTCGACATCGACGTCATACCGACAGGCAACATTCTGATCGATCGTGCCCTTGGCGTTGGCGGATTTCCGCGCGGCCGAGTCGTTGAGGTCTACGGCCCAGAGTCTTCTGGCAAGACGACCCTTACGTTGACGGTTATCGCTCAGGCGCAGAAGCGCGGTGGCCTCGCTGCCTTCGTCGACGTGGAACACGCGCTTGACCCGCAGTATGCCCGCCGGCTCGGAGTGAACATGGACGACCTTCTCGTTTCACAGCCGAGCTCTGGCGAGGAAGCGCTCCGGATTGTCGAGACGCTGGTCCGATCGAACGCGCTCGACGTTATCGTGCTCGATTCGGTTGCTGCGCTCGTGACGAAACAGGAACTCGAAGGTGAGATCGGCGATTCAACGGTTGGAGCACAGGCGCGTTTGATGAGCGCCGCGATGCGTAAGCTCACCTCACTCATCTCAAAGGCGCGTACCTGCTGCATCTTTACGAACCAAATACGCGAAAAGATCGGCGTCATGTTCGGCAACCCTGAGACAACTCCCGGCGGTAAGGCGCTGAAATTTTACGCCAGCGTCCGAATCGACATTCGCCGGATCGGCGCGATCAAGCAGACGGACGGCGTCGTTACCGGGAATCGCACTCGCGTCAAAGTGGTGAAGAACAAGGTTGCGCCGCCATTCACGGAAGCGGAGTTCGACATCATGTACAACGAGGGGATTTCCTCGACCGGCGCGCTCCTCGATCTCGCGCTCGAGAAACAAGTGATCGAAAAACGCGGCTCCTGGCTGAGCTTCAAAGGGACGCAGCTGGCCCAGGGCCGCGACGCTGCGAAAGATGTGCTGAAAAACGACCCGAAGCTCTACGAAGAAGTCGAAGTGGCCGTCAAAGCGAAGCTCGACGAGGAGAAGTAGAGGCGCCGTTCCTTTACCGCCGCTGCTCCGCGCGTAACTTCCGCGCGTGATGACGAGCGCCGAAATCCGCAAATCGTTTCTCGATTTCTTTCGCGAGAAACAGCACGCGATCGTGCCGTCGTCATCGCTGCTGCCGGACGCGCCGAACCTGCTTTTCACCAACGCCGGCATGAACCAGTTCGTCCCGATTTTCCTCGGGCAACAGAAGCCCGCGTGGGATCCGCCGCGCGTCGCGGACACGCAGAAATGCATTCGCGCCGGCGGCAAACATAACGACCTCGATGACGTCGGGCTCGACACCTACCACCACACGTTTTTCGAGATGCTCGGCAACTGGAGCTTCGGCGATTACTTCAAGCGCGAGGCGATCGACTGGGCGTGGGAGCTGGTCGTGGAGCGTTGGAAGCTGCCGCCGCAGCGCCTTTACGCGACGGTCTACAAACCCGGGCCGGGCGATCCGGCGGCGTTCGACCAGGAAGCGCACGACTACTGGGCGGAGAAGTTTCGCGAAGCCGATCTCGATCCCGCCGTTCACATCGTGAACGGCAACAAGAAGGACAACTTCTGGATGATGGGCGACACCGGCCCGTGCGGCCCCTGCTCCGAGCTGCACGTCGATCTGACGCCCGACGGCGGCACGCGCGGCGCCCTCGTTAATGCCGGCGACCCGCGCTGCATCGAGATCTGGAATTTGGTCTTCATCCAGTTCAACGCGAACCCGGACGGCACGTTCACGCCATTGCCGCAGCGCCACGTCGATACCGGCATGGGTTTCGAGCGCGTGACGGCAATGATTCAGGGGACGAAGAACTGGAGCGATTTCACCGGCACGATTTCGAACTACGAGACCGACGTGTTCCGGCCGATCTTCGACGAAATCGAGAAGCTCAGCGGGAGGAGGTATGCATCAACATTGCCGAAGCCTGATGGCTCCGGCGAAAACGAGCAGGAGAAAATCGACGTCGCCTTCCGCGTCGTCGCAGACCACATCCGGACGCTCAGCTTCGCGATCGCGGACGGCATTCAGCCGAGTAATGAAGGACGTGGGTATGTCCTCCGTCGTATTCTACGACGTGCGGTGCGATACGGCCGCTCGTTAGGCTTTCACGAGCCGTTCTTCTACAAGCTCGTCGATGTGCTCGTCCGCACGATGGGCGATGTGTTTCCTGAACTACGACAGAAACAAGAAGTCGTGAGGCAGACACTTCGGCGCGAGGAGGACTCGTTCAACAAAACACTCGACCGCGGCATTGAGTTGTTCGAGCGCGAAGTCGCAGCGGCGCGTTCAATCTCTGGTGAGTTCGCGTTTCGCTTGTATGACGAGCAGGGCTTTCCGCTCGACCTCACCGAGCTGATGGCGCGGGAGCGGGGGCTGTCCGTCGATGTCGCGGGGTTCGAGAAGCTGATGGAGGAGCAGCGTGCGCGGGCGCGCGCGGCGCAGAAGAAAGAGGTGGTGTCGGTGTCGCCCAACTCGCCGGAAACCGATGCGCGCACGGAGTTCGTCGGGTACGAGCAGGATGAGAGCGACGCGCGCGTGCTGGACGTTTTGCAACAGGACGGAAGCACGTTTTTGATCGTCGATCAGTCGCCGCTTTACGCGGAAATGGGCGGCCAGGTCGGCGATACGGGCACGCTGAAGTTCGATGGGCGCGAGCTGCGCGTCTTGAATACGGTAAAGCGCCGTGCGGGATTTCTACTGAAGGTGGATACGCCAGTTGCCGCACCGCCAGCGCAGCCGGTGCACCTCGCCGTCGACGCGCCGCGGCGCCGTCAGATCGAGCGTCATCACTCCGTGACGCATCTGCTGCACTGGGCGTTGCACGAAATTGTTTCGAAAGATGCGGTGCAGAAGGGGAGTTACGTCGGGCCGGAAAAGCTGACGTTCGATTTCTCGAGCGCGCCGCTCACGCGCGACCAGGTGCGCGATGTGGAGAAGCTGGTGAACGATCGGATCGCGGAGCACGCGCGGGTTTCGTGGACAGAAATTCCGTATGCGGAGGCGAAGCGGCGCTCCGACATCCAGCAGTTCTTCGGTGACAAATATGGCGAAGTCGTGCGGGTGGTGCAGATTGGCGGACGGCCTAACGAGTTGAACGGTTATTCGATGGAGCTGTGCGGCGGCACGCACGTCCGCAACACCGGTGACATTCAGTTCTTCAAGATCGTGAGTGAGGGAGCGATCGCGGCGGGAATCCGGCGAATCGAAGCGGTAGCGGGCGAGGAAGTGCTGAAATGGGCGGAACGCGAAGCGGCAACACAGGCCGAAAGGCTTGGCGCGTTGTCGCGCAAGAAGCCGGCGCTCGTCTCGCTGCCGGCATTCACGAAAACCGATGCGGCTGTTGCGGTGCAGTCGGTCGAAACCCGCGCCGCGGAACTACAGCGCCGTGAAAATGAGGTTCACGAATGGGAAAAGCAGCATGCCAAGGCAGCGGAAGCGGAATTGCGATCTCGCGCG
>CADDYX010000102.1 GCA_902810735.1 Verrucomicrobiota bacterium | reverse complement strand
AAGGGGATACCCTTCACCACCGCATCCGACGCCCACTCCCACGCCCAGCTCGCCGACCGCTTCGACGAACTCGCCGCCAGAATGCAGTCGTTAGGCGTGCGTGAAGTCAGCATGTTCGAACGTCACCGGCGGATTGCGGAGTCCGTCTAACCAAAATAGCGTTCGCTGATTTCGCCGTAAGAACTGCGCCGTCTGCTCGCTTGATCTACTCCGTTAGCCAGCGGCTAATCCGCGGCGGCGGTTTCCCAGTCGTGCGTCACGCGCGTAAGCTCCGCGCTCACAGCCGAGAGTTCGCGGTTGATCGCCACGGCGTTACCGCCGCGTTCGTAGGCGGCGGGATCTTCGAGCGCGGCGGTGAGTTCTTTTAGCCGGCCTTCCAGAGTGGCGATGCGCATTTCGATCTCGTGCAGGCGCTGCTGCTTTTCGCGCTTCGCCTGGGCGATGGCTTTGCGCGCTTCGGCTTCGGCACGTTTCCGTTCCTTCTGCTGGCGGAGCCCGGGCGCCGGGCGAGCGGAGATTGCTTTGGTGCTGTGGCCGTTCGCCAGCGTTGCGCCGGCCGTGAGCGCGAGGCGCGCGGAGACGGCTTTGGATTTATCCAGGTAGTAATCGTAATCGCCGGGATAAATCGTGAGGCGACTGCCGGTGCCGTCCGGAGTCGCGGTCACATGCAGGACGCTGGTCGCGATCGCGCGGATGAAATGCACATCGTGGCTGATGAAAACGAGTGTGCCTTCGTATTGGCTGAGCGCTGAGATGAGCGCGTCAATCGAGCCGATATCGAGGTGTGTGGTCGGCTCGTCCATGAGGAGGAGGTTGGGCGGATCGAGCAGCAGCTTGACCAGCGCGAGCCGCGATTTTTCGCCGCCACTCAGGACTGAGACGCTCTTGAAAACGTCGTCGCCGCGAAAGAGGAACGAGCCGAGCACGGTGCGCGCGGTTTGTTCCGAGACCGGCTCCGGAACATCGAGCACGCTCTCGAGTACCGTGTGGGCGGTGTTCAGAATGTCGACGCGATTTTGCGAAAAATAGCCGACACGCACGTTGTGGCCGAGCTCGCGCGTGCCGCGTTGCACGGGTAGGACGCCGGCGAGCAATTTCAACAACGTCGATTTGCCGGCGCCGTTCGGGCCGACGAGCACAGCCCGCTGTCCGCGCTCGGCTTCAAATTGCAACCCGCGATAGACAACCAGATCGCCGTAGGCGTGATCCACATCCGTGAGCGTGATGACGCGCAACCCGCTTCGTGGTGGCTGGGGAAAGCGGAACCTGACCGTTTTGCTCTGCGCGACCGGCGCCGCGATTTTCTCCATCCGCGCGATCTGCTTCAACTTGCTCTGCGCCTGGGATGCTTTGCTCGCCTTCGCGCGGAAGCGATCCGCGAATTGCTGCAGCGCGGCGATCTCCTTCTGCTGGTTCTTGTAAGCGGAGAGCTGCTGTTCTTCGCGCGCTGCTTTTTGCGCGATGTAATCATCCCAGTTGCCGCGATAGCGGATCAGTTTTGCGTGCGCGATCTCGACGATGCTGCCGACGAGCTGGTTCAGGAATTCGCGATCGTGCGAGATCATCAGGATCGCGCCGGGATAACTCTTCAAATACTCCTCGAACCACTGCAGCGACTCGAGATCGAGATGATTTGTCGGCTCGTCGAGCAGGAGGAGATCTGGCTCCATCACCAACAGGCGCGCGAGGTGCGCGCGCATGATCCAGCCGCCGCTCATCGCCCGCGCCGGCCGCGCGAAGTCGGTGTCGCGAAAAGCGAGGCCGCTCAGCACGCGTTTCGCTTTCGGCTCGAGCTGCCAGCCGCCGTGCTCTTCGAAGATATGCAACGCGTCGTGATACGCCGCCTCATCGTCGCCGCTGCCTGATTCGTGCTGATGGATGATCCGTTGCGCCTGCGTCAGTTCGGGCGAAATCGCGAGCGCCAGCTCGAGCACCGTTTCGTCGCCCGCCGCGGCTGTTTCCTGCGGGAGGAAACCGATCGTGGCGCTCTTGTCGAAAGCGATTGTGCCGCTGTCAGGCGAGCTTTCGCCGAGCAGGAGCGAAAAGAAGGTCGACTTCCCGGCGCCGTTCGGCCCAACCAGCCCGATCCGATCGCCGCGGTTCACCTGCAGCGAGACGTCTTCAAACAGAATGCGGCCCGCGAACGATTTGGTGAGCTGTGAGACGGTCAGCATCGTGCGCGGGCGAAGGGTGCATGACTGCGGCGCGCCACGCAAATGGGATGCCAGCGTCGCGGTTGCTGACTGAACGCGACGCCGCGCAACTGCCGTGCTATTTGCCGGCCTCAGGCCGACGCGCATCGTGCAGCGCGCCGTACAAACTGTCGAGGTTGACCGGCTTCGAGAGGACGGCAACGGCGCCGATGTCGACGAGATCGGCGGCGGTCACGGCACCGGAGACGATGATAATTTTCGCCTCGGGATCGCGTGAGAGGATCATGCGGCAGGCGGTGGCGCCGTTAAGCCGCGGCATCGAGAAATCCATCAGGACGACATCGGGCTTCAGGCGGCCATGTGCCTGGATTGCTTCCAGCCCGGAGCTGACGACCTGAATGACTTCGTGCCCACAGCTTTCCACCAGAGCGGCGAGCGTGGTTCCGACACCTCTTTGATCATCCGCAATCAGCACGCGCATCGAGACTGATTCGTAGGCCAGCCGTCGGCGTGCCGCAAAACGCCCAGTGATTTTCGCAAATTATCCGACCCGCACGTTTCAAACCGCGATGTCACTGGGTCCGACGACGAAGGAAGACATAGGTGGCGACGAGGGCAAAGAAACAAGCGAGCGCCGGCCACGCTGAGCCTTGCGCCATCACGGCGCCCGGAGCGACGCTGATCAGGAAAAAAAACGCCGCGGCGATGATTGCGGCGCGCGAACCGGCGAGCCTTTCCGCTAAGGCGAAGACGAGGCCGATCGTCACCGCCTGCATCATGCCGAGACCCAGCCCGGCGGAAAGAGCACGCGCCGGTGGCAGCGCTTCCATCGCTGCGGAAGCTTCACGCCACCAGTCGCCGCCGGTGGCAATGCCGGAGGTCAAAAGCACCCAGCCGAGCGCCGCGCCGGCAGCGACGATCTGCCCGGTGGCGAAACCCCGCGACCACCAGCCTCTCCGCAGCACCATGATCCCGTTCACCATCACGAAAATCCCGAGCCCATAAGCGAGCGCACCGAACCACGTCATCCATCCAGATTTTGCGCCCGGTCCAAAAATGCCGAGCGCGAGTCCGGCCGCGCCCGTCGCTAATGCGATGATGGTGAAGCTCGCCATGATGCTGCCGGCGATCGCGGCAAGCTCCTTCCAGACGGATGCGCTCGACCGCCGCGGCATGATCTGGATCAACGCAAGCGGCAGCCAAACCAGGAACGGAACAATCGTGCTTAGCGCGCTGGCCGTTTCCCGCGGCAACCCGAAGCTCGCCATCAGAACCAGCAGCATCGTCGCGATCGTGTTGAGGCAGAAAAAGAGAAGGCCGGTGCCCAGGCCGAGCAGCGTCGCAAGCAAGATGCCCTGGCCGAAATTACCGGCGACTTCCATCAATGGGTTCATTTTGAGCGCGGCTGCAAACGGCTTCAGGATCAGCCAAATCAACGTGCAGCTGAACAATGGCCAAACGACGTAGGCGTGCAGAAGCAGTTGGCGCAATTCGGGCGCGCGCGCGATCTGCGCACGCGTCAGATCAAAGATTCCGACGTCCGGCGGCAGGCGCGGATCGATGCCGATGATGTTCGGCGCCCATTCACGTGGGCGGCAGAGAAGCAGCTTCAGCAGCGCCCATCCGGCGATCAGCGGATTGCGCGGCAACCGCGACAACCAGACTTCTTTCCCGCGTGACCAGTCTTCGGATGCCCGAAGCTTTGCCGGAATCGCAGCATTTCCCGCATCGCTGTCCCAGTAGCTGTAAAGGTGAATGCGCCGGCCGTGTTTGGCCGCAGCTTCACCGATATCGCGGCATGCCTCCGCACGAGCTGCATCGACTTGCGCAAGCGCATGCACGTAATCGGCTGAAGCCAGAATGTGGCCGGCATCACCGAAATCCATCACGCGTTGCGCGGCGTTAATGCCGTCGCCGCTGACGCTCGCCACCTCGTTCACATCGATCTGCCGCGTGACCGGGCCCGTGTTCAGTCCGATCCGCACTTGAAGGGACGACGTTGCGCTGATGCGAGCGGCGATTTCGCGCGCGCAGTTTAACGGGCTCGCGACATTATCGAAGAAGGCCAGCGCCATGCCGTCGCCGGTCGGGCAGCGGATCAGTGCGTTACGCTGCGCGGCGGAACGCGCGGTGGCCGACTCAGCCGCGATGTTTTGCAGCTCGCGAAAGACAAGCGCCTGCTCTGCATCCGCCAATTGCGAATAGCCGACGACGTCCATGAACAGGACGTGAGCGGCTTCTTCTGGCGCGATTTGCGCAGGATACACGCCGCGTTGTTAGCAAAGCAACGCCCATGCTGCACGAGAGTTCTAGCGCGTGGTGACCGACGTGCGATGTGGGGCCGCGAAGCGCGTGAAATCCGTTTCTTAACAATAGAAGCATGCAAGACGAGCAGCGATTCCGACTCACGATTCCGGTCGGCGAAGCGATGGCTTTCGCGATGGGGTGGTCTGACCTCAGCTACCGCAGCGCGAGTGATGCGATGCGGCGTATCGTCGGCATCCTGGCTGTCGACGAGCTGGAGTACAACGAGCAGTGGCGTGCCGCTGCCATCGCGCGCCAATGCCTGCTCACGAAATGGCCGGCGTGTTTCGCATTCCGATCAGAGTAACCGCACCGCAGTCGCGGCGATTCGACCGCTGAAGCAAACGTCGACGTCTGCGCCCGGCGTGCGCTGGCGCAGATTGTAGTCGCCGGCATAGTAGAGGCCGCTCTCTTCTTCGTGCCGGTAATTGAGCGGCAACGGATTCGGGTCCAGTTCGCACCAGACGATCTCCGGATCGGGAGCACCGGCGGGGAGCAGCGGGAGATTGATGTTGTAGAAAATGCCGCGCTCGACCGGTCTGGCGAATAAGTCCGCCAGGATCGGCGCCATCCAGCTGCTCGCGCGTTTCCAGTCGAACTCAACGCCCGTCCGGCGGTAATGCGAGACCGCGATTCCGGGCCAGCCGTGCAGGAGCGCTTCCCGCACCGCAGCGACTGTGCCGCTGTAGTAAACGTCCGCTCCGAGGTTAGCGCCGTGATTGATGCCGCTAAGCACCCACTTCGCGTCCGGCGCCACATGAAGCAGGCCGAGCCGCGTACAGTCAGCCGGTGTGCCGTGAATCGCGACGCGCTTGTCGCCTCGCGGTTCGATGCGAACACCATCATGCCAGGTCACGCGATGGCTCACGCCCGACTGTGCTCCTGCGGGTGCGACGACGATCGGCTCGCCGAAATTTCGAGCCGCATCGACGAGCGCGGCGAGCCCTGGCGCGTCAATTCCGTCGTCGTTCGTAACCAGGAGCTTCATGCGGCAGGTGGTGTCTGTCGTCTTTAGCGCGCCGCTTCTCAACTCCGTGACGCGGCGCCGTGCCGCGGATTGAGACGTTCTCTTCGACTCGCACGTGCTGCGATTGTAGAAACAGCCAATGCAGCACCGTCTTTTTGCGGCGCGGTGGCGAATGCGATTTTTCTCCAATACACCGCGCCGATTTACATTGCGATCGTCGGCCGCTGGTTCGTCGCGATCGCGGGCGTGCCATTCTTGATACACGTTCCGCTTGGCCACGGTAACCTCTGGCGGTTACTGCTCCTCGGCGTGGTGCAACTTGGTGTGCCGTACGTTTTCTACGCGGCCGCAATCAAGCATGTCACCGCGCTCGAGGCGACGCTAATCCCGCTGCTCGAGCCGAGCTGAATCCCACCTGTGATGCTCGCGCTCGGAGAACGGCCCGGGTGTTGGGCGCTAGTCGGTGCAGCGTTGGTCATTGCGGCGGTAGTCGGCCGCTGGGCGATCATGATGAGGAGCCGCGGCGCTGCGGCACAAGCTGTGGAACTGCCTGCAGGCTAAGCGTCGCAGCCGTGCTATTCGTCCGGGGATCGCGGCTTCACGTGAACCGACCGGTAGTGGCCGCGAATGTTCTGATCGTAGAAACGCGCTTTCGAGTCAGCAGCCAGGAATGCGCGATATACCTCAACCGGGACATCAAGGTAGCGGTAGATCGCGCCGTTGTTAAATTCGATCTCGAACGCGTGCAGTCGCTTGCTGTACCCCACTGTAGCTACCGCGCTCGACTCGACCGGCTCACGATGGATTCGCGAGACGATCGGCTTTGGTGGATCTGCAGTGAGAAAGGGCGCAGCGGTTACAACGACGAAGCCGGCCAGTACAGCCCACGTAACCCGCACACAGCGATGCTATGACCGATGAAGCTACCGGTCGAGCTACTTCTTGGGTGTTCGGACTATACTAACGCGCCACCGCAACTTGATCCCGCACCGGCAGTGCATCCGAAGCAGTGGTCGTTTGTGAGCACCTCGCGCTCCGCGACCGCCTCAGGGTCGACGTCCCACAGGTAAAGCGCGCGATCGTTATTTTTCCACTGCATGCCGAGCATCTGGTTAAAGTCGCAGTCGAATACTTCTCCGGTCCAGCTCACGTTGATCGTGTTGCGGCACATCAGGCCGTCTACTGTCTGCGGGTTGAAGCTGTTGTTCAGTAGCTCCATGTACGCAGACAATTGGTTATTGTGCTTCAGATACGAGGCAAAGCGGGCGATCGGTAGGTTCGTAATCGTGTAGAGACTGTTAAACCGAATGCCGAAATGATCGTAAAGTTCGCGCTTGTAATCAGCCTCGAGCTCCGCCTGCGGCGCGGGCAGGAATGCGCCGTTCGGATTGTAGACGAGGTGGAGAGGAAGTGACGAATCGCTGGCATAGCCAAGCGAATTCAAAAGCTGCAGCGCCTTGATGCTCGCGTCGAACACGCCTTCACCGCGCTGGGCATTCACGTTGTCCGGCGAATAGCAGGGCATCGATGCGATCACCTCGACCTGGTGAGCGGCTAGAAATTGCCCGAGACCTTCGTGCCCAGGCTCGAGTAGCACCGTCAGGTTGCATCGGTCGATTACACGCCGGCGCGGCGATAGCTCGGTCACGCGTTCCACGAAGTAGCGAAAATCGGGGATCATCTCCGGCGCACCGCCAGTCAGGTCGACGGTCGCAATATCTGTCTTCGCGAGCCATGCGATCACGCGATCGATCGTATCGCGCGTCATGATTTCCTTCCGCTTCGGTCCGGCATTCACGTGACAGTGGACGCAGGTGAGATTGCATAGCTTGCCGACGTTGACCTGCAGGATTTCGGTGCGCGTATGTCGCAGCGCGAGTGAATGCTCCGCCAGCTTTGCTGCGAAGCGGTTCATCGTCTGAAAATCGCGCCGCGGTTCGGCACGGCTGCCTTAGCAGCAATCGCCACCGTCACAGCAGCTGCTCGCCTCGGTTGTAACAGAATAATCCCGACCTTTCGTTTCGCGCGGATCGCGGCGCGCGGTGCGTGAGCAATCGAATGGCTGTGCTTGCTCAAGCGGGATTTCGCGGATCGGCTCAATGAACTCGAACGCATCACGATATGGCGCCTTCTTGTACAAGTTATAGGTCTTGTCGCAGACCGCGTAGCGGACGCCGCGCTCCATCCGGTGATTGTCGTCATCGAGAACCTCCTTGAACGGTCCGCGGTAGATAACCGCCTGGTTTCGCTCGAAACAGGCTCCCTGCTTGCCTTTGAACGCCTCGATCGTGACGGAGCGAAACTCAATGCCTTGCACCGTCTGCCACGGTCCGGCGTCGCGTCGTAAAATCTGGATGCCGTAAAATCCGGCGTCGCTGAAGGCCTTCAGAAAAGCTTCTTCGGTCAGCGCGCCGGAGATGCAGCCACTCCATAGCTCGGCATCGTTTTGCAATTCCTCGGGAACTTCTTCGTCACTGACGATATCGGAGATGACGGCGCGTCCGCCTTTTCTCAGGACACGAAAAATCTCATCGAATAACTGCCGCTTGGCGCCCGCTTCGACGAGATTGAGGACGCAGTTCGACACGACAACATCGACCGAATCATCGCTCACCAACGGATGTTTGATGCGCAGTTCCTGGGCGAGCTCGTCCGCGCGCAGGAAGGAAGCAGCGTCCGTGATTGGCCGCGCCTTGAGCTCTTCGTCGAGCTTCTCGAGATCGAGCGCGAGGTCCTGGATCCGGCCTTTTCGAAACTCCACGTTCGAGTAGCCAATCCGCTCCGCCACGACCGGCGCGTTTTTTCGCGCGACCGCGAGCATCTCGTCGGTCATGTCGACGCCGATCACTTTCCCGCTCGGCCCGACCACCTGTGCGGCGATGAAACAGATCTTTCCGGTGCCACTCCCGAGATCGAGGACAGTTTCGCCTTCCCGCAAGTACCTGCTCGGGTCGCCGCAGCCGTAATCACGCTCGATTACCTCCTGCGGGATGACTTTTAACAGCTCGCTGTTGTAGTCCACGGGACAACAGAGCTTCGCCTCCGGCGCTGCCGCGCCGGCGGCATATCGTGCTCGAACGGCTGACTCAACGGTGCTCATAACCAGTGCGCGGAGCGTAGTGCAGGAGTTAAGAAATGGACAAGCTTTTCGCGCTGCACGTGGCGGTGCAGCTTGCGCTTTAGCGGTTGCGTTCTATTTCATGCGCATGGCGGACGGCCTCCGACTCGGGGTGAACATCGATCACGTCGCGACGCTTCGGCAGGCGCGATACGCGACGATGCCCGAATCGAGGAACGCGGAACCGGACCCGGTCACGATCGCGAGCATCTGCGAGCGCGCCGGCGCCGGCGGAATCACCGCGCATCTCCGCGCAGACCGGCGCCATATCCAGGATCGCGATATCCAACGGCTGCGCGAGAACGTCATCACCAAGTTGAACCTGGAGATGGGGAATACGCCGGAGATCGTGGACTTCGCGATCCGCATCGTGCCGGATGAGGTCTGTCTCGTTCCGGAAAAGCGCGAGGAGGTCACGACGGAAGGCGGGCTCGATGTCGTCGTGCACCGAAAGGAACTCGAGTCGACGGTGAAGCGGCTGCATACGGCAGGCATTCGCGTGAGTGTGTTTGTCGACCCGGAGCTCGAGCAAATCGACGGCGCGCGAGCGCTCGCGGTCGACGTGGTGGAGCTGCATACGGGCAAACTCGCGAACGCGTACACCGAAAAAATTGAGCAACAGGAGCTAAGCCGGTTGCGCGATGCGGCGATCGCCGCGCAGGGCCACGGCCTGCAGGTCAACGCCGGACACGGCATCAATTACCGAAACATCGCGCGCATTCACGAGATCCCGCACCTCGTCGAGTTGAATATCGGCCATTCGATTGTCGCGCGTGCGGTCTTCGTCGGATTCGAGAAGGCGGTTCGCGACATGATCGGCGCGATGCACGGCTACCGCGGATGAGCATCGCCGGCGTTGGCGTCGACCTGGTGGAAGTCTCGCGAATCGAACATTCGCTGGAGCGTTTCGGCGATCGATTTCTGCAGCGCGTCTTCACGAGCGGCGAAATCGAGTACTGCAAATCGATGCCGTACCCGGCGCGTCATTTGGCAGCGCGATTTGCAGCAAAGGAAGCCGCGTCGAAAGCGTTCGGCACCGGGATTGGAAAAACGATGGGCTGGAAAGATATCGATGTGCATCGCAAGCCGAGCGGCGAGCCGTTTCTCGTCCTTCACGCAGGCGCGGGCGATCTGGCGACGGCGCGCGGCGTTCGCTCCTCGTGGATTAGCTTGAGCCATACCGAGCATCACGCCGTCGCGATGGTCGCAATCGAAACGTAGCTGCCGCTGTGACGGTATTTCTCGGCTGCGGTTTTGCGGCGAAATACCCGGCCGGCGGCGGCAATTTTTCCGTTCCGCTGCAATGGATGCTCGGGCTGCGTCGGCTCAAGCTCGACGCGATCTGGCTCGAGCTTCTGCCGGCGACCGCTGATCCTAGCGAAGACGAAGCGCGAATCCGACATTTTCAGCGTCAGCTGCGCGCGCATGGGCTCGCCGGACGTTACTGTTTGCTCTACCAGAATCCGGCAGCGGATGCGCACGATCTCAGCCAAATCCGTTGTATCGGCATTTCGCGGCGCGAGCTGTGCGCGCGGCTTGCAGGCGCGAACACGCTGCTGAACCTAAGCTATTCAATCCACCCGCCGTTCTTGCTGCAATTCGAGCGGCGAATCTTTTGCGACCTCGATCCGAGCGAGATCTTCTACTGGATGACAAAGCTCGAGATGGGCCAGTCTTACCATGACGAGTTCTGGACGATCGGATTGAACGTGCACGGACGCGATTGCCGGCTGCCGAAATCAAAAGTCAAATGGCACACGTTCTTCCCGCTCGTCGATACGAAGCTCGTGCAGGCGCAGCCGTTGCCGCGTCAGCCGAAGTTGACCACAATCGGCCAGTGGTACTGGGGTGGGGCAGTGGAGGTCGATGGCGGTTTTCCTGATCTGTCGAAGAAACTGGCGTTCGAGAAATTCATCGATCTGCCGGCGCGCGTGACGGAGGCGCAGTTCGAGCTCGCGATGAACATGGACTGCGACGATCCCGAGATGGAGCGGCTGCGCCGACACGGCTGGCGAGTCGTCTCGCCACATCGGGTGGCACGCACGCCGGGCTCCTACCGCAGCTACATCGCGCGCGCGACAGCGGAGTTCACCGCGATCAAGGGCGTCGATGTTGCGTGGCGCACCGGTTGGCTCAGCGACCGCGCAGCGGCGTTCCTCGCATTGGGGCGCGGGGTCATCACGGAAAATTCCGGAGCGCAAAAGTACCTGCCGGAGCGAAATGCATTCCGCTTCGTCTCAACGGTCGATGAAGCGGAAGCGGCGGTTCGCGAGCTGTTGCGAGATTCGCCGCGCGTGGCGCGAATCGCGCGGCGGAATGCTGTCGAGGTTTTCGATTCAGCCAAAAACCTTCGCGGCATGCTCGGTATTTGAC
>CADDYX010000101.1 GCA_902810735.1 Verrucomicrobiota bacterium | reverse complement strand
CGTTGAAAACGCCGGACGAAGCCACTCGCCTTGCCGCCGGATCCAACGGCGCTGAAAACGGCGGGCCGAAAACGCGCGGCAATGCTGCCAATGCGGAAACCGCTGGCGGCAACAAGCCGGAGGACGCAAACGCCGGAGGCGCGAAGCGAGGCCAGAAGGCGGAGAACGCCCAAGCCAATGCGAAGGCCGGCGGCGAAGGGGCGGAGCGTGCTGACCACGAGACGCGGAAAGCATTGAAAGCCGACGCGGACGATGCGGGTAATGGTGCGGCGGCCAAAGCTTCCAAGCAGGACCGAGCAGTGCGCAGGAATGCCGCCACCAGTATGCCGGCACGAGCGCACACGCCGAACCTGCCAAATGCCGCGGTGAACCACGGCAGGGCAGCTGACGCAATCGCCAACCGTGGACCGCAGCATCGCAACGCAGCGCCTGCAACTCGGCGCGCCCCGCAGTCAGTTGCACCTGCAGGACCGCGCCCGGCGCCACAGGCAGAATCGCAGACAGCGCCGAACAAGAAGAAGCGCGGGAAGCAGCAGCCGAACGGCTACTGATTCCGACGCGAATCCAAGATCACGGGAGGCGCGCTGTGAGACACAGCGCGCCTTCTTGCTTTTCCGGATGAGCGCGCGCGCGTGCTCGGCGCGAGTTGGCCCGCGCCGTGCTCCAAAACGTCCGTGGCTTCCCCGTTTCAAGTCCTCTTCGCGAGTCTGATCTTCGGCGCGATTGCGATCGCGGTCGTCGCTGCGATCGCTCGCGTGCTGAAAGCGAACAAGACTGCCGCTCCAGTCGTAACGCCGCGGCCACCTGGCGGCCTGGTGTCGGCCGATGCAATCACCGAAGCACCTTTTGCGAAACGGCAATACTTCTTTTCCGCGGCGGAGCGTTCCTTCTATGAAATTGTCCGCCGGCTCGCGCCCGAGCACACGGTGTTTGCCAAAGTGCGATTGGCGGATCTGGTCAGGGTGCAGGCAAAAGGCCGCGAATTCTGGCAGCGCTTCAACTCGATCAGCAGCAAGCACGTCGATTTCGTTTTGTGCGATCCGCAGCTTGCGCCAGTCGTCGCGGTCGAACTCGACGACTCGTCACATGAAGCGGAGCAGCGCCTGAAGCGCGATGCGTTTGTCGATGATGTGCTTGCGATCGCCTCGATTCCGATTGTGCACATCCGTGCAAAGCGCGGTTACGTCCTCGACGAGGTCCGGGAGCAGCTCGCGCCGTATCTCAGCGCAAAGTCTCCGGCCGAGGCGGCTCACGCCGACGCGCCGTATATGCCGCCCGCAGGTTGGCGGCCAGCGTTGTAGTTGCCGCCCATTCCGGCGGTGCAGGCCGCGGCTGTAACTCGCGAACGGCTCGCGATCGCTGTCATACGTCAGGCTCGCCTTTGTGCTTGCTACGGGAGCGGCAAACGACTTAAAAGGATTTCCCCGGGTACGCCGGAGAAAACAGGAGGCACCAGCATGAAAAGGGCAGTTCTTATCACAATCGCCGCAGCGTTGGCGGTCACATTACGCGCCGATGACGGAACCAGCGGCAACAATCGCGTTCCGGCACAGCATAACGAAGCGACCATCGCGCAGCTCCAGGCGGACATGGCGTCGGGCGATCTCACGTCCGAGCAACTCACTCGCGAATATCTCGATCGCATTGCTGCGCTCGACGTGGGCCGCGAAGGCGTGAACTCGATCATCGAATTGAATCCTGACGCGATCGCGATGGCGAGACACGCGGACAATCTGCGCAAACAGGGAAAGGTCCTCAGCCCATTGCACGGCATTCCGATTCTGCTCAAAGATAACATCGACACAGGCGACAAAATGCAGACGAGCGCCGGGTCATTCGCGCTTGTCGGGCAGCCGGCGCAGCAGGATTCCACCGTCGCGGCGAATCTCCGGGCGGCGGGCGCAGTCATTCTCGGCAAAACGAATCTTTCCGAATGGGCAAACTTCCGCTCGTTCGAATCTGTCAGCGGCTGGTCCGGGCGCGGTGGTCAGACGAACAATCCCTACGCGCTCGATCGCAATCCGTGCGGCTCCAGCGCCGGCTCCGGCGCGGCCACTTCCGCGAACTTCACCGCCGTCTCATTAGGCAGTGAGACTGATGGGAGCATCGTCTGCCCCGGAAACGCAAACGGCGTCGTCGCTCTCAAGCCGACAGTCGGGTTGGTCAGTCGCGCGGGCGTTGTGCCGATTTCTCATACGCAGGACACGGTCGGACCTCACGCAAGAACCGTCGCGGATGCAGCAGCAACGCTCGGCGTTATTCAGAGCCGCACCTTCGACGGACGTGATCCCGCGACTGGCGGCGTCCCGCTCGGTTGGAAGGGCACAGGCAAAAAGCGGCCCGAAAACATTCCGACCGATTACACGCAGTTCGTCGACGCGAATGGCCTGCAGGGCGCGCGCCTCGGCCTGACACGCGTGGGCCTGAACGGTTACAGGAATGTGCCGACGCCGCAGCCGGTGCTCGACGCGTTCGAGCAAGCCGTCGATGCACTCACTGCCGCGGGCGCGACCGTGATCGATCTCGATGAGCAAGGCTTTAAGTTTCCTTCCGCGGACGGCGAGTTCTTCGTTTTGTGTTACGAATTCAAGGAGGACGTAGCGAAGTATTTCAAAACCCGTGTCGGCGTGCCGGTAGCGGGCGGGAACCTGCAAAGCGCGATCGATTTCAACAACGCGCATGCAAAAGTCGAGATGCCGTTCTTCAACCAGGACATCTTTGAGCTTTGCCAGACGATCAAGCTCCATCCGAACGCCGTCGATCCGACCTTTGGCATTTCCTACAAGCAGGCGCTCGCGATTGATCACGATGCCGGGGTTAATGGCATCGATAAGGCGCTGGCCAAATTCAACCTCGATGCCGTCGTTTCGGCGACCGATAACCCGGCGTGGACGACTGACCTGATCTACGGCGACCACTTCGTTTACGGCACATCCGGTTTGGCCGCGGGCCCTGGTTATCCGATCGTGCAGGTGCCTGCCGGAATGGTGCATGGCACGCCGCTCGGCGTCAGCTTCTTTGGGACGGCGTTTAGCGAGCCGACCTTGATCAAGCTCGCCTCTGGCTTCGAAGCGAAAACGCAGGTGCGAGCGAAGAACCCTCCGAGGTTCCTCGATAACACGCCGAATCGCCACATCCGCGGAACGAATCCCGTCGCCGGGCAATCGGGTTCAAGTGAAGCTGCGGAGAAGCCGGCGAACCAGCAGTCTGCTGTTCCGAAGGCGGCGCCGATCGACGTCAAGAACATGCCGCACCACTTGTAATCGCGGCATTCCAATACTCACTGCTTTGCGACAATAACGGCGCAGCTTGCGCGCCGCTCAAACCTTCTGCTCGAGCACCTGCTTGAGAATGTGACGGTGGCAATGTGACTGATCTTCCGCGCAGTGGCAGAGCAGCGTCACCGGCTGCGATTTCCCAAGATGCTGAATCAGCCGCAGCGTGAACTTCTGTCCGTGATTCTTGATCGTGCGGTTCCGCGCATCGATTGCGCCGCCTTCAAATAGCTCTTTGCGGTAACGCCGCCCAAACTCGCCCCAGCTAATCGCGCCGCTTTGCGCGTTGCGGAGCAGCTTTTCGCTCGGGCCGAGGTTCGCCATCCAAACGTCGTAGCGGTTCGCCGGTAGTCCGCGCCCGCGAAGCCGCGCCACCAGGATTCGCAATCCGTCCTTCTTCGGCTCGACCGGCGAGTGGACTGATTTTGTTCGAATCATGGCAGAGACAAAATCGCTGCTCCGCGCCGTCTACCCAATGGAGTGCGGTGCCGTTGCGATGTTGGCCAAATTTGTTGAATCCAAACAGCCGCGATCGTGCATCCCATAGACAAACACGGAGGCACAGCAATGAAAGCAAGCTCTACCAACCACGAACCATTCGAATCCACCTACGCACTGCTCATGCGATCCGAGGAGAAGCAGCTCGGGCGCTTTGAGATGGTCGTCTACGCGGCTCTGATCGCGAGCACGGTCTTTGCCGTTTCGCAGTTCGGCCGCCAGGCCATCACGATGCCGTCGAGCATCGCGCGCATTTCGGTCGCGACAGCTGCATTGCAGCCTCGCACCTGACGCGGGTAACGTCGGGCGTTTTAACGGGCGCGCGCCCCGGCGGCTTCGCCTGCCTCAACCTCGGCGATTGCCTTGTCGAGGAGGTGCATGGCGCGAACGCGGTGGCCAGCCTTGTCCGGAATCGCCTTCGCGAGTTCCGCGCGAGCAGCGCGGAGTTGCGAGAGCGCGGCGTCCATGCGCGGCTGTTGCTGCTGAGCCACCGCTGAGCCGAAGGACAAGCTCGCCAGAATGAGCACCGACAGAATCTTTGCTTTCATGAACGACGTAAGCGTTCGCGTAGCGCGGTGTCAATGCGCAGCGCCTTCAGCGTTGTTCCGGAGGAATCCCGTTAATCGCGGCGGCGAACTGCCGATGAGCTGCGGCATCGATTGGCCGATGTCTAACGGTTTTCGCGGGCGGGTACTCGCCGAGGCAATTCCCGTCGCGCCAGTTGTTTGCCGGTCGAATCGGCCGCGGCACGAAATTGCCTCCGCAATTCGGGCAGACGTTCTCGAGCACGCGCTCGACGCAGTCGGCGCAAAATGTGCATTCGAACGAACAGATTCGTGCTTCGACGGAATCAGGCGGCAGCGGCTTGTTACAATTCTCGCAGGTAGGCCTCAGGTCGAGCATGGAAGCGGAACGGGATCACAGTACGATCGCACGCCGCCGATTCCACTTCGTGTAATGAATGGCCACGACGACGACCCAGAGCAAAGCGGCGACGGCGCCTGCCGGAAGCGTAATTAGCATCAGCCATCCGAGAACGCCCAGCGTGTAAAGCAGCTCGCCGTAGTCGTGTCCTCCGATCAGGCACGGATGAACGGAGCCTTCGTCAAGCGCGCAGCTGTGCGAGCTCGCGATGACTCCGGCGACGACGACGCTACCAACCGGTGCGAGCGCCACGGCGCCTATCAGGCAAAGGATGACGACGTATATGACCCACGGGAATCGCCTCCGTTTTGCGGGCTCCATCGGAATGACCTGAGCGGCAACTGCCGAATCTGTCGAGGCGTTTCGCTCGTCACTCGTAGCGCAGCGCCACGCTCGGGTTTACCTGCAACGCGCGGCGAGCCGGTAAATACGCTGCCACTGCAGCAGCGAGCAGCAGAATCGCCGTCGCGGCGGCAAAGACGCCCGGGTCAGTCGGTGTGACGCCGAACAGCAAACTTCCGATTACGCGCGTTCCGGCCAGCGCGCCGATCGCGCCTATCAGCACGCCGCCCGTGAGCAGCAGCGTGACGCGTTTCACGATGAGTGCAAGGATGTCACGTCTCTGTGCACCAAGCGCCATGCGAATGCCGACTTCACGCGTTCGTCGCGCGACCGAGAACGCGATCACTCCGTAGAGCCCGATCGCGCAAAGCGCCGTCGCGAGTGCGCCGAGCGCGATTGAAAGCCACGCAACGAGCCGATCGTGGCTCAGGCTCTCGTCGATCCCTTGCTCGAGCGTTTTCACGTTGAAGAGCGGCACGTTAGGATCGATCGCGCGAATTTTGGAGCGCAACAGCTCGACCAACAGGCGCGGATCACCGGACGCGCGAATGTGCAGAGTCATGTCGCGCAGCTCCGGGTTTTGCGACATCGGGATGTAGTACTGGCGCTCGGGCTTCTCGGTGATCGTGGTGTACTTCGCGTCTCGCACAACGCCGATGACTTCGATGTTCGGCGGCGATTTCGTGTCGGTGCCGAAGCGCATGCCGATCGGGTTTTTACCGGGGAAAAACTGCCGCGCGATCGTCTCGTTGATAATGCCGACGGGCCGCGAGCCGGCGGCATCCCGCTCATTGAAGTAGCGGCCGGAGACGAGCGGCAGTCGAAGCGCTTCGAAATACCCGGGCGAGATCGTGTTGACCAATGCGGTCATTTCATCGCTCGCCTTCTGCGTGAAACCTTCCACCGTGAGCACCATTTGATCGGCTGAGCCGGAGAGCACGACCGTGTGGCCGAAGCCGGCAGCTTCCACGCCCGGTAACGCGCGCGCTGCTTGCAGCGTCTGCTGAAACAGGTGCCGCACTCGCGGCTGGTCGTAGCCGTTCAAGCTCGGATCGATTGTGGCGAGAATGACGTTCTTCGATTCAAATCCCGTCGGCAGCGTCCGGGTGTTGCGCAAGCTGGCCAGGAATAATCCTGCGATGACCAGCAGTGGCAGGCAGAGCGCGACCTGCAACGCCACCAGGCCGGCTCGAAATCCGCCCGCGTTTTCGCTGCTTGCTTTGTGGTGAAGCGAGGCGCGCGAGACCTGAAGTGCCGGCGCGAGTCCAAACAGCAACCCTGTGATCACCGAGACAGCAATCGCGAACGCGAGCACTGCAACATCAGGATGAGAGGAAAGGTTCGCGCGTTGCTCCACCGGCAGAAACGACAGGAGCGCGCCCTGACACCAGACGCTCACGACAACACCGAGACCGCCGCCGAGTAGCGAGAGCAGCGCGCTCTCCGTCAGCCATTGGCGAACGAGCCGCAGCCGACTCGCACCGAGCGCGAGCCGCATTGTGATTTCCTGCGCGCGGGCGGCGTTCCGGGCGAGCAACATGTTGGCCAGATTCGCGCAGGTGATTACGAGAATGATCGCGCTGATCACGAGAAGAAGTCGCAGCGCTTTCGCGAGCTCGCGCTGCA
Source organism: Verrucomicrobiota bacterium (assembly GCA_902810735.1). Classification (GTDB taxonomy): domain Bacteria; phylum Verrucomicrobiota; class Verrucomicrobiia; order Chthoniobacterales; family UBA10450; genus CADDYX01. The sequence goes on along the minus strand of CADDYX010000101.1, from coordinate 4,309 downwards.
AAAGCCCGAAGCCGTGCGCGCCCGGCTGCAGCTCAACGTGCGTCTCGAGCATCATGTTGTCGGAGTCGCGAGGCCTCGGCGGCAATGCCTGCACTTCGCGTTCACGCACCTGATGGTGGAGAAGGTCGATCGCCGCTTGCGCCTGCTGGATTGAAACGCCGGGCTTGAGCCGTCCCATCACCCGCAGCCATTGCTGGCCCGGATTGTCGAACCGGTCGCGCGGCACCGGCTCGAACACTTTCTTTAGCGTCACTGGAACGAATACGTCCGGGCTGCGGTTCAATTCGGTGCCGTAGAATCCTGGCGGTGCAATGCCGATGATCCGCGTTGCGTGCCCGTTCAACACGATATCTCTGTCGACGATCGAGCGGTCGCCGCCGAAGCGCTGTTGCCAGCAGGAGTAGGTGAGCACTGCGACCGGATTGGCCACAGCACGCTCTTCGTCGGTCCGATCGATGAATCGCCCGAGCCACGGCCGCACGCCGAGAACGTTGAAGTATTCGGTCGACACAACCTCGCCCACTGCCTTGGTGCTCTGCCCGCCGTAGCCGACGTTGAGGTCGGCTCCGCTGTGCGCAAGCAGCCCGGTCAAAACGGTGTTCTTGTCGCGCAGCTCGCGAAACATCGGATAGGAGAATGAGCTGAATGTCCCCCAGCGCGGAACCTTGCTCACCAGCACGACCAGCTCGTCGGGATTGGCCACTGGCAGGCTGCGAAGGAGCACCTGATTGAAAAGTGAGAAGAGAGCGGTGTTCGCGCCGATGCCTAGCGCGAGCACAATCAGCACGACCACCGTGAAGCCCGGGCTCTTGCGCAACAGACGCGCTCCAAACGCGACGTCGCGCACCAAATCTTCAATCGGGCGCACCTTGCGCATGTCGCGGCATTCCTCCTTGATTTGCTCGAGTCCGGGAAGCTGGTGCGCAGCCGTGCGGCGCGCGTCAGCCTCAGTCATTCCGGTCGCGACCAGTTCTTCGGTGCGCTGGTCGAGATGATATTGGAGTTCCTCACGCAGCTCGCGCTCGACGCTGCTGCGATGGAAGAGCGACCGGACTCGCAGGCGCACCGTCGAAACCCAGTGTAGCGGATTCACCTAGATTGCCTTCAGCTCAAGGACCTGCACGATCGCGCTCGAGAGCCGTTCCCAGCTCGCGGATTCCCGGGCGAGATGCTTCCGCCCGCGTGCGGTCAGCGCGTAGAACTTCGCCCGTCGATTGTTTTCCGTCGGCCGCCACTCGGCTTTGATCCAGCCCTCCTGCTCAAGCTTGTGCAGGGCAGGGTAGAGCGAGCCGTCGCTCACCTGCAGCACCTCGTTCGATACTTGTTTCAAGCGGCGGCTGATCGCCCAGCCATGCAGCGGCTCGAGCGCGAGGATTTTCAAGATCAGGAGATCCAGCGTTCCCTGGACCAGGTCGGACGGTTTACTCATTGTTCATCTCGGTTACCAAGATGAATACCGACACTCCTCTCGGTAAGCAAGAGGAAACTGCGTCACAGCGCGCGCGGACGAGCGCGCCGGTCTAGCTGCGACTTTCCGCGAACGCTTCCTTGTTGACGACGTACGGCATCTTTCCGGGATCGCCGCCGTGGTTTCCTTCCAGCACATCGATCAGTCCCTGCACCGTGCGTCCGGCCATCCCTTTGTCCGGATCAACCGAAAGCCGCGTGATCTGCGCACCGCTCGCGAAGTGATGGAACAGTCGCGTCCGATCGCTGATCTCCGGATCGAGCAGCGGTGAATCCGGCGGCAAGGGCTCCTTCTCGAACACGTCAAGCGCCGCTCCCGCGATCACGTTATCTTTGATCGCTTTCGCCAGCGCCTTCTCATCCACCACCGGGCCTCGCGAAGTGTTCACAAGGTACGCGGTCGGTTTCATCAGCCCGAGCGTTCGCTCATTGATCAGGTGAAAGGTCGGCTGATCGCTCTCGCCTTCGCGCAACAGCGGCACGTGGATGCTCACGTAATCAGCGCCGCGCAGTGCTTCTTCGAACGCGACATACTTGATCGACGTCTTTTCCTTTTGCACACCCCGCGCGTGCCGCAGATCCATCACTGCCTGGATCGCGCCGATGAACTCGTGGTTCTGGTAGGCCGGATCGTAACAGAGGATGTTCATGTCGAATCCGGAACACTTCTTGATCATCGCCAATCCGATCCGTCCGGTGCCGATCACCGCGATCGTCTTGCCGGTCACCTCATCGCCGAGAAACGGCAGGAACGGGTGCCACGACGGCCAGGTTTGCTCGCGCACCAGCTTTTCGCTCTGCCACATTTTCCGCGCCAGCATTCCCATCATGAAAAACGCGAACTCGGCCGTCGCTTCGGTCAAGACGTCGGCCGTATTCGTGAACGGAATCTTGTACTTGTTCGCGTCCGCGCGATTGATGTTGTCGAATCCGACCGCGATCTGCGCCACCACCTTCAGCGTGCCTTTGCCCGCCTCAAAAATCTCGGCGTCGATCTGGTCGCGCAGCGTCGTGATCAATCCGTCGATCCCGCTCTTCACCTTCTCGATGATGAGCTGCTTCGGCGGCGCGTCCGGTCCGTGGAAAACCTCCAGGTCATACCCGCGCTCGCGCAGCCGGTTTTCGGCCGCATCGCCGATGCGCGACGTCGCAAATACGCGAAACCGTTTCTGATCAGGCATATCTCAGGAAAGCAGGAACGGAGAAATCTTCGACGAGCAAGAAATCAATTCCTGCCTTCCTCAAAGATTGCTGCTGGCCCACGCGCCGACGCGCTCCAGCGCTTTTTCGATGTTCTCGATCGAATTCGCGACGCTGAACCGCAAATAGCCTTCGCCGAAATCGCCGAACGCGGTGCCGGAGAGCGCTGCGACGCCGGCATCTTCGAGCAGCGCGTCCGCCAGTTTCTTCGACGGCCAGCCGGTTTGCTGGATGTTCGGGAAAACGTAGAACGCGCCTTTCGGCAGTCGGCACGAGAAACCTTTGATCTTGTTCAGGCCGGCGACCATCACGTCGCGCCGCTTTTTGAACTCGGCGCACATCGCCTCCACTGACGCCTGCGGGCCGCGCAACGCCTCAACCCCGGCGATCTGCGTGAAGCTGGCGGTGCACGAGTTCGAATTCGTCATCAGCCGCGCGATCGACCCGGCCAGATCGGCGCGCATCACGCCGTAACCCATGCGCCAGCCCGTCATGGCGTAGGTCTTCGAAAAGCCGTCGAGCAAAATGCAGCGGTCCTTCATCCCATCTACCGAGATGATCGAGTGATGCTCGCCCTCGAAAATCAGGCGGCTGTAGATCTCATCGGTCAGGACCATCACATTCCGGTCGCCGATCGCGCGCGCAATCCCGTCGATGTCCTTTTTCTCCAGCACGCCGCCGGTGGGGTTCTGCGGAGAATTCATGATAATCAGCTTGGTCCGGTCGTTGATCAGCCCGGCGAGTTCATCCACGTCGAGCCGGAAATCCATCTCTTCGCGCAAACGGATCGGCACCGCCTTCGCGCCGACGTAGTTGATCATCGACTCGTAGATCGGGAAGCCGGGATTCGGGTAGATGATCTCGTCGCCCTCGTCAGCCAGCGCGAGCATCGTGAAAAAAATGATCGGCTTGCCGCCCGGCACCACGACCACCTCGTCGGGTGTGACGCTGACGCCACGCGTTTCGCTGACGTACTCTGCGATTGCCTCGCGCAGCGGCAGCAAACCGGCGGAGGGCCCGTAGTGCGTGAAGCCTTTGTGCAACGCGTCGACCGCCGCGCCGATAATGTTCTCCGGCGTGTCGAAATCGGGCTCGCCGATCTCGAGGTGCACGATGTCGCGGCCCTGCGCCTCGAGCGCCCGCGCTTTGACCAACACTTCGAACGCCGTCTCGGTGCCGAGCCGCGCCATCCGTTTCGCCAGTCGCAGTTCTCCGGGCTTATTCACGGCGAAAAGAATCCGCGCTCATCGACGCGTAGCTTTGCCGCGTTCTGCACGGGACACAAGTCGTGCTCGCGTGGTCGTGGCGCCTGACAGTCGCGGGTCGCTGCCGACTGTTTCTGCAACTTCTCTGCGTCACGTCGGTTTAATCCGCGAACCAACAGGAGGGCTCAATCATGTGGAAGAAATTCGGTCTGATTGGATTCGCGGCGATCGCATTCGCTTTTACGGCCGCGCCGCGCGCAACCGCGGGCACGGACATGGTGATCGATAATAGCAACAACGCTCCGCCGCCGACCTACAATTACGCGCCACCGCCGCCTCCACCGCCTGTCGTCTATTATGCGCCGCCGCCGGTGCCGGTCGTAGTCGCTCCGACGGTCGCCTATTATTCGCGCAGCGTTCGCGTAGTCGGTTATCAC
>CADDYX010000100.1 GCA_902810735.1 Verrucomicrobiota bacterium | reverse complement strand
AGCTCGACGAGCTCGCGCGCGCTGAGTTGATCGAGACGAGCGGAGCGCGGATTCGTTTGCTCCGTTTCCGCAGACGCCAACTCCGGCGCTGCCGCAGCTGCGGTGGGTTGCACGACGGCGGTCCTCTGTTCGTCCCGCAGGGCCAGCCATGCAGCGCCGAACTCCGGCGTACTTTCGGCAAGCGCCACGTCAGCATCAGCAAGCATCGTTCTCAGCTCGGCGCGAAACGCCGCCTGATAAATGGCGCAGCAACGGAAGAGCCCGCCAAGAAGCCGCACCTCCGCACGTTGCAAACCAACCCGATCGGCAACTGCCGCGGTGTATTGCGCGAGCACGTTGGCGCCGGTCTGCAAAAGCTCGCGCACCCGCGGATTGCCAGCCTCGGCCGCTGCAAAGATGACCGGCGCGAGCGTTGCGATGTCCATTTTCTCCGCGACCTGCGCCCAGCGAACCAGCTCATCGAAGTTGTTGAGCGACAATGCGCGGAGAATTTCGGCGGCGAGTTCATCTTCGCCACGATGCACGTCGTGCTCGCGCAGAATTAGCCGCAGCGCCTGCAGAGAAAGATCATAGCCACCGCCGATGTCGCCGAGAATGTGACCCCAGCCACCTGCTCTCTCGATGCGCTCACCTCGCCTGCCGGTGACAGACGATCCAGTGCCGGCGTTCACCGCAATGCCATCGCGATCCTGCAGCGCAGCGCCGAGCCCTGAATCGCGATCGCTTCCGGTCACGATTCTGCCGCGCGGCCAAACTGCCGCGCACAGCGTGTTCAGGTCGCGCCGGTCTGAATCTGTGACACAGCCGGCCAGGAAAACACCTGCGCGATCAACATCGCGCGGTAATTCCGAGAACATCGCGCGGAGGCGATCGGGCGGCGTGAGCCTCAGATTCGAGGGCGGCAGTTTGCCCTGCTCGAGCACCTGGACCGTCTCGCCGGCGTGCAACAGCACCCACGCGGTTTTCGTCCCCCCGCCTTCCACGCCGAGCACGCGCTCATCCATCGGCTGATCTGTAACGGCAACCATTCACCGGTGCCAATGGCAACCGATCCGCTTGCTCCGCAAAATTGCTCGCGCGACGATGCGCTTGCGTGACAGCAAAAACAGCAGCAACGCGCGTTCAGCAACTGCGCAGCGAGATTGAAGCGCATAACCGCCGATATTACGACGAAGCGGCACCGACGATCAGCGACCGCGAATATGATGAGCTTTATCGCGAGCTCGCCGACCTCGAGAAGCAATTCCCGGAACTCGTCACGCCTGATTCTCCGACACAGCGCGTCGGCGGTTCACCCCTGAAGGAATTCGCGCAGATCGCGCATCGCCTGCCGATGCTGAGCCTCGACAACACCTACTCGGAGGAAGAGGTCGCGGAATTTTATCGCCGGCTCGAGAAACTGCTGCCGAACCAGCAGATCGCCGTCGTCGTCGAACCGAAGGTGGATGGTGTCGCAGTCTCGCTGTTGTACGAACGCGGCGAGCTGCGCTATGCCGCGACGCGCGGCGATGGCAGTGTCGGCGACGACATCACGCAGAATGTGCGGACGATCCGCGCTCTGCCGCTGCGCCTGCGAGGGACTCCACCTGAGCTGCTGGAGGTCCGGGGCGAGGTTTACATGCTCAAACGCGGGTTCGCGAAATTGAATGCTGAACGCGCGGAAGCCGGTCTCCCGCAGTTCGCGAATCCACGCAACGCGACGGCCGGATCTCTGAAGCAGCTCGACCCGTCGATCACGGCAACGCGTCCGCTCGGCGTGATTTTCTACGGGACCGGCATCGTCGAAGGCGTCGATCTGCAAAAGCACTCCGAGCTGTTCGCGCTGCTCAAACGTCTCGGTTTGCCCGCCACCGAGCGCTGGTGGTCCGCTTCTTCAGTCGACGAAATCCTGCACGCGATTCATGAGCTCGACACGATGCGGCGCGATTTAGCCTACGAAACCGACGGCGCGGTCGTGAAAGTCGACTCATTTGCGCAACGCGAGCAGCTCGGCTTCACGTCCAAATCGCCGCGTTGGGCAATCGCATACAAGTATGCCGCTGAGCGCGTTGAAACGAAGTTGCACGACATTGTGATTCAGGTGGGGCGAACCGGAACCCTGACGCCGGTCGCGGCGCTCGAGCCGGTGTTCGTCAGCGGGTCAACCGTCAGCCGCGCAACGCTGCACAACGAGGAGGAGATCGAGCGCAAAGACATTCGCATCGGCGACACCGTGATCGTCGAAAAGGCCGGCGAAGTGATTCCGGCGGTGGTCGGCGTGCGCGCAGATTTGCGGAGCGGAAACGAAAAGCGATTTCGCATGCCGAAGAAATGTCCGGCGTGCGGCACCGAAGTTGTGAAAGACGAGGGGCAGGTTGCCGTCCGCTGCATCAACGCGCAGTGCCCGGCGCAGGTCCGCCGGCGAATCGAGCACTTCGCCTCGCGCGGCGCGATGGACATCGAAGGCTTCGGCGAAGCGCTCGTCACGCAGCTGGTTGAGCGACAGCTCGTACGCGACGTCGCGGACATTTACGCACTGACCGCCGACAAACTGGGCGAGCTCGAGCGCACCGGCGAAAAGAGTGTCGCCAATCTTCTCATTGCAATCGAACGCAGCAAATCGCGCCCGCTGTGGCGGCTGATTTTTGGCCTGGGGATTCTTCACGTCGGCGTCACTGCATCGCGCGCCCTCGCCGCCAATTTCCGAGATCTCGACGCGCTGATGAACGCGTCGATCGACGAACTGCAGAAGATTCCCGATGTTGGCGAGGTCGTCGGTCGAAGCATCCGACAATTTTTTGACGAACCGGCAAACCGCCAGGTGATTGAGCGGCTCCGCGCGGCCGGCCTGCAGTTGCAGAGCGACGATTACGGAAAACGCGATGCGGCGTCAGGCGCGATCGTCGGCACGAGCTGGGTGATTACCGGCACACTGAGCGAACCGCGCGATGCAATCGCGGAATTGATCACCGCGCGCGGCGGGAAGGTGACGGGGAGCGTCAGCAAGAAAACGAACTACGTGCTGGCGGGCAACGACGCCGGCAGCAAATTGGAAAAGGCGAAGCAACTCGGCGTGCGAGTCATCAGTGAAGATGAATTCCGCGCCATGCTGTAGCCGCGGTGATCGGCCGCGGCGGATCCACTGAAAACCAGCCGCGGCAGCGACGGCGGCGACAGCGTGCAGGCGATCTTACGGCGTCCGATCGATCGGTGAACCGAGCCTCAGCGGAATCGCCTGGCCGGGAGAGAGTGGCGATGCGATTACTGCCGGACGCTGACTCGCAGGATGCACACCTGCCCGAACGTCGAACGTCAGCTTTTTCCCGTCGCGCTCGACGGTGATCGGCACGGTATCGCCGGCACTGATGAAAAACGACGCATCGATTACATCCTCCGGCTCGTGCACCGCTTTGTTGCCGACCTGGAGCAGAATGTCGCCCGGCTGCGCGCCGCAATCGGCCGCCGGAGTGTCGTTCATGATTTCGGTCATCTCGGCACGCGAGCCATCGACCGGCTTTTCGGCTTCGGCGACGTTGATGCCGATCCAGCCGTGCCGCGCTTCGCCGAAACGCACGTAATCGTTGCGGATCTTTTCCGCCGCCTCGATCGGCAGCGCGTAGCAGGCCGAACCGTTGTCAACGCTGCTCACCAGAATGCCGACGACTTCGCCTTGCAGATTTAACAGCGGCGCGCCTGCTTCGCCGCGCTGGGTCGGCAGGTTGACTCGGATGTGCGTGGTCGAAAAATAGCGGCCGAGAAACTTTTTATCGAACCCGGCGATCATGCCGAAGCTCGGCGTCTCCGGAAGATCGAGCGGGTAACCGATCGTCACCACCGGCGTCGCAACACCCAGTGCACCCGCCTTGCCAACCGGCAGCGACGGTGACGCCGGCATGTCGGCCTTCAGGAGCGCGATGCCGCTGCGAACATCAGCCAGCACCGCGCGCGCCGGAATTCGCTTCCCGCCGACTTCAACGCTGAAATTTCCGGCTTCACCGCCGACAGAGTACGCGGTGTAAATCGTTCCCAACGGATCAATGAAGAAGCCGGTCCCGGCGAGCTCGCCGTGCTGATCAACGCCGTGAATTTTGACAACCGCCTTGGCCGAGCGATCGAACACCTCCTTCACCTCCCGGCTGATCGTGCCCGCGGTCGGATCCTGCGCGAGCGCGACTGACGCCGCGGCGCAAAAAGTCAGGGGAAGAAAAAACCGAAACAGCACCTTGGGGGAGCAGGAGGAAGCAAGCGGGCGCTGCGCTCCGTCAGAAACGCAAAGCCGGCTCATAACTCACTGGCGTACTGTCGAGGACGTAACGCGGAGGCGCCGCGACCGCCCGGTGAGTGTGCGAGCTTGCTTTCACGTTACGGAAGATGGCGCTGTCGAGCTCGCGGGAAGAGGTGGGCGAGGCCGAGAGGCTCCAGGATGTTTGGGAGGCTGCGGGAGCGCTGATCGCAACGCTGCTTTGCGTCGCGACGGGCGTCTGCGGTGCCTCATACACCTTTAAAGAAATAATCGCGGCACAGACGAGCATCGCTGCAACTGCCACTGGCGCGGAGCTGAGCGTCGGCACGTTCAATCGGAACATGAAATCCTGCGCGCGCTGGAGCGCGATACGCCAGACCGGCTCGCGGAGTAATTCGTCGCGCTGACGGCGATGAAATTCGTGCAGGAAATCTTCGAAGTAACCGGGCGGCGGCTGCTCGTACTTCTTCAGCCGCAAAAGCTTTCCGATCTCGCTATCGTCGAAATTGTCCATGTCGCCCTGAATCAAGAAACCGCGTTCTTCCGAAATTCGTCCAAGTAATTCTGCAACTGCCGATTCGCGTAGAAGAGCCGGGACCGTACCGTGCCTTCAGAAACATTCAAGATTTTGCTGATCTCAGCGTGAGGCATTCCCTGAATGTGAAACATGGTGACCACGGCTCTGTGTTCATCAGACAGTTTTTGCATGGCCTCGTTCAATCTTCGCTGCAGCTCGGCGAGGTCTGCTTCGCGCACCGGACTGCTCGTGGCTGTCTGCTCGAGAAACTCTTTGTCGTTCTGGATGCTCGCGTCCACATCGTCGAGGCTCAGGTGGAAACGCCGGCCGCGCTTTTTCAGAAAGTTCAGCGTCATGTTCACGGCGATGGAATGGATCCAGGTGTAGAACGAAGATTTGCCGCGAAACCCACGGATGGACTTGTAAGCCTTGGCGAACACATCCTGTAGCAGGTCGTTCGTGTCCTCGTGGTTCGAGGTCATGTTGTAGATCAGGCCGTAGAGACGCGGCGTGTATTTGACCACTAGCTGGTCGAACGCCGCCGCCTCGCCCGATTGTGTGCGCGCGACGAGCTGCTGGTCCTCGTCCGATCTCGGCTTCTCGTCGGTCACGTCGCGCTTAGCCTTAGCACGCCGCCGAATGCCGGACGACAGCAAATCGGAAAGGCGCCGGGGTGCGGGGAGAGCAACGCTGGGGGTCATGTTTTTGTGCTGCGCGGCAGGCATCAGTTGCGCCGATCGCGCACTGACATCAACCAGAGCAGGTTGCCCAAGGTGGCGATAAACGCGGCGACGTAAGTCAGTGCGGCAGCGTTCAACACACTGTTAACGCCGGCCACTTCGCGGCCCTGCTGCACGATACCCATCTGCTGCAGGATGATCTTCGCGCGACGCGACGCGTCGAACTCAACCGGCAGCGTCACGAGCTGAAACGCGAGCAGCACCAGGTAACAATAAATGCCGAGCGTAATCAGGCCGGTGATGCGAAAAATAAATCCGCCGAAAATCACAAACGGCAGCATCTGCGACGCGATTTGGGTCGCCGGCACGATCGCCATGCGCCACTTCAGAGGCGCGTAAGCTTTCGCATGTTGGATCGCATGTCCGGTCTCGTGCGCGGCAATGCCGACCGCAGCGACCGACGGTGTGTTGTAAACGTTGCTCGAGAGGCAAAGCACCTTCTTTGTCGGGTCGTAGTGGTCGCCGAGGTAGTCGTTGATTTCGCGCACCTCCACGTCGCGAATGTTCGCCGCCTGCAAAATTTCGCGCGCGGCCTCGGCGCCAGTCACATTCGACGTCGCGCGCACCGCGCCCCATTTCCGAAACGCACCGCTCACGCGGAACTGCGCCCACAAGCCGATGATCAACGGCACACCGATGAGCAGCAGCCAATTGCCGGTGAAAAGCCCGTACCCGTAGGGGTGATAGTACATACCCGTTTTATTTTCTCCCAAACATTAGACGCCGCGCGCTGACGTTCGTTCAGATTTCGAGACGCTTCTCGAATTTGGACAACATGCGAATGCCGTTGTCCGTCAGCACGACCACGTCTTCGATCCGCACACCGCCAAGTCCGGGATAGTAGAGCCCCGGTTCGACCGTGAGCACCTGCCCTTTTTTGAAAACGGTTTTCTGAAAACGGGGAAACTCGTGAATGTCGAGACCGAGACCGTGTCCGGTGCCGTGGAAGAATCCAACGTGTTTGCCGTTGCGCATTTCAGTCGGAAATCCCCGTTCCGCGAAGAGCTGCTTGATCTCGTTGTGCAACTTGAGGCCGTCGATACCCGGCTTCATCTTCTTTAACGCGAGCGCCTGTCCGTCGCGCACGGTCTGCCACAATTTTCTCTGCTCTTCACTCGCGCGGCCGCGCACGACGGTACGCGTGAGATCGCCCCAGAACCCGGTTTTCGCGTCGCGCGGAAACACGTCGAACACAATCAGAGAATCAGCTTTCAACGGCCCTGAACCACGCTCGTGCGGATCGCACGCCTGATCGCCGCCCGCGACAATCGTGTTCGCGGGAACTCCACCAGCGCGCAAAATCGCGGACTCGATCTCGGCCCGCAGAATTTCCGACGTCAACGTCTTGCCGGTCCACTCCAGCTTCTTGCCGCGCCCGGGCTTCGACGCCGCGAGAACTTCCATCCCGCGGGCCAGTCCGGCTTCCGTAATGGCGAGCGCGCGGCGAATTTTCCGAAGCTCATCTTCGCTCTTCGCTTCGCGTTCCGGAAAAAACATCGCGCCCTTCGCCACGCGCAGGCGGATTTTGTCGCGCGCGAGCTCTTCGGCGAGTGCCAGCGGAAAATTCGCCGGCACTTCAGCCGATTTGACGCCGCGTTTTTTCAGGAAATGCGCGACGACTTTCTCGAATGGTGGCGCTTTCGTGCTGCCGCCCTGCACCTCCCGCTCAAGTGGATTGAATGGCACAATCTCGTCCACCTGCGCCTCGCGCTTCCCGCGATCGATCTCGAGATCCGTTAACACGATCGTCCGCTTCCCGTTCTGTTGTAGAAAAATGAACGGATCGCCGGCGGAGAAATTCGTGCCGTAACGCATGTCGCCATCGTGCTCGCTCGCGGCCACGATCAGCCGCGCGCGGTTATTGCTTTTGCTCACGCGCTATTCGTAACCGCAAAGACGCGCGCTGTCATCCCGGCCGACAGCGAAGGAACGATCTCGCGCGGGCAGAAGAGTTAACTGCGTCGCACTTCGAGCTGGCGCCGTAAAACCCAGTGCAGCAAGCCGAGCAGTGCAAGCGTCGAACAGATTAGCACCGCGGTGTTGAAGACGAAGACGCCAAACGTGATTCCGAGATACCGTTTGTTTTCGCCGAAAAAGACGTTCGGCTTGCCGCCGCGTCGGTAATCGTTTTGCTCCATCTCCGCGTTCGAGATCAAGTCCGACACCTTCTGGTTGATGTAGAGCTGCTCGGCGGTGACCGGCCCGTTCGCATCGCGAAAGACCGCGCGATTGAACGGCTGTTTCCGATCCAGCACCTTGTCCACTTCGCCGAGATAACGATCGAGCTCGTCGGGCGTTTTAGCCTCAAGTCCGGAGAGCACCGCGAGTGTTTCTTTTAGTTCATCAAGGCGCTTTGCTGATTCCGGCGAGCCGTTCTTGTTCGCAACCAGCGCATCGATCTCGCGCTGCGTTCGCTCCTGGCGCCGGGTCAACGGATTCAATTTCGCCTGCGCGACGACCAGCTCCTCATACGACCATCGCATGGCAATGAACTGGCAGACGAACGGCACCTGCAACTTGCTGTCCATCTTCTTGCCTTTGTCGTCGTTCGGGTGCTCAGAGAACCAGCGAGTGAAGGTGTAGAGGAGATTCAGATTGCGGTTCATGTCCTCGTACTTGATCAGCGCGCCGCCCATGATGATCTGCGGAATCAGGACCAGCGGCACGATGTTCGCCGCCGTCTTCGGATCGGCGACGAGCGACGAGACGACGAGGCCCAGGGCAACGCCGCCCATCGCCGTCATGAACACGATGCCGAGATCGATCCAGAACATTCCGCGGATTGCCAGGATGTAATTGCCGATCAGCACGAACAGGATGCATTGGCAAAGAGCGAACACGCCTAACGAGACGAACTTCGCGAAGACGTAATACGGCAGCCGCACGTTGAGGTTCCGCTCGCGCTGAAGCACGGCGCGATCGCGGATGATGTCGTCGGCGCTATTCGTCAGGCCGAGGAACATCGCGACGATCAGCGAGAGAAAAAGAAAAGTCGGAATGTGATAGGCGGAGGCAAAGTCGTAATTTCCGCTGTCGGAATAACGCAACAGCGTCGCAATCAGCAGCGCGAGCACTGGCGCGACGCCGATCGTGATTACGAGATTGGCGCGGTTGCGCAACTTGCTCATGAACGAGCGCTTCAAGAGCGTGCGGAGCTGCGTCCATTCATCGCGCCAGCGAATGAGCCGACGCTTCTTCCTGCCCGACGGCGCGCTCGGCAACGGCGTCGGCGGATTACGCCGCAGCGAGACCTGCTTGACGTCCTGGATCAGCCGGAACGCTTCGTACTTATCGCGCCAGAACTCCGGCGAATACCGCCGCGCCGCGACCAATTGCCCGCGGTTATTTTCCTCGTAAATGATGTCGCCGCTGATGTCGCGCAACGGCGTCTCGAGCACGTCGAAGATGAATTCCGGACGCGTCGTCCCGCAGGCCGCGCAGCCGCCGAGCTCGGCGCCGAACTGATGCTGATGCTCCGCCTCCGCGAAGTAACGCAGCATGTCGTTTGGCGTGCCGAAGAAAACCAGCCGCCCACCTTTGTCGAGCAGGATCGCTTTGTGAAACATCTGGAAGAGCTTCGAGCTCGGCTGATGGATCGTGACGATGATGATCTTGTTGTGCGCGAGACCGCGAATGATCTCGATGACGTGCTCGGAATCTTTCGAGCTCAGGCCGCTCGTCGGTTCGTCGAACAGGTAAACGTCGGCGCTGCCGATCATATCCAGCCCGATGTTCAGGCGTTTCCTTTCCCCGCCGCTTAATGTCTTCTTAACCGGCGAGCCGACGATGCTGTCGCGCCGCTCGGAAAGGCCGAGCTCGATCAGTTTGTTTTCGAGCCGGCGATCGAGGTCTTTTCCAGACAGATGCGGCGCGCGAATCGCCGCCGCGAACTCGAGGTTTTCTCCGATCGTGAGGTGCTCGTCGAACGCGTCCTCCTGCGGCACGTAACTGACATAGCCTTTCAGATCATCGAGGTGTTCATAGAGCGAGCGATCGTTCAGCAAAACTTGCCCACTCGTCGGCTGCAGCTGACCGCCAAGCACTTTTAACAGCGTGCTTTTGCCCGAGCCGCTCGCGCCCATCACGCAGACCAGCTCGCCGCGGTTCACGGTGAACGAAACGTTCTCCAGTCCCACCTCGGCATTTGTGAATCGATGCGTGACATCGGCCACTTCGAGTGAGCGAATGATGTTCCGCTCCTCTTCAATGATTCGCTCCGCGAAGTTACAGCGCAGGAACTGACCGACATCTATCCGGATCGTGTCGCCATCAGCCAGCGGCGCGGTGCCGCGCACCGGCGTTTCACCGACCATGATCGAGCGGTCAGCGTCGATCACTTCCAGAGTGCCAACACGCCGATCGTAATCACAATTGATCTTCAGCAGCACGTCGCCGCTGGTGCCGGGCGAAAGCAGGATGTCGTCTTCCTCGAGCAGGCTCGGATTATTCGAAACGAGATACTCCGACTTGTTTGCCTTCAGTTGGAAACGGCCGCCCATCGCGCGGGCGCGACGCCGCAGGTCGATGAAGTCGAGTTCGCTGTCGTTGTGGAAAACAATCTTGTCGTCCAGCGTTGCTTCGACGGTGGTGCCGGCGCGCAACGCGATGCCGTTCAGGACGGCGTCCACATCGCGCAGCGCCTTCACTTTCACCTTGAGTCCGAACGTCACCTCGAGCGCGCTTTCGCGTGTGCGCGAGCGCTCGAGTTGCACTTCGTCCGCATCCTTGTGCACACGGACGAAAATCTGCGGCAACGAGACGTTCTTCTTCGCGTTGAAATACGCGGCCAGCTCCTGGTAGGTGACGAACTGGTCGCCAACGAGAATGCGCTGGCCGGGATAAATGCGGCAGAAGCTTCCCCGGGGCAGCGGTCGGCCGCGGACCGAGACAGTTTGCGAGCTGTAATTCTTGAGCAGGATCAGGTCGTGGTAGCGGAAGGCGAGCAGGCGATCGGTGCCGTTCAGACTCTTGAGCACGACGTCCGAATGACCATTCGTGCCGAAGGAAACTGACTCGAGTGGCGATGCGCCGCGCTGGTAAATCGACGGATCCGAATCCTCGCTCGCGTTCAACTGGTAAACGATGTCGATCGCCTGCGCCGCCATCCCGAGCTGCGACATAAACGAGTAAAACGCGACCACCTGTTCCTGCTTCAACCCGGCCTGCGAAATCAAATCGTAGAGCTGAACGCCGAGCATGATCTTGCGATCCGGGCTCAGCTGCGCGGCGAGTTTCTGCGCCATGCCGCCGAGGTCCTGCTGTTCGTAAAGCGCCTGGCGGAAGAGCTGACGCAGTTCGGAGTAGACCGCTTCGGGATAATCGTAGCGCAGGAAACCGAGCGACGAGTCGATCTCCTCCTCGAGCAGCACGCCGTCGGCTTTCGAGAAACTGGCGAGCACCTGGATGAGCAACGGCAGCAGGTTCGGCCCCTCGGAGACGCTGCGCGGCTTGCGCATCGCGCGCCGCATCCAGGCGCGGCTGCGCCGCTGCATGCGGTAGGCAAAAGGAGTAACCTTCTGCAC
>CADDYX010000099.1 GCA_902810735.1 Verrucomicrobiota bacterium | reverse complement strand
CTTGCCAATCCGCGAACCGGTCGCTCCGCGTGATCCGCTGATCGTTGATATTCTGTAACGTGAAAAGAAGAGCCGGGATGGCCTCTCTCGCCCGTGATCTCAAAATTTCCGCTTGTGATGAGCCGCCCGCTTCGCCGAGAAACCACCGCCGCAGTCCATGCCAACGTCCCTCCCAGCGAGCCGCTTCGTGCTCTTCCATTTCGCTGGTGCGCGTCAGCGCATCCGTGAGCGCACGCTGCGCGACAGAATGGAATTGGCTACGAATGCCGGCGCGCTCCAGCACTAGAATCTTCTGCGCAATTTCATTCGTCGCGAGGACGAGGTCGCCCAGGAACCGTTCGAGGTAATCGATGAGCAACTGCTTGTACGCTAGGAACTGCTCCACGCTGACTCCATGCAGTTGGATTGTGCTTTGCAGATCGCGCATGAAAGCCTGCGCGCGGTTCGTCAGATTTCGAAATCGTTCGGTCAACGTCAACAACTGCGTGTGGAGCTTGGCCGCATCAGGTTGCGGGCTGTCCAGCAGCACACGAATCGCTTCCAAGTATTCGGTGATGTCACGGAGGGCCGCGGCCTGTAATTCACCCGGCTGATGAAGCGTTTCCTCGAACACAGCGAGCGCTCTTTCCGCAGCTTCACCGCCCACCGAGAGGGCGTAAAGGAAGTGGACTCGATAGAACGCTTCCAGCGTTGGCTGCTCAGCATTATCCTGCGCCGCTTCTAGATTTCCCCACTGGCGGAGTTGTCGCAAGGCGGCCTCTGTTTCCTCCTCGTCACGATCCAATAAGCGAGCGACCTCTGCGGGCCTCAAATGCGTGGTGAACTGCTGACGCGAGCGAACGAAAACGCCCATAATCGCCCGATAAAGTTCGGCTTTTTCTGCGAGGACGTGAGTGAAAACGAGGTGCGTCTTTGAACTCGCACTGAATTCGTTTGGGCGTTCTTCATCCATCAGGCTTACTACTATAGAGTGCCGCAACGTGGCACGACGCGCGAGCCGGAAACAATCACCTGCATTGCGCGAGGCGGCCCATCACCCGATGCGTGCGCCAACCGCGGAGCCAGCGGCGAGAATGCGCGGCACACAATGCCAAGATGATTATCCGCTCGTCGGAGGTTTGCGGGACGCGGGTCGCTTCAGAACAGGGCACGATTGCCAGCCTCATCGAAAGCCTGCGCACAACCGTGAGGGCTCTTACAGAACCGGAAGTCGAGGCAAAAGTCCGCGAGTATTTCCGTCGGCATCATCATTATTGCGACCCGATTTACGTAGCTGCCGTCGCGTGTGCGTTCCAATCAGAAAAAGAACGGCGCCGCGTGCGGCATCGAACGGCCGTCAAACCCGCTGCGGTAGCCTCGGTTTGAGGCGGCTGCGCCGCGGCGAGACTGTGCCCGCGTTGCTTCCGCACAGACTCGCGAGTTTGCTGTGGTTGTTTAGCGAGTGATCATCTGCGCCGTCCTCGCGGCGCTCGCGAGCCGTTCCGCGCCCACACTCCCACGCGGACGCTCGACCGCTTCGTTGCGGGTGCACAGATCATCACGGGAGACGCTGATCGCGAGCGGACGGGCAGCATCAGCCCTGTGCGGCAATCACGCCGGGAGCTTGTGAATCTTCTCTTCGAGCGCAGAGAGCGTCGCGAGCACGTCCGACATGGACGGTGGACGCGAGAAGAACATCTCCTGCATCGAATCGTCATCCTTTTGCAACTCCGCCAAACGTTCCTGCGGCGGCATAAGGCGGAAGGTCGCCGGCTCAGCGAGGTCATACCGCGCCCACTTCGAGCGAAAATAGACTGACTTATGCGCGACGACGCGTTTCCTCAGCTCGACGTCAGCGAGCGCAGCATCCACCAGGGACGATTGCGCCAGGCGAGCAAGATCATGGTAGTGCCGCGCATAGCCCGCCGGCATCGCCACCACAAGATCGCGATGACATTCAGCGTGAAGCAACGTTGCCTTCTCCCAGAACGTTCGCTCGCGGCGAGCGCCTGCACGGTCGCGAGACCGAGCGGGAGATTCAGGCTTTCACCGAGCATTGAACGAATCTCGTGGCGTGCCTCTGGCCAATGATCGGACCGCGCTCCCATCTCGATCCGGACGGAGGGTGCAATGTAAGAAATGCCCGGCGCGCCTGCTTGCGGGAAGTGGAACAGGATCGTTTGCGGGTCCTGCGCATCAATTTCAATCGACCAATCCTGATCGGTGCCAAGCTCGGCGGTCAGCTTGCCTTAAAGCGCTGGAAGCAGGGTGTCTCGGATGCATTTCGTGCACGCATCGCGCAATGCTTCGATTCTGCGGGCCTGTTCTTTGCCTGATGCTGCTTCAGGGTCGCGATCCGCGCCGAAACCGAGGTAATCGCGATGGAATGACACATCAATGTCTTCCGAGAATCGCTCAATCACCTGGAACACCTTCGAGAGCGAAGTGCCTCCCTTAAAAACCAGGTGCTTCCCTAAATCAGGCAAGGAGAAGAGGGCGTCGAGCGTGCGGCAGACCCAGTAATCCTTTTCCAGAATGGCCGGAGCGATACCGGCTGCACGCGAACCTGCGTCGAGCAGTTCGAAGCGCTCGCGCCGGGATAACGTGAGATATGCGTCCTCAGCCATCTGCGCGGGCCAGTTCCTGGAAGTGCGGCCGCATCCACGCGGGCACAAGACCGAGGTCCTGCTTCAATTTTTTCCGGTCCGCGGCGGGGAGATGATCGCGGATGCGCTTCAGATGATGTGGTTTTACGTGGTCCTTGCCGACATCGCGCAAAGCCTGAGCGACGAGGCCGCTCGGCCGGCCGGCCAAGGCGAGATTGCGCCCGCTATTGCGGCGGAAGACGATCTTGAGCTTGCCAAGCTGCACGCGCGCCGGTGCGGCATCGGTGTGATACACCATCTGGGCGGGCACTTGGGTATTCAGGCCAAGCCGATTGGCGGCAACGGCTTTGGAAGGCAGAATTCGGAGGTTCTTGTTTCGAGCCACGGCAGAGACAACGGCGTCGGAAGTGGCGCCTGTTTGCCCAAGAACGGGATGCGCATGCGGGGAATCGTAGAGGCCGCGTCCAACCCGGCGAATTTTGCCGTCGCGCACGAGCCGCGTGAGCGCCATTCCGATCGAGCGCGGATCGCCCAAGTCGGCGAAATCGTGTGGCGTGAATGCCCAGCCGCGGCCTTTGCGAGCGATGCGCCGCAGGATCTGCCGTGCGTGCGAATTCGGCTGACGGGCTGTTTTCATGTTGAAAATAATGCATTGTTTTTTCAACAGATCAAGAGATGGATGCGGCTGCACCGCGGCGAGACTGTGCCCGCGCTGCTTCCGCACAGACTCGCGAGTTTGCGGTCGTTGTTTGATGGGTGATCATCTGCGCCGTCCTCGCGGCGCTCACGACCCTTTCCACCCCTGACACCCTGCGGAAGGTCGACCGCTTCGCTGCGGGTGCGCAGAGCATCACGGGGATTAGCTGATAGGGGGGTGTGAGCGCCGCGCTATCTGGTCCGAAATTCGCTTTAAGCTTCCGAAGCCGCATGATTCTCAAGCACAAGGACGATGCGGCTCCTCACGTCGCGGAGCTGGAGCGGCTGCTATCTCTCCCTACTCTGTCCAAAGCGCAGAGGGAAGATCTACAGGACGAACTGGCGGCGTTGCGCGCCGGGAACAAGGGTGAGAAGGAGGCCGCCTACCACATCGATTTCGGATGGAAGGATGGGAAGAACAGCGTCGTCATTCACGACCTGCGAATCGAACACGGTGGTCGAGTCGCACAAATCGATCACCTGATTCTGATGCGGACGCTGGAGTGCCATGTCTTGGAAACGAAAGGCTTCAGCTCCGAAGTTCGCATCTCTGAATCGGGCGAATGGGAGGCCCGCAGGCGATATGGCTGGCAAGGCATTCCTTCCCCGGTGGAGCAAAACCGGCGGCACATCGAAGTGCTGCAATCGTTCGTGCGCGATCACAATCTGGCGCCGACAAGACTCGGTCTATCGCTCCCGGTTCGGTTTCACAACTGGGTGCTGGTTTCACCGAAGTGCCAGATTCGTCGCAGCGGCGATGAATGGGATCACGTGGCGAAGATGGACTTGTTCGAAAAACGCTTCGGCGAGTGTGCACAAGCCGCAGGATTTTTCGACACACTCACGAACGTTTCCAAATTCGTCTCGCTGGAAACGCTAGTCGGCATCGGCGCAGCTCTCGTAAAGGCTCACACGCCCGTGAAACCGAACTTCGCCGCGAAATTCGGGATCACGGAATCAACAGCCGCGGCAGCGAAGCGCAGTGGATCGCCGGCGACGGGGTTTGGAGGCGATGCAAAAGGCTGCTGTGATTCCTGCGGTGTGCCGGTCGATCCGCAGGTGATCAAATACTGTCGCGTTAACCTGGAGCGGTTTCAGGGCCAGACTCTTTGCCGGCACTGTCAACAGTCGGCGGGATGCAACGCGTGCGGCACAAAGGTCGATAGCAACGTTGTGGCGTTTTGCCGAATCAACAGCAAACGCTTAGGCAAGAAGTTGCTCTGTCGCACGTGCCAACGCGTCAAACCCGCTGCGCTAGCGTCGGTTTGAGGGGCTGCGCCGCGGCGAGACTGTGCCCGCGTTGCTTCCGCACAGACTCGCGAGTTTGCTGGCGTCCGAGTACGTCGTGATCATCTGCGCCGTCCTCGCGGCGCTCACGAGCCGTTCCGCGCCCGCACTCCCCACACGGAAGCTCGACCGCTTCGCTGCGGGTGCGCAGATCATCACAGAAGGAGCGAAATGTTGTCGAAACGCGAACGCAACGTGAAGCTCTGGTTGCGACAATGACCGAACTCACTTTCGCAGCCGATGAACTAACAGTTCACGTCTATTGCGACGACGTCGACGCAGTGCTCGCGCTCGACGAGGCTCAGCACCGCGGCGTTCCGCTAGGCGGTCCTTATTCAGCGCTTTACCACAAGGCACACACAAGTCCGGGCCAAGACCACATTCAAGCTTACATGAAGAACAACAAGCTCTTCGCGCTCAACGTTAGCGGCTCCGCTCACGATCGCAGTCACGGAGTTCGAATCCCGAATCGTGTCGCCAAGGCGATTCGACAGCATTTTCCGAACGTGCAGCTGCCGCCTAACAACATCATCGAATGCATCAGATTACTCGATGACCTCAATTGGCTGACTGAGGAAGCGCAAGCTTCATCCTTCGCCGTCGAGCATTCATTTGATGCGGCTGTGCCGCAGCGAGACTGTGCCCGCCCTGTCTCCCCACCGACTCGCGAGTTTGCGGTTCCCGCTCGTTAGAGGTGATCATCTGCGCCGTCCTCGCCGGCTCTCGCCTCCGTCTTCGCTCCGCGTTCGCTGCGCTACGCACCCGGCTGCCGCTCTGCTGCGGGTGCGCAGATCATCAGCGGCGAGAGTTCAACGCGAAAATGGCGACGGCACGCACCGGTGAATCGCTCCTCGATTGTACTGTTCGCTGCGCGCCGTACAGGTATTGCTCGTTCCTGCGCTCCACCTTGACTGTGCTCGCTCGCCGCAGAGGAGGTCGCTATCGATTCACGTGAGAGAACTGCCTCCGGTCGTCGAGATGAATCATCTCGCCGTCATACAAAGTTCGTTTGAGGTACAGCGGAGTTCATCGAGCACATCCCTGCCTTGCATGTAATCTCCCGGTTCGGATGAAGGACGCACAACTTTACGAGTGGCTTGAAGCTGCCAATCAACGGTATCGGAGGCGAGAAATTCCTCCGAAACAGCGTCCGTTTCTCGCATTAGCCGATCTCGCTCGTGAACGTGCCCTCATCGTCCTGTTTCCTTCGCCCACGGCAGAGAAAATCTTTGGCTGGTTTAAAGAAAACACGCAGGAAGGATCGCATGCGATCGGCTCGCTCTTCACCGGCATCTACTTCTTCGACGCCAGCCTCTGGCCTGTTTACGTTCACATCGGATACGGCCGCTTTCCTCTGGACAGCCTCGACGCACTTGAAACGATGCTGTCGAAGATTCGGGATCAACTTGCGGCCAGTAAACCAGACTTTTGGAATTACACGCTTTTCTGGGCGGATTGCGTCGATCTCGCCTACGGCTCAGACGACTTGCACAAGAGTGCGCAGCTTTCGCCGGAGGCTCGCGCATTTCTGGATAACGGCCGGCGCGAGATCGAGGCTACTGTCGCCCAGCTCGCATCCCCTCCCCCGAATCCGAAGGCGATGATGTCGTCGCGCCTCGCGATCGAAATCTATTTGAAGGCTTTCTTGATCGCGAAAGGTCTGGAAGACACGCAGACGGTGCGGCGATTCAATCACCGGCTAGTCGACCTGCTCGACGCCTGTAGCAAAGCGGGGCTGGACAAAGAACTCGCCCCGCTGCGTCCGATGTTATCGATCTTTCCAGTTGTCTCGGCGCGCTATACCGGTCCCGAACAGCCGGTGCGGGTGATTTGGACGGCATATTGCATCGCGCAGTCGGCCGCGGCTATCATTGTCCGGGCACTCTCAGGCCGTAATTTGCAAGCACAGGTGCTTCAGAGCGCGACTGGCGGTTAGCACGATTTGAATAATGTACTTTCCGCCTCGCGGCTTTGCTTCGCCGCATCAGTGAGAGCTTCGCTGGTGAAACCTGAAGCGACTGGTATTAGATTGCACGAGTGTTTCGTTGCTATGAGTAGGCAAATGCATACTTCGGCGCATCGCCTGGGAAGGAGTTCTCGCTGATGAACGGCTTTCGTAGTCTGCTCGACTCCCTGCTCGGGCTTGGTTTGAAACCAGAGCAGCTCACCTTCGTGCATATCGCCAGTCGCGGTCTGCTCATTTTCGTCGCGGCGCTGATCATGGTGCGCACAGGCGACAAGCGTTTCTTTTCCCGGAAATCAGCCTTTGACGTGATTCTCGGGTTCGTTCTCGCCTCGATGCTGGCGCGTGGCATCAACGGCTCGGCGCCGCTTTTCCCGACGCTCGGCGCCGGGTTTGTCCTCGTTTGGTTGCACCGGCTGTTGGGTGCATCTGCGCGGCGTTGGCACGCGTTAGGGTGGTTGATCAAAGGCCAATCGGACAAAGTTGTCGACTCTGGGCGTGCCATTCCTGAAGCCCTGCGGCGCAATGACCTGAGCGAGCGCGATCTACTCGAGGACCTGCGTTTGAACGGCGGGACGAGAGAACTGACGGAAGTGGAGGAGGCGTGGATGGAGCGGAACGGTGACGTGAGCGTGATTAAGCGAAAGAACAAATAACGCTTTGCATTCTGGCAGAGCTGTGGCGCGTGCAGACTAGATGCGGCGTCTCGAACATCTCTTTCATGTAGCTCATCCGTTGACGTTCGACTTCACTGCTCCTGCTTCCGCGCTACCGAGAGCAAAAGACTAATCACGCCGATAACGACGAGCCAGAAGGCGGCCAAAACAAAAATGGCGGACACGGCCGAATCGAACACGGCCCAGCAGACAACGAGCAAATCAGCCGAAAACGTGAACGCGACGAAGACGCTCGAGATGTGATGGCGTGGAGTGATGCACCAGAGGTAGCGCCGTGCGGTTGCACCATCGTGTCGCGCAGCAAAGACACTTACGATGTCGATCAGCGTCGCAAGGACGATCGATCCAAGAGCGGCGAAGTAGATGATCCGTGCGACTGAAGGCAATGATGCGAATTGCGGCGTGGAGGTTCCTTCTATCTGCAAGACAGACAGGATAATCGAGCCATAGAGAAATTCTGGCCGCTGATCCAGTTCAGCTTCCGATTTAGGCGAACGAATCGGCGGCATTAGCACCTCCTGACAGTTCCTCGACTACTCGTTAGGCGCGGACTGGCGCGCGTTTCTCCTGCATCTGTCTCGCGTGCCGACCTTCGGCAAATTCTTCGATCATCTTGCAGTTGAACGCCGGAATGTCATCGGGCTTGCGACTCGTGACCAAACCGTTGTCGACGACGACTTCCTCATCCACCCAGTTGCCACCCGCATTTCTGATGTCGCTCTTTATCGCAGGCCAGGAGGTCAACTTTCGCCCCCGCACCACGCCAGCGTCCACCAACACCCATGGGCCATGACAAATTGCCGCAACCGGTTTTCCTTCGCGAAAGAAATATCGCGTGAACTCAAGCGCTTGCGGGGTCGAGCGCAGCGTATCGGGGTTCATCGTGCCGCCAGGAATCATAAGCGCATCGAACTCGTGCGCGCGCGCCTTGGACAGCTCGATATCCACGGGAAACTTGTCGCCCTTATCGGCGTGATTCATGCCTTGGATTTCGCCGCTGTCCGGCGACACGATTTTTACCTCTGCTCCCGCTTGCTCGAGGGCGGCGCGAGGTTTCGTCATCTCCACCTGTTCGAAAAAATTCGCCACCAGGATCGCCACCTTCTTGCCATCGAGTGTTGCCATACCCCTAAAACGCTGGCCGCGGGAGAGGTGGATGCCCGGCGCGTCGCTCGCGATTTTCGGGAGAATTCACGAGGCCGTACGACCCACGGCGACCGCGATGCCCAGCCTTTCACACGTGTAATGCTGCTGAAATCCGCCGGTCACCCGAATTGCGCAGGATTGCTGTAGTGGAGAATCGATTTGCACCCACACGCATTGCGTATGTTCGTCGTTGACTTCATCACTGCATTCCTGCTCGCGGTCGCCTTCACGGTAATTTTTGCGGGCGTCGTGCGCGATTGCGGTTGTACTACATGGCGCCAGATGCCAGCGATAGTCTGGATCGGGGCGCTTGGCTCGTGGATCGTTGGCACCTTGCTGGTCGCGCTCGGTGCGATGGCCGCGCATTGGCTCCCGTTTGTTCTCGCGGCGTTTGCGCTTGCCCTCACCGCGCTGGGTTTGATTCGCGCGGCTCGCTTCCGCAATGCGGTGCATACGGAGACCGGCAATCCGGGCAATGATGCGCGCCCGGCGATCGCGATTTATTTCTGTGTCACGCTGCTGCTTTTCTTCTGCGCGATCTCGTTCCGCTTCTATCTCGTCAACCTCAGTTAAGCGAAGCGGATTTGACTAGCGGCGAAATGTCTCCACGCGGAAGCTGCCAGCGTTATGCGTCTGCTCGTGGTCGAAGACGACAAGAAGCTTGCTTCGTATGTCGTAAAAGGATTTCAGGAGGCGGGCTTCGCCGTGGATCACTGCGCGGATGGCGAAGAGGCTTTCGTCATGGCGACCGGGAACGAATACGACGCGGCCGTGGTCGACATCATGCTGCCGAAGCTGGATGGCCTCTCGTTAGTCCACGAATTGCGGCAGCAACACTCTCTTGTGCCGGTCCTCATCCTGAGCGCAAAAGCGAGTGTAGATGATCGCGTGAAAGGTTTGCAGGCCGGCGGTGATGATTACCTGACGAAGCCGTTCGCGTTCGCGGAATTACTCGCGCGCGTGCAGGCGCTGGTGCGCAGAGGCTCGCGGGAGAGCCAGCCGAGCATGCTGCGGGTGGGAGACCTCACGCTGGATTTGCTCAGTCGAAAGGTGACGCGCGGCGGAAAGAAAATCGAACTGCAGGCGCGGGAGTTTGCGCTCCTCGAGTATCTGATGCGCAATGCCGGCCGCGTTGTGACCAAGACGATGATCCTGAACCACGTTTGGGATTACAGCTTCGACCCGCAAACTAACGTGGTCGATGTGCTCGTCTGCCGGGTGCGCAACAAGGTGGACAAAAATTTCGAGCCCAAACTGATCCGGACGATGCGTGGGATGGGCTATGTTTTGGAAGTCGCTTAAGAGCTTCACGCACACGCTCAGCTTTCGGCTGAACGTCTGGCATGGGGCGATTTTTCTCGGCAGCGCCGCAGTTATTTTTGCGCTCCTTTACTTCTTGTTGGGCGCGGCCATCGACCGCAAGGACCGCGATGTGATCGAAGCGCGTCTGCGCGAATACGCGGCGGTTTACATGAGCGGCGGAATACCGGCGCTGCGTGACTGGACCACGCGCGTGAACGAAGCGCGCAAGGAGCGGATGTTTTTCGTCCGCGTCGCAAAATCAGATGGCGCCGTGCAATTGCTGGTCGTGCCGCAGGATTGGTTTGAAGAAGATGTGCGGCGGCTGGACAGAGCGGCGAATGCACGGGCGGAGGAATGGACGCGTGTGCCGCGCAATCGCGAAACGGACCTGACCCTCGCGAGCATTGTGCTCGACGACGGAACGATTTTTCAGGTCGGCCGCACTAGCGATAGCCGCGCGATATTGCTCGGGAAATTTCGACAGGTTTTTCTCATCGTTATTCCGCCGGTGCTGCTACTTGGATTTATCGGCGGCGTGCTCCTCACGCGCCGGTTAACCAAACCGATCTCCGATCTCGTCGAAGCGGCCGCATCCATCGTCAACACCGGCCGCATGGACGTGCGCGTGCCGGAGCGTCCTGCCGATGATGAGCTGCAGGAGTTGATTGTGCTCTTCAATCGGATGCTCGAGCACAACGAGAAGCTATTCCGCGCCCTCCGCGATTCACTCGATAACGTGGCGCACGATCTGCGGACGCCGCTGTCACGATTGCGCATCATCCTGGAGAATTCTCTGCGCGATCGTGGGTGCAAAAATAGCGCCAGCGACGGGATCGTCGATGCGCTGGAGGAAACCCGAACGCGTTCAAACCATCATCCGCACCCTGATGGATGTAGCGCAGGCGGAATCTGGCCTCATGTCTCTGCAAGTTTCGCCAACCGAGATCGACTCGTTAGTCCGCGATGTGGTCGAGCTGTATGAGCACATCGCACAGGAGAAGGCGATCGAGATCGAGACGGACATTCCCGAGCCGATTCGAATCCCAGCGGATGCGCAGCGGATGCGGCAGGCTTTTGCAAATTTGCTCGACAACGCAATTAAGTACACGCCGGTCGGCGGGCGCGTTTCAATCTCTCTCCGCGACCAAAATGATCGTGTGGAGGTCGCTTTCCGTGACACTGGCACCGGCATCGCCGAAACAGATTTGCCGCGCATTTGGGAGCGGCTTTACCGCACGGATCGCAAGTCGAAGCGAACCGGGTCTCGGCCTCGGCCTGAGTCTGGTCAAAGCAATCGTTGAAATGCACGGCGGGCGAACCACCGCACAAAGTGCCGATGGTCGGGGAAGCGAATTTCGCATCATCCTTCC
>CADDYX010000098.1 GCA_902810735.1 Verrucomicrobiota bacterium | reverse complement strand
CATCATCGTCGAGAAAGTTCCGTTGCTTTTGTTATCGGCAGGCGCAGCCGTCGCTACCTTACTCGCGCAGGGGCAGTATGTCGGTTCCGGTGAAGAGCTTTCGCTGCCGGACCGCCTAACGAATGCGGTCCTTAGCTACGTTGCGTATGTGCGCCAAACGTTCTGGCCGGCCGGCCTGATCCCGTTTTATCCGCACCGGCAAAACGCGGTCCCGGCGGCAGGGGTCGTGATGGCAATCGGATTGCTGGCGGTGATTACGGCGCTTGCGATCGTCTGGCGAAGAAAACGACCATACGTGTTCGTCGGCTGGTTTTGGTACTTGGGAATGCTGGTGCCGGTGATCGGAATCGTCCAGGTCGGCTGGCAGGCTCGGGCTGATCGCTACACCTATTTGCCTGCGATTGGACTGTACATCGCGCTCACGTGGACGATTGGAGATGTGGTCAAAAATCGGAGGCGATGGCAGCGAGTCACTGCCGCTGCTGCCGTGATCTCGATTGCTGGATTTGCAGCAGCCGCTTTCGCGCAGACCTCCTACTGGCGGAATAGCGAGAGGCTCTGGAGCCATACGCTAGCGGTGACGCCAGAGAATGACGTAGCCTTAAACAATCTCGGAATCGTTTTGCTGGCGCAAGGCCGATCTGCAGAGGCATTGCAGCGATTCGAGGCCGCTTTGCGCTTGCGTCCGGGCAACGTTCCCGCGCACACGAACATGGCAAACATCCTTCTCGCGCGAGGAGACACGAGCTCTGCGGTGATGCATCTGCGCGACGCGCTCGCGCTCGAACCAGGGGACCGCGACGCTGGTGATCTCATGGGTGTCGTTCTCCTTCGGCAAGGCGATGTTCGCGCCGCCGTCGAGCAGTGGACGCGCACGTTGATAGCGCAGCCGGATGACGGCAATGCGCTGAGCAACCTCGCATGGGTGTACGCGACCTCGCCCGACGCGACGATTCGCGACGGCGCGAAAGCGGTCGAGCTCGCAGCGAAGGCATTCCAGTTCTCCGGTCGGAAAAACGCTCTCGTGTTGCGAACGCTCGCGGCCGCTTACGCCGAAGCCGGCCGCTTTGATGAAGCAAACGCAGCCGCACGCGCGGCGCTAAGTCTAGCGCGCGAGCAAAACAATGCGGGTCTCGTCGCCGAACTGCAGGCCACCATTCGCTTGTACGAACAGCGTCTGCCGCTGCGCGACAACTCGCTGGCTCAGCGCACGGCGAACTGATTGTGCTCTCCGATCGAGCTTGGCAGCCGCGGGCCGAAAGTGGTAATTTATTCGGCATGAAATCGACTGCCCGGTGGGTGGTGGCGATTGCGTTGTTCTGCTCGATTACAACAGTGGGAACTGCCGGACTGGACGCAGTGCGTCTGCGGACGGCAGCCACTCCGCATCATCCGCAGAAGACGCGAAAGCTGTGTTACGTGATGTCATCGACGTCCGGAATCCCGGTACCGTGCGAGCGGGTTTTCACCCCGATCCCGACAACCGCGATTCCGTTGCAGGTAATCGGTAACCACTAGCTGCCATCCGCCTGATTGAGGGGAACGGCGCCGGGGCGCGCTGCCGCGGCGGAGTGATGCGCTGGCACGGGCATTGCTATAATTTCTATAACAGTATGGTTACCGTCAGCCTGCAGCCGTTCCATGCGCGTAAGATATTTCTGCTCGTCGCTGCCCTCGTATTTCTGATTTCAGCCGCGTGTTTCGCCGATCCGGTGTACATGCAGAGCCGCTACTCGAGCGGCCGCATTTCGGCCCGAGTGTCAGCCGAATCGCAACCAATCCGCGGGCGAGAGAGCGTCGCTATTCAGCAATCGGCGCCAAATCGCGAGCAAACATCCGCGGAAGCGGGTGGCGATTGGAACGCGCGGTTAGCCGAATATCCAGATTCTGCCGCTGTCGCTACGCTCGAGGTGCAAGGTTGCACCGGGTTGGCCATGCGCGTGAGGGATTCGCATCAGTCACTTTCATCTGCAGTCGCATTCGACATGGCTATCGTCGAGCGGCAGACCGAAATCTCGCTATTGGACGAGGCACGCTGGTAGCGCCGCGATCCGTCTCCGTACAACGGTACTGCGGTCGCGGAGGAATTCTCTCGCATCCGAACGGACGAATGCGCTAAGATGGCGTTATGCGTCGGAAGAGCGTCACGACTGGCGAAAAATTGTGTTGCGGAAAATAGGCGCGCGTCTTACTATCGTTTTTGTAGATATGGAAATTATGAGCACAAACACCCTCCACCTCGGCAGGATTTTCGCCGCTGTTTCATCCGTGCTTCTCGGCGCCTCCACTGCGTCGGCAGCGGACGTTGTCCTCCACAAAGTGCCGTTCACGATCGACCGCCCGGCGACCGCTGCGCAGAAAAACGACTCGGTTAGTCTGGCGTTGATGAGCTACAATTCGAGCGATGCGCGGATCAAGTCGCGCGCGCTCTACGTTAGCTCTGGTGCCGACGCAAAGCAGGCCGCGAACACTGTCGACGAGCAGGCATCCACGTCGTACACATTCGCTACCGACGACGGCTTGCCGACCACGATCATTGATCTTGGGAATTCGCGCACCGTGCGCCGCGTCTCGGCCCTCTACACAGCGCAGAAAGGCAGCATGGACTTTTACGTCCTGAAGTCCCTGCCAGGCGCCGCCGTCGGCGCGGGCGCAGCAACGCTCCCCGATGATCTGATGCTTGATAGCAGCACGATGAAGCCTGTTGCTTCCGCTCAGGACGACGGCGATCGCGGACGGCTGTCGGTGGAATTTCCGGCGACGACCGGGCGATACATTATGGTTCGCTGGAACGCGGCGACGCCCAAAGAGAATGGCTTCATCCTCGCAGAAGTGGCCGCGTTCGGTGGCGACCAGGATGACACGTCGGTCGCCAAGAAGAAGGTGAACCGTCACAATGACGTGACCGATAGCAAGAACATCGTGGACGCAAAGGACATGGGTGACGCGAAAGATATTCCCTCGGAAGGCCCGCAAGAAGCGCCGCCACCGGCCGAAGGTCCGGCACCGGGATTGCCTCCGCCTCCGCCGTTCACATTCATTCCGCAGGTCGTCCCCACAAGTCCGTAACGGCCGCAGTTTTCAAAGAGCCGCCAGCTGGTTGTTTACCGGCTGGCGGTTTTTGCTTTCCCGGGATTCGGCGGCGGATTTAAAGCTTCGCGCGAATCAGGCGGAAGATCGTCGTGTTATCGATCGTCCCCTGTAGCGCGGCAGTTCCGTCGCCACTGCCGAACGCGACGACATCGCTGACGGTGTTGAGCGCTGTGTTTGCGTAGAATGCCGCCGGCTCCTGCGGTGGGTGCACGATGTCGTCAGGCGACGCCGATGGCGCAGCGGGTGCCGGCTCATTCAGGCTTGCCGCCCCATACGATTTGACACCCTTTGGTCCGCTCGCCCACGTCAGCCAGGGATCACCGGATGAATTCAGACCGAGCACGGCGATGCCACGATCGTGCAGAAAGGGTGCACCGTTCATGCTGAGGCCGCCGATCGCGACATCGCCGCAGACAACCACCATCGAATTGGCGCCGACATAACGCGTCGCAACAGCAACCGCGCGGTCCAGCTCGACCGTCTCGTTGAGCGTGCGCTCTCCGTCGTTCTCTTCGGCGGCTTTGCGCATCAGATTCGCGTCCACTACGAGCAGATATCCAGCGCGGTTGTACTGCAGGAGTTCGATCGCGCGACGCACCATTTCTGCCAGCCCTGGCTGCGTATTTCGCGGTTCAATTTCGTCCGAGAACGCGAGCTCCGCGTTGGAGAAAACGCCGAAAACGTGTGCGCGCCGCCACGCTGGCACTAGCTCGAGTTCTGTTTTAGTTCGAACAACGTCGCTCCCATTCCGGCGCAGCTCGAGCAGAAGATCGCGTGCGTCGTTTCGCTGCCCGCCTTTCTCACGGGCGACGAAATCCGCTGAACCGCCGCCGAGGACAATGTCAACCTTGCCGTGCTCCACCAGCTCACGCGCAATCGATTGCGGATCCGTTGGCTGTGCGTCGTGCCTGAAAAACGCCGCTGTTGTAGCATGCGTCAGCCGCCCATCAGTGACGAGCCCCGTCGCGCGACCCGAATCGCGAGCCAGGTCAAGCAATGTGGTCAGCGTCTTCGCGGCAGTGTCGCCAGCAAGCGCTCGGTTGCTGACCTTGAGCCCGGTCGCGAGTGCTGTCGCTGCAGCTGCTGTGTCCGGCGTCGCGAAGTCTTTCGAGTAGTTCGTCACCAGCGCCGTGTGTGGCAGCGCGTCAAGCGCGAGCGGATTTTCCGCCCCGCCGGCAAACACACGTGCAGCCGCAATCCGCTCCGCCGAGAGCCCCTCGCCGATAAAGAGCACAATTCCGAACGGCTTCTGGATCACCCAGTGTTGAAAGTAGAGGACGCCCAGACCGGCGAAGGCGATGAGGCAGCCGAGCGCGAGCAGCTGGTTGCGCCACTTCACCGTGTGATCAAACGGGCGCACGCGCGCCGTTGTCAATCCCGCAGCTGTGGGAAACCGCTTGTGCGCTCACCGCATCATTACGACACTGCGCCGCAATGCCAAAGCCGGTGATGCTCATCATCCGCGACGGCTGGGGGATCAATCCTGGCGGATTTGCCCAGCGCGAGCAGAACGGCGACGCCACTCTTCTCGCGCGTACGCCGTTCCACGAGCGGCTCTATCGCGAATTTCCCGGCAGTCGGCTGAACGCGAGTGGCCTCGAAGTCGGACTGCCTGCAGGGCAGATGGGGAACTCAGAAGTCGGGCATCTCAACCTCGGCGCCGGGCGCGTCGTTTATCAGGACCTCACCCGGATCAACAAAGCGATCGCTGAGGGCGAGCTTTCGCGAAACGAAGTTGCGCAGCAGGCGTTCGCGGCTGCGCGTGGACACCGCCTGCATTTTCTAGGGCTTGTCTCCAATGGAGGCGTGCATAGCCACTACGAGCACCTGATCGCGCTGGCGAACGCCGCCCACGCCGCAGGTGTAGCCGACATTTTCGTGCACGCGTTTACCGACGGTCGCGATACTTCTCCGACTGGCGGAGCACAATTTCTCGAGGCGTGCGCCGCTGGCCTAACGAATAGCGGCGCGCAGATCGTCACCGTCGTCGGGCGATACTTTGCCATGGATCGTGATCGCCGCTGGGACCGAACGAAAAAGGCGTGGGACGCGATCGTGCTTGGCCGTGGTGAAAAATGCAGCACATCGCCGGCCGAGGCATTGCGTGCTCGCTACGCGAGCGGCACGACGGATGAGTTCATGCCACCGCTCATATTTGCCGAAGCGGACGAACAGCGCGTACGCGACGGCGACACGGTTTTTTTCTTCAACTTCCGCGCCGACCGTGCGCGACAACTTTCCCAGGCATTTCTGCTGCCGGACTTCAGCGGGTTTGACCGGGAAACGTGGCCGAAAGTGCGCTACGTCACGCTGACTGAGTACGATGCGACCTACAATGCACCGTTCGTCTTTGCGCCGGAGCAACTAGCGCAAATTCTGGGCGAGGTGGTTAGCGCGGCCGGGAAGCGACAGCTCCGGATCGCCGAAACCGAAAAGTACCCGCACGTCACCTATTTCTTCAACGGCGGAGTCGAACGAGCTTACGCGGGCGAAGATCGCAAGATCGTGCCGTCGCCGAAGGTCGCGACCTACGATTTGCAGCCGGAAATGAGCGCAGAGCAAGTGACTGATGAGGTGCTCGCGCGGATGGCGGATTACGATTTGATCGTATTGAACTTTGCCAATCCCGACATGGTCGGCCACACCGGAGTGGTCGAGGCGGCGATTCGCGCGGTCGAGACGATCGACACCTGTCTCGAGCGCATCATCGACAAGCTGCTCGAGCTCGGCGGCGCGGCGCTCATTACGGCAGACCACGGCAACTGCGAGCAGATGCGCAACACTGACGGATCACCGAACACCGCTCACACCACGAATCTCGTTCATTTCATCTACGTCGGCGCCGATGCAGCGAAGTTCACGTTGTCGGACGGCATTCTGGCCGATGTCGCACCGACATTGCTGTTCCTGCTCGGGTTGCCGCAGCCGTCGGAGATGACCGGCCGGAATCTGCTCGCGCGAAAGAGCTAATCGATCGGTCGCAACTCACGCGCGCGATCGATCTCGTCACGCGTGATGCTGGCGCGGCGGTTGAACTCGCGCGTGCCGGCGGCTGCGATCCGCTGCAGAATGTGAATGCGCGCCGCGGGGCTGTTCTCGTGCCAGGTGGGCTTTTGCGCGACGTGCAGCGTATCGTCCGACTGCACGAGCGCTCCCCAGCCGACCGGCAGTTCGCGTTCGCGGTAGAGCTCGGCAGGGACAACGAGATAGAACAAGTTCGCACAGCGATACCGCGTGATGCACTCGAATTTGGTGCCGTCCTGCAGCGCATTCTGCAGTGCCGCTAACTCTCGCGTCACGCGCCGGTAGCCGCGATGTCCAATTGCGCCGAAATCGTGCGCATCATACTCCGGGAAGAGCGATTCACCCGTGCGGAGTGTCGGATAATGCACGCGCAAGCAGCGCTCGAGCGTTTGTCGCCGCTGCTGCACAATTTCGAAACGAGCACGCGTCGCACTCGTGCAGCAGTTGTCCCGCCGTAAATCCGACAGCGCCTGTTTGCATTCGAAAATTGCAGTCGTGATTTCTGCCGATCTCGACCGCCACGCTGCAACATCCGCCCGATACCGGCACCGCGGCAAAGTGACCTCGGCCGCGCACGCGCTGTATCCATTTGCCTGCGCCCAGATCAGCGCGAGGCGCTTGAGCAGCGCGTGCGCTTCAGTTTCGCCCCGGCGGCCGCCTACTCGCGGATCCACTCCGCCAGCTCCTTTGCCCAGTACGTGATGATGAGATCTGCGCCGGCGCGTTTAAGCGAAGTCATGACTTCGAAAACGGCCGCGCGTTCCTCGAAACAGCCGTTCGCCGCTCCCGCCTTGAGCATGGCGTACTCGCCGCTGACGTGATACACCGCAGTCGGTTTGCCGAATCGCTCGCGCACGCGCCACAGGATGTCGAGGTATGGCAGTGCAGGCTTAACGAGCAAAATGTCGGCGCCTTCGTCGACGTCGAGCGCAGCCTCACGGAGCGCTTCGTCCGCGTTCGCAGGATCCATCTGGTACGATCGCCGATCTCCGAATTGCGGCGGGCTCTCGGCCGCCTCGCGAAACGGTCCGTAAAAGGCAGATGCGAATTTCGCCGCGTAACTCATGATTGCGATATCGGTGAAGCCAGCCGCGTCGAGCGCTTCGCGAATCGCGGCGACACGCCCGTCCATCATGTCACTCGGC
Source organism: Verrucomicrobiota bacterium (assembly GCA_902810735.1). Classification (GTDB taxonomy): domain Bacteria; phylum Verrucomicrobiota; class Verrucomicrobiia; order Chthoniobacterales; family UBA10450; genus CADDYX01. The sequence continues at coordinate 3,813 of CADDYX010000098.1, read as the reverse complement.
GCGACGATGTCGGCTCCGGCTCGCGCGTGCGAAACAGCTGTCCCCGCGAGCAGCTCGACAGTCTCGTCGTTCAGCACGTGGAAGTGTTCGCCGTCCAGCCGTGTGACGCCGCAATGCCCGTGGCTCATGTATTCGCACAGGCAAACATCTGTGATCACCACCAGGTCGGGACAGCGCGATTTCACCGCGCGGACCGCCTGCTGCACGACCGCATTCTCTGCGTAGGCTGCGCTCGCCTCTTCGTCTTTCGTCGTCGGAATTCCGAACAGCAGGATCGCCTGCAGACCGGCGTCACGTGCGCGTTCTGCTTCATCGGCGATTTCCGACGGCGCCAGTTGGAACACGCCGGGCATGCTCGCGATCGCTTTGCGGCTCGTCACCTTTTCACTGACGAAGAGGGGCAGGACAAAATCATGTGCGTTGAGCGCCGTCTCGCGCACCAGATTGCGCAACGCGGGCGAGCGGCGGAGTCGACGCGGCCGGTGAACGAGCTTACGCACGCGTCGAGAGTACGCGGTCGGCGTACGCGCCGCAAGATTGCCGCAGTTGACGCGACCGTCAGCGAACGTTAGCGCGGCCTGTGGCATTGCCGCCGTATCTGCTCATCGATATCAGCAATTCGTTTACGAAGATTGCTTATGCTACGCGCGACCGTGTCGGCGCGAGCTCGCGTTTGCCGACGAGGAAATTGACTGCGGAGGCTTTGCGGAAACGCGTGCAACGCAGACGTGTGTCAGCGGTTGTCGTTTCCTCCGTCGTGCCGCGCAAGAACAGCGCGGTACGCGCGGCGGCGGCGGGGTGTAGCGTGCTGTTTGTCGACAGCAACAGTGATCTCGGCGTCGGAGTCGATTATCCCAATCCCAAAACGATCGGCGCGGACCGCCTGGCGAACGCCGCCGCGGTCGCCGAACTGTACGGCTGCCCCGCTATTGTGGTCGATTTCGGAACGGCGGTGACATTCGACGTCGTCTCGGCGGAGCGAAGTTACATCGGCGGAGTCATTGCGCCGGGATTGGAATCGATGACCTCGTTTCTGTATCAGCGAACGGCGCTGCTCCCAAAGCTGACGCTGCGTGAACCGACCGCTGCGATCGGAAAGAGCACGCGCGCAGCGATGATCTCGGGCGCGGTGCATGGCTATCGCGGGCTAGTGGCGGAAATCCTGCGGAAAATCCGTGACGAACGCTTCCGACGGCAGAATGTCAGAGTCGTCGCGACTGGCGGCTACGCGGAGCTGATCGCGCGGCAGCTGCCCGAGATCGAAGCGGTGCATCCAAACCTGACGCTCGAAGGGTTGCGGATCATCGCTAATCGCAGTTTGGCGTGAGCGCTGTAGGCGCGACTTTTCACGCCAAAAAATGGCTTGTCACCGAAGGGGGGCAGAGCTTCTATGACTTCGGGATGAACATTCGGAAAATCGCCACCATCACGCTGCTGGTCCTGAGCTCGTTTGCAGCCAATAACGTCGCCCCTTCGAACGCTGAACTCGAGGCGATGTACGACCGGGCGTTCAAGGCGTTCAACTCCAACAATTATCCTCAGGCGCTGAAGGAGCTCGACGGTATCGATGCGCGGCAGCCCGATCTTGCGCAGTCGCAAAACCTCCGCGGCGTGATTTACATGCGGGAGCAGAAATACGATGAGGCGGAGAAGGCGCTGCAGAAGGCGCTCGCGAGCGATCCGAAATTCTGGAATGCGCGGTTCAATCTGGCGGAGATTCCGTTCCTGCAGAAGAACTGGGCGGAAGCGCGCAACCGTTTTCAGGGTCTGCTCTTTGGCAACGATCTTCAGCTGCAAGGTGAAGCGCTGCAGCTGATCCAATACAAAATCCTGCTCACCTATTTGCTCGAGGGCAAAGAGAACATGGTCGACTCGATCATGGCCAAGCTCGAGCTCGCGCCCGATACGCCGGCCATGCATTACGCGAACGCGGCCATCGCGTTCCAGCGCAAGAACGAAGCGGAGGCGAAAGACTGGCTCGCCAAAGCGGAGAAAAATTTTTCGCCGCAGCTGAACAAGCTATTCGCCGAATCGATTTACGAGATCGGCTGGATGCAAAAACCGGCGGGTGAGACGCGCGCAGCGGTTGAGCTCACATCGGCGGCCGATCGCGCGGCGAAAGCGAAGGCGTTCGCGCGCTCAAAGTTTGAGGAAGCCGAGCAGGCCTTCCAGCAACGCGATTTCACGGCAGCGCGCAAAGCGATCGATGAAGCCGAAGCCGCCGATCCAAACCAGCCGCCTTACATCAACTTGCGCGGTGAAATTTTGATGGCGCAAAAAGATTTCGACGGTGCTGAAGCGGCATTCCGTCAGGCCGAGAAGATCGATCCGAAGTATCGCGAAGCGCAGTACAATCTCGCGCAGATTCCATTTAAGAAACGGGATTACGCCAAGGCGCGGGAGCGGTTCGAAGCGCTCTTCGGCGCAACGCCGGCGCCGAACGCCAAGGATCAGACGGCGCAGCTGATCAAGTTCAACGTTTACCTGACGCTGCTGCTCGACGGCAAAGACAGCCGCGCGCAGAAGATGATGGAGCAGTTCCAGTTCACCGGTGACACACCGGCGCTCTACTACGCGCAGGCTGCGTGGGAGTTCAAACACAACAACGCGGCGAAGGCGAACGATTGGGTAACCTCGGCGCGCAAGATTTACTCACCGGCGATGAACCGCGTTTTTGCCGACGCATTCTACGATCTTGGCTGGCTGCAGAATGCACCGGCTGCGCCTGCTCAGTCTTCGGCCGAGGTGGCGAAAATCGACTCAACCCCGACGGTGGAACCGACCGCAATTCCTGGCGCAGCGCTGGCGTCGAACACCAGCAAACAGCCCGCGCAGAAGACCGCCAGTGCCGAACAAGGCGTGCCGGGCATGGAAGCGACGACGGAGCGCTCTCCGGCTGCTATCGCCCAGACGGACACAAACAAAGTGGCGCCTACTCCCGGTGCCTCTCTATCGCCGAGCGTCGAGACTCCGGTCGCGGCGAACGCGTCGCCTGCTGAGTCGCAGCCCGCGATTGCTCGCGAATCCGCGGCGCCGGTGGCGTCACAAGCTCCGGCCGTTGCGACAGCGGAGCAGAATTCGCCCGAGACGGCGGCCGCTACTCCGGCTGCGACGGCAAGCGAGACAACCGCCGCGGCTTCCTCACCTGCCGCGGTCGACGCTTCTGCTACGCCTGCGACGGTGCTCGCTCCCGCAAAAGTGCGCGAGTGGTCACAGCCGACATTTGGTGAGCGCCTGCAGCGTTACGTTGATTTAAATGCGCTGATCGTCGGCGGCCTCGTGCTCGCCGCGATCGTTATTTTGGCCGTCGTTGCTGTCCCGTCGATGCGCCGTCGGGGAACGCGCACCTCGATCTTTCAGGTGCCAGCGCCTGCAACGGCGCCGAAGTTCGCCACGACGCGGCTGAGCGCCGACGAGCGCGTCGCCTCACGTCCAACGATCGTCGCGGGTCCGCCTCAGGTTTCCCTGCAACTGAAAGCGTCAGAGCCGTCCGTTCGTCGTGCGGCAGTGCCATTCACCAAGCCAAACCGCTCGTTCGGTAACGGTGCGGGATTTTCCAGCGCGGGAGTTGGAGCTCCCGCGGAGCAGCCGGCGCCGGTCGCATCAGCGGTCGAGCCGATCGCGCCACCGCAAGCGCTGCGCGAGCGGACCGAGCAGCAGATAACCGATGAGCCAGCAATTGCCACGGTGCCAGAGCTCGAAGAGATTAGCGCTCCATCGGCTGATAACGGCGCAATCGCAGCTGATGCTGCCTTGCCAACGGTTGATGAACAGTCGACCGAATCGATGCCGGTGGCCGCTGAGACATCGATT
>CADDYX010000097.1 GCA_902810735.1 Verrucomicrobiota bacterium | reverse complement strand
ATTTTGTATCCTTGCTGACGCAGGAATTTTGCCGCGAGACGTTCCCCGCGCGCACCGCGCTCGAGATGCTCAGGCCGCTCCGGCGGCGGCGAATGCGAAAACCGGCTGCGCCACCGGCTCGAAAGACCGGCGATGGATCGGGCAAGGGCCGAGCTCATGCAGTTTCAGGAGATGGAGTTCAGTTCCGTAGCCTTTGTGCTGGCTGAAGCAGTATTCCGGAAATTGCGCGCAGAAGTCGCGCATAATCGCATCGCGCGTCACCTTCGCGATCACGCTCGCCGCGGCGATGCTGAGGCTGTCGCAATCGCCATCGATGATCGCAGTTTGCGGCAGCGGAAACGGAAAAACCGGCAAGCCATCGATCAGCACATGCTCGGGCTGCGTGGCCAACGCTTCGAGCGCCAGCCGCATCGCCTTGTGCGTCGCGCGCAAAATATTGATGCGATCGATCTCGAGCGAATCCACCACACCGATTGCCCACGTGATCTGTGGATTGCCGACCAGCTCGTCGTAAATCTTTTGCCGCAGCTCGGGCAGCAGCTGCTTGGAATCCTTGAGCTTCTTGTGCCGGAACTTTTCCGGCAGGACGGCGACGGCCGCTACGACAGGGCCGGCCAGAGCACCACGACCGGCTTCGTCGATCCCGCCGATTTGCGTGATGCCGAGCGCGCGCAGTTTTTTTTCGTGCCGGAAACCGCAGCGGCGCATCGGCGCACTATAAGCACAGAGCGGGCGCGGATTCGAGCAGATCATCGCGCGGCGCGCCGCGTTGAAGTTTCACATCTGTGCGTAAGAGTAAGCGGTGAGCGAACCACCGCGAGCGCGCTGACGCATTCTACGATGCGCGCCACGAAGATTATCTGCACGCTCGGCCCGGCGAGCGATTCGGCCGAGACGATTTGCGAGCTGATGCGCGCAGGCGCCGACGTCTTCCGGTTGAACATGAGCCACGCGACGCACGACTGGGTTCGCAAGATCGTGCCGCAGATTCGCGAAATCGCCGCGACACAGAACCGACCGGCTGCCGTGATGCTCGACACGCAAGGGCCCGCGATTCGCACCGGCAAGCTCGAGCACGACTTGCCTCTCGCCGTCGGCGACACGCTCGAGTTCACCGTTCGAAACGCAAAGCCGCACGAGCGCAATTCCGTGTCGGTTAATTATGACGGCCTGATCGACGACGTTTCCGCCGGCTGCACGATGCTGGTAGATAACGGCGTGCTGCGCGTGCGGGTCGTCGAAAAAGATGAGAACCGGATGCGCACCAAGGTGCTGACCGAGGGCACGCTCGGATCGCGGCGCCACATCAATCTGCCTGGCGTGCACGTGAACTTGCCGCCGCTTACGCCGAAGGACCTCGACGACATCGCTCTCGGCGCGGAGATCGGCGTCGATTTCGTCGCGCTCAGTTTCACCCATCAAAAAAGTGACCTGGAACAGCTGCGGGCCGAACTCTTGCGGCTGCGCAGCACCGCAGGCGTGATCGCGAAAATCGAGACGCAATCGGCCGTGACTGCGATCGACGGAATGATTGACGCGGCGGACGCGATCCTGATCGCGCGCGGCGATCTCGGCATCGAGTGCCCAATGGAGGAGCTTCCGATCATCCAGCGCCGGATCGTCAAGCGGTGCATTCAGAAAACGAAGCCGGTGATCGTGGCGACGCATCTGCTCGAATCGATGGTGGAAAATCCGGTGCCGACGCGCGCGGAAGTCACTGACGTGGCAAACGCCGCCTACGAACAGGCGGATGCGATGATGCTCACGGGCGAAACGACGAGCGGCCGTTATCCGGTGGAATGCGTGAAGGTGCTGGCGCGCGTCGCGAACCGGATTGAGCGGAGCGGAGGCGCCGGTTTTGCGACGGATCTGGATCTGCAGGATCCGCGGCAGAAGACCGTCGCATCGGCCGTCCTGCTGGCGAACTCCTTGCGAAACTCGAAGCTGATCGTGTTTACCCGCCACGGCACCATGGCGCGTTACGTCTCCAATCTTCGGGCTGAGCGTGCGCCGATTTTCGCCTTCACTCCGAGCGAACACATCTTCCGTCAGCTCACGCTCTGCTGGGGTACGCATCCCGTCCTGATGCGGTTCAAAGAGGACCCGAACAGCACGATTGCCGCCGCGGAGGAGTACCTGCGCGACGCGCGCCTCACTCGCGAGGGCGATAACCTGGTCATCCTGACGGACGTGCACGCGCGCGGCGAAATGTTCGATTCACTGCAGGTCCGGTCCGCGCGCGCTTCATCCGGCGACGGTGACGGCGAGGTCGACGAGCGACCCGGCGGCGAGTCGCTAATGGATTAGGACGAAGGTCTCAAACGAAAAAACGCGCAGGTGTTTCCACCTGCGCGTCTGAAAACAGCTGCGTGCCGGTTAGGCTTCGACCGGCAGCTCCACGTCGATCGGTTTCTCTTTTTTGCTCAGCGCGCGGCGGAGTTTCGACAGCGCAATGTTCTGCAGCTGGCGAATGCGCTCGCGCGTGACGCCGAATTTTTTGCCGACTTCTTCGAGGGTCTTCGGCTTGCCGCCGTCGAGCCCGAAACGCTGGAAGATGATTTTCTTCTCGCGATCGTCGAGCACGTCGAGCAAACCGCCGACTTCATTGCGCAGGTTTTTGTCGCGCAGCAATTCAAACGGCGTCATCGCCTCTTCGTCACCGACGATCTCGCCGAACTCCGTCGAGTCATCGTCGCTGATCGGCGCGTCGAGCGAAGCAGGACGAATCGACACCGTCTTGAGCTGCGAGACTTTGCCGGCAGCAATGCCGATCTCTTCGCCGAGCTCGTCGTCTGTCGGTTCGCGGCCGAGTTCCTCACTCATCTGCAACGAAACGCGGCGCATCTTCGAGATTTTGTCGACGAGGTGAACCGGCAACCGGATCGTCTTCGACTGGTTCGCGAGCGCACGCTTGATCGACTGCTTGATCCACCACGCCGCGTAGGTCGACAGCTTTCCGCCTTTCGCGGGATCGAAGCGCTCCACCGCCTTCATCAGGCCGATGTTGCCTTCGCTGATCAGGTCGAGCAGCGGGAGACCGAGGTTGGCGTAATCGTGCGCGATTTTCACCACCAACCTGAGGTTGGAGCGAATCATCAGCGCCCGCGCCTCGCGGTCGCCTTTCTTGATTTTGGCGGCGAGCTCAATCTCCTGATCCGGAGTCAGGAGCGGGATTTGCCCGATCTCGCGCAGGTAAATCTTTATTCCGGTATCGCTATCTTCGGCAGCCATATAGGATTTCATGTTCTTCGGGGGAGGACTGGCGCACGCTTCCCACTGCTACGTTGCCGAGCGGGCGGTTAGTTGCGCGTTGTATCATCCGCAAGATGTTTAACAAGGTTAATTATTCGCAATAGTGACATCCCCCGGATGTGTTTCGTTCAATGATTTCTGGCGCGAATTTCCGGCGCTGTTCCGTGCGTCCTGTCCGAGGCGTTTTCGCGCTCCTCCGTCGACCTAAACACCCGCAGCCGCAGATAGTTGCGCTCACTCCCGACGCCGCAAGCGATTCTGGAGTGGAAAAGGGAGACCAGGCGGCAATTGGCCGCAGTCAGGGCGCACCGACGAGAATTTTCCTTGGCGCGATGACAAGTTTTCACTTAACGAAATGCGGATTCCGCCGGCCACAACTCGTGGCGGCGGCAGCACGTACGATGCATGGGGAATAGGACGGTTTTGATCACTGGCGGCGCGGGATTCGTCGGCTCCCACCTCGCCGACGACCTTCTCGAGCGCGGCTACTCAGTCCGCGCTCTCGATAATCTCTCGCCGCAGGTCCACGGGCCGGGCGCGAAGAGGCCGGATTATCTCGCGCCAGACGTCGAGCTGGTGGTCGGCGATATCCGCGATGAGGCGATCGTCCGGCGCGCTGTCGATGGCGTGGACGCGGTCTTCCACTTTGCCGCGACCGTCGGAGTTGGGCAGAGCATGTATCAGATCGCCAATTACACGAGCATCAACGGCGACGGCACAGCGGTGCTGCTCGAAGCGCTCGCGCAGAAGCCGGTTGAGCGGCTGGTCGTAGCTTCCAGCATGAGCATCTATGGCGAAGGCCTTTATCGCACTGCTGACGGCGAGCTCGTGCCTGGCACGGAGCGGTCGATCGAGCAGCTGCGTGGCCATGACTGGGAAGTTCGCGACGTGGACGGCGAGCCGCTCACGCCAGTGCCGACACCGGAGACGAAATGCCCGGCCGTGCCGTCCGTTTACGCGATTTCGAAGTACCAACAGGAGCGGCTCTGCATGACGGTCGGCCGCGCCTACGGGATTCCGACCGTCGGCCTCCGATTCTTCAATATCTACGGCACGCGGCAGGCGCTCTCGAATCCCTACACCGGCGTGCTCGCGATTTTTGCGTCGCGGTTTCTGAACAATAGCGCGCCGTTGATCAACGAAGATGGACGGCAGCGGCGCGATTTCGTCAGTGTGCACGACATCGCGCAAGCGTGCTGCCTGGCGCTCGAAAAATCCGAGGCCGCCGACCAGGTGTTCAACGTCGGAAGCGGCGAGCATTTCTCAATTACCGAAGTTGCGGAGCGGATGGCGAAGGTGCTCGGCAAGCGTGAAATCGAGCCGGAGATCGTCGGGAAGTGCCGGGTCGGCGACATTCGCAACTGCTTCGCCGATATCACGCTCGCGCGTGAGGTGCTCGGGTACGAGCCGAAGGTCGCGTTCGAGGATGGCCTGCGCGATCTGGCCGAGTGGCTCGAGGGCCAGACGGCGGTCGACCGCGTCGCTGATGCATCCAAGGAGTTGGCCGCGCGCGGCCTGGCAGTATGAGCGAGACGAACGGGCGGCCACTGTTTGGGATTCTGGAATGGCTTCGGCCCGGTGAGCACGACCGCGTCGAACGCCTCGTCCACGAGCTGAAGCAGATCGGTGTCAGCCATCTGCGAACGGGGATCTCTTGGGCCGACTGGCACACCGAAGGCGGTCGCGATTGGTACGACTGGCTGATGCCGCGGCTCGCGCGCGATCTCGACGTGCTCCCGTGTTTCTACTACACCCCGCCAGGACTGGGGATCGCGCCGCAAAGCTCCTCACCGCCCCGCGACCCGAAGCAGTACGCCGACTTTCTCGACGTGTTCATCACGCGGTTTGGCGACCATTTCGAGTGGGTGGAGCTTTGGAATAAACCAAACAACCCGCAGGATTGGGACGCCACGCTCGATCCGAATTGGCTGATCTTCTGCCAGATGGTCGGCGGCGCAGCCCACTGGGCGCAACGGCGCGGCAAGAAAACCGTGCTCGGCGCGAGCGGCCCGATGGACGCGCAATGGGTCCGCCTGATGTGCGATCGCGGCGTGATGCAATACATCGACGCGGTCGGCATCCACGGCTTTCCCGGCACGTTCGAATTCTGGTGGGACGGTTGGAATGCGAAGATCGCGCGCGTTCGCAATTTGCTCCTTCAGCACAAGTCGAACGCTGAGATCTGGATTACCGAGACCGGCTACTCGACCTGGCGACATGACGATCGCGAGCAGATCGCCGCGTTTCTGAACGTCATGCGCGCGCCAGCTGAGCGCGTTTACTGGTACGGCGCGCACGACCTCGAGCCGCCGCAGGCGCTTCCGGGCACCGCATATGTCGATGAGCGCGAGTATCATTTCGGGCTCCGCCGCCGCGATGGCTCGCAAAAGCTGCTCTCACGACTGTTGAGCAACGGTGGCATCGACGCGGTCGAGAATTCCGCGTGGCTGCACAAGCCGCAGAAGAAACAGAAGTCGCGCAAACGGCCGGTGCTGATCACCGGCGGGTCCGGTTTCGTCGGTTGCAACCTGGCGGACCGCCTCTGCGCATCAGGTCAGCCCGTGTTGCTCTACGACAATCTTTCCCGCGCCGGCGTCGAGCAAAACGCGACCTGGCTGCGCGAGACGCACGGCGACCTCGTCCAGGTGCAGGTTGGCGATATTCGCGATCCGCACGCGCTCGCCTCCGCAGTGCAGGAGGCCTCGTTTGTTTTTCATCTCGCGGGGCAAGTCGCCGTCACCACGAGCCTGGAGACGCCGATCCATGATTTCGAGGTGAACGCGCGCGGGACTTTGAACGTTCTCGAGGCGATCCGTGGCTGCGGCAATCCGCCGCCGATCATCTTTACGTCAACGAACAAGGTCTACGGCGCGCTCGGCGACGTGGAGCTGCGGCTGCGGGGCGATCGCTACGAACCCGTAGACGATACGATCCGCGCGAATGGCGTGGCCGAAAACCAGCCGCTCGATTTTTACAGCCCATACGGCTGCTCGAAAGGCGCCGCCGATCAATACATCGTCGACTACGCTCGCACCTTTAATCTCCCGGCGGTGGTCTTCCGGATGAGCTGCATTTATGGGCCGCATCAGTTCGGCACCGAAGATCAGGGCTGGGTCGCGCACTTCCTCATTCAGGCGATGAATCGCCGCGTGATCACGCTTTACGGCGATGGCAAACAGGTGCGCGACGTCCTGTTTGTCGAAGACCTCGTCGACGCATTCCTGCTCGCGAAAGCGAACATGCGGAAGCTCTCCGGCCAGGTCTTCAATATTGGCGGCGGAACGCAGAACACGACGAGCCTGCTGGAATTGCTCGACCTGATCGGCGCGCTCCACGGCAAGAGCCCGGTTGTGCAATGGGACAGCTGGCGTCCGGGCGATCAACGCTATTACGTCAGCGACATTTCGAAATTCCAGACGGCAACGCGCTGGCTGCCGAAGGTGACGATGCAGCACGGAGTGCAGCGGCTGTACGATTGGCTGCAGCAATCGCGCCGCCGACCGAACGCTGCAATCGCGGCGACAGCTTAGTATCTCTGTGCAAGCAGCGTTGCGAGAAGCGCAGTCGCGACGCGAGGCGTCGCCGCACCTGATGCGCGCCGCAGTCCTCGCCGAGCCGAAGCGGTTCGATCTCCGCCACGTTCCGCGGCCGGAGCCATCGAGCGATCAACTGCTCGTTGCGCTGGAAGGCTGCGGCGTCTGTGCCTCGAACATTCCGCCGTGGGAAGGCAAGCCGTGGTTTCATTATCCGATGCCGCCAGGCGCGCTTGGTCATGAAGCATGGGGCCGCGTCGAACAAACCGGTGCCGCCGTGACGGAATTCGCGCCCGGCGATCGCGTCGCCTTGATCTCGAACAACGCCTACGCTGATTTCGACGTCGCGAACGTTGGCTCCGCCGTCAAACTGCCGCCGGAACTCGCCGACGAGCCGTTTCCGGCCGAGCCACTCGGTTGCGCAATGAACATCTTCAAGCGCAGCGACATCGAAGCTGGCCAGACGGTTGCGATCGTCGGCATCGGTTTTCTCGGCGCACTGCTATCGCAACTCGCGACCGCCGCTGGTGCGCGCGTGATCGCGATCACGCGAAGACCATTCGCGCTCGACTTCGCCGAGGCAGCGCATCGCATCGTGATGGATGATCACAAGCGAATCATCGACGACGTGAAGCAAATCACCGGCGGCAGCTTTTGCGACGTGGTCGTCGAGTGCACCGGCAAACAGTGGCCGCTCGATCTCGCAGCGGAACTCACGCGGGAGCGCGGCCGCCTTGTCATTGCCGGCTATCACCAGGATGGGCCGCGGCAGGTCAACATGCAGCTCTGGAACTGGCGCGGGCTCGACGTGCTCAATGCGCACGAACGCGATCCACGCGTGTATCTTGATGGAATGAGGAACGCCGTTTCGGCTGTGCAAAACGGCCGCCTCAATCCGTCGCCGCTCTACACGCATCGATTTCCGATCGATCAGATCGCCGAGGCATTCCGGATGACGGCGGAACGGCCGGACGGCTTCATGAAAGCGCTCATCATTTATGAGCGTTGAACGCGTGCTGATGACCGCCGACACGCTCGGCGGCGTCTGGAACTACGCACTCGATCTCGCGCGCGCATTGCCGGAAACGAAATTCACCATCGCTGCGATGGGCAGGCGGCTCTCTGCCGCGCAGCGTCGTCAGGTGGCCGCCCTGCGCAACACCGAGATCCGCGAAAGCGAGTTCAAGCTCGAATGGATGGACGATCCGTGGCGCGACGTCGATTCGGCCGGCGCGTGGCTGCTCGAGCTCGCGCGCGAAATTCGGCCCGACATCATTCACCTGAACGGCTACAGCCACGCATCGCTGGAGTGGGCTGCCCCTGTCATCGTTGTGGCGCATTCATGCGTTCTTTCGTGGTGGCGCGCGGTTAAAAAGGAGAACGCGCCCGCGCAATACGATGAATACCGGCGCCGTGTGAGCGCCGGCCTCGATGCAGCAGATCTCGTGATCGCCCCAACTGCCGCCATGCTCGAAGCGCTGGCGGAAGACTACGGCACGAAAGCGAGGACCCGGATAATTCCGAATGGCCGCAATCACACGGAGTTCGTTCCCGCGCAAAAGGTGCCGCAGATTTTTAGCGCCGGCCGGATTTGGGACGAAGCCAAGAACATCATCCTGCTGAACGAGATCGCACCGCGGGTCGCGTGGCCGATTGCGATTGCGGGCGACGATCGCCATCCAAATGGAGGACGGGCGGCACTGTTGAATGTGGGCTCGTTAGGGATGCTCAGCGCTGAGGAATTGGCGCGTCACCTCGCCGAGAGCGCGATTTATGTATCTCCAGCGCGCTACGAACCGTTCGGACTGGCAGTGCTGGAAGCAGCGCTCTGCTCGTGTGCGCTCGTGTTGAGCGACATCCCGACACTCCGCGAATTGTGGGACCACGCAGCCGTGTTCGTGCGCATGGACGATGCGGACGCACTGGTCCGCGCGATCGAGGCGTTGATAGGCAACACGCCGCGACGAGAGGAAATGGGTCTTCGTGCTCGCGAACGCGCTCTCCACTTCACACTCGAGCGGATGGCGAGCGGTTATCGCGATGCCTACCGCTCGTGCATTGCCAATGAACGTGAGGTGCCGGCGTGAAGATCGTGATGTTTTATCACTCGCTGGTTTCGGATTGGAACCACGGCAACGCGCATTTTCTGCGAGGCGTCGCGACCGAACTGATCGACCGCGGCCACGATCTCGCCATTTACGAGCCGCGTGATTCCTGGAGTCGCGAGAATCTGGTCCGCGAAGCCGGTGAGGCCGCACTTTCCGAGTTTCACCAGCGCTATGCTTCGCTGCGATCAATCGAGTACGAACTCGCCACGATTGATTTCGACCAGGTGCTCGACCGCGCTGATCTTGTTCTCGTCCATGAATGGAACGAGCACGAACTCGTTAGGCGCGTAGGCGAACACCGTGCCCGCGGCGGCACCTACCGTCTCTTGTTTCACGATACGCATCACCGCGCGATCACTGCTCCCGAGCAGATGCATGGCTACGATTTGTCGAACTATGATGGGGTTCTCGCCTACGGAAAAGTGCTGCGGGATCTCTACGTCGAACGCGACTGGGTTGATCGCGCATGGACCTGGCATGAGGCGGCGGACACTCGCGTGTTCAAGTCGTTGCCGCGTGGTGATTTTGCCGGCGACGTGGTCTGGATCGGCAACTGGGGCGACAACGAACGAAGCGCCGAGCTGCGGGAGTTCCTGATCGAACCAATCGCGGCATTGAAATTGCGCGCGGAGATTTACGGCGTTCGCTACCCGGAGGACGCGCAGCAGTTACTCGCGCGCTCGGGGGTTTCCTACAAAGGATGGCTGCCGAACTACCGCGCGCCCGAAGTGTTCGCGCGATTTCGTCTCACCGTCCATGTGCCGCGCCGGCCCTACGTCCAGGCGCTGCCCGGGATTCCGACAATTCGTCCGTTCGAAGCGCTCGCCTGCGGCATCCCGCTCGTTTGCTCGCCCTGGGAGGATGCGGAACATCTCTTCACGCCGGGCCGCGATTACCTGCTCGCTCGGGATGGTAACGAAATGAAGAAGCACATGCGCGCGCTGCTTGCGGATAAACAAATGGCGCGGGAGCTGGCCGAGCACGGACTTGAAACGATCCGCGCGCGCCACACCTGCGCACATCGTGTCGACGAGCTGCTCGAGATTTATCAGGAGCTTGCCGCGTGAACATAGCGTTCTTCCCCTCGAGCCTGCTCTCCGCCTACTGGAATGGTGCCGCGACCTATTACCGCGGTTTGATCAAGGCGCTGCACCATCGTGGCCACGAGATCACGGTCTATGAACCGGACGCGTACGACCGCCAGAAGCACCGCGATATCGAGCCGCCGAGCTGGGCGCGTGTTGTCGTTTACGAGAACAGCGAAGCGGCTGCGTTGCGCGCGCTCGATCAGGCGAGTAGCGCCGACATGATCGTGAAAGCGAGCGGCATCGGCGTATTCGACGAGCTGCTCGAAGCCGCGGTGCTCGAGCACAAGCGCGACAACAACTACATTGTCTACTGCGACGTCGATGCGCCGGCGACGCTCGAGCGGGTCGAAAACAATCCCGACGATCCGTTCCGCGCCTGCATTCCGCGTTACGATTTCATTTTCACCTACGGCGGCGGTCCGCCCGTCGTGCACGGCTATGAATCATTCGGCGCGCAACTCTGCGTTCCGATTTACAACGGCCTCGATCCGGAGACGCATCATCCGGTCCCGCCGAATCCGAACTTCGAAGCCGATCTCGGATTCCTCGGGCACCGGCTGCCGGATCGCGAAGCGCGCGTCGAAGAGTTTTTTCTCAACGCCGCGACGCAGTTACCCGAGCAGAAGTTCCTCCTCGGCGGGATTGGCTGGGACACGAAGCCGCTCCCGCCGAACGTCCGAAATCTCGGCCATGTCTACACCGCCGATCACAATGCATTTAACTGCACGCCGCGCATGGTGCTGAACATCTCTCGCGCCAGCATGGCGCGTTACGGCTATTCGCCCGCGACGCGCGTTTTCGAGGCCGCCGGCGCTGGCGCCTGCCTCATCACCGATTACTGGCAAGGCATCGAGTTCTTTTTCGAGCCGGAACAAGAGATTCTCTCGGCCAAAAACGGGAGCGAAGTGGCCGCGCACGTGCGGAACATCGATCACCGTCGCGCGCGCAAAATCGGAGAGGCCGCCTATCGCCGGGCCCTCGCGCAACACACCTATGCGCATCGCGCGGCCGAATTCGATCAGATTCTCCGGGGAGCGCACGCGGCTCGCGTGCCGCGTTCAGCGGCCTCGCTGAACGCTCCGAAATGCGTCGCCGAGTCGGAACGTTCTTCTTTCGGCGAGCCGCCGAAAAACGCACGCGAGGCCGCGTGCACTCC
>CADDYX010000096.1 GCA_902810735.1 Verrucomicrobiota bacterium | reverse complement strand
ATTCCTGCGCACTGCTCGGTCCTGCTTGGAAGCTTTGGCCGCCGCCGCATTACCCGCATCGTCCGCGTCGGCTTTCAATGCTTTCCGCGTCTCGTGGTCAGCACGCTCCGCCCCTTCGCCGCCGGCCTTTGCATTGGCTTGGGCGTTCTCCGCCTTCTGGCCTCGCTTCGCGCCTCCGGCGTTTGCGTCCTCCGGCTTGTTGCCGCCAGCGGTTTCCGCATTGGCAGCGTTGCCGCGCGCTTTCGGCCCGCCGTTTTCAGCGCCGTTGGATCCGGCGGCAAGGCGAGTGGCTTCATCCGGCGTTCTCAACGCTGCGATCTTCGGTTTGCCGCCAGTTTTCCTGGCCTGCAAATCAGGGTTCTTCATCGCCGCCTCGTGAACCTGCCGCTGTTGCGGAGTCGGATCGATGTGCTCGGCGCGCATCGCCTGACGCTCCTTTTCAGTCGGCTGGCGATTGACGCCACCGGGGCCATTAAAGCTGGCGCGGCCCGCTTTGGGATTTTTGATCACCGTCTTGTTCACGTAGGTGTTGTGAATGACCGTCGTGTTAACCCGCGTGACGGCGGTGTTATAACGGAATGCATTGCCGGCCCATTCACCGCCAACATATCCGAAGCCGTTGTAGCCGAAGCCGTAGTTGATTCCGCCGTAGAAGCCGACGCTCGGACCCCAGTAGCCGGAGTGGAAAGCGTAAGAGCCACCGGCAAAACCCCAGTACGGTGGTGTCCAGTAAACGCCGATGCGTGGCGGCGGAACCCACACACCGGGCACCCAGTAGTAGCCGACTTCCGGCGACCAGGCCCAGTAGCCAGGCGTCCAGAGATAACCTGCAACCGGGCAAGCCGGCTGAACGTAAACGGGCAGCGGCGGCGGAGCGATCCCAACCGACACCGCGACAAATGCGGACGATGACGCGATTGGCAGCCCCACCAGGAGCAGCGCTGCAAACAGCAAAGAGCGAATTTTCATACTTGTCGATTCAACTCGCCGCACGAGGAGAAGTTTCAACAAGTTTCGGTTAATCGCAGCTTGCGCGCGAGAGAGTTGAAGCGTGATCGCGGCTCACCTACGCTGCGCAGGTGGCAACCGAACCTGCTTCAGATGCTGTCACGCGGCGCGAGTTTATCCGCACGACGATCACAGGCAGCGCCGCACTGCTGGCCGGTGGCACAGGTATGATCTTCGCAGCTCAATCAGCAACAAATCCGCGCAATGCGACTTGGACGATTGGTGGAGACCTGAAGGTGAATCGCCTCGGTTTCGGCGCCATGCGGCTGACCGGCGAAGGGATTTGGGGCTGGCCGGCCGATCGCGCGAATGCATTGAAGGTGCTGCGACGCGCCGTCGATCTCGGAGTCAATCTCATCGACACCGCAGACGCCTACGGTCCGGAAGTGAGCGAGTTGTTGATCGCCGAGGCGCTGCATCCGTATCCATCAGGTCTGGTCATCGCGACCAAAGGCGGCCTAACGAGACCGGGTCCGGGACAGTGGGTGCCGAACGGCCGGCCCGATTATTTGAAGAAGTGCGTCGATGGGAGCCTGAAGCGGCTGAAACTCGAGCGGATCGATGTTTACCAGTTGCACCGCATCGATCCAAAAGTGGCGGCGGCAGACTCGCTCGGCGCGCTCAAGGAGATGCAGGATGCGGGCAAGATCCGGCACGTCGGGTTATCCGAAGTCTCACCGGAGCAGATCGCAAATGCGCGCAAAATTCTCCCGATCGTGACGGTGCAGAACCAGTACAATCTCGGCGATCGCAACTGGGACAACGCGCTGGCGTATTGTGAAAAGGAGCGGCTCGGCTTCATGCCGTGGTCACCGGTCGGCGGCAATCGCGGGCTGCACACCGGCAAGGCAGTCGAGGCAATCGCACAAGCGCACGGCGCGACCGTTTACCAGGTCGCGATCGCATGGCTGCTGCAGCGCTCGCCCGTCATGCTGCCGATTCCGGGCACGTCGTCTGTCGCGCACGTTGAAGAAAACATCGCGGCCGGGAAGCTAGTGCTGGCCGCGGATGAAATGGCGCGGCTGTCGGCCTAACGACGACGCGTTCGCAAACGCGCGTGCCGCGAATTTGCGGCGGAGCAGAGACAGGCCAGCGCTCCAGGAATGTGCATATTCCGGCGTGGCAAATGCGGACGCGCAATTCCAGCTCGAGCAGTTCCTCGCCGCGCGGTTTCGTGAATTCTGCGAAGCGCTCAACCAGCCGGTGCTCGCGTCAGGGCTGCGGATCGCGCCGCCGCTCGCCTTTGACGAAGCGGAATATTTTCTGCTCGGCCTCGATGAGCATTTGTTCGAGCTGGACCGCTACGGCCGCGCAGAATCACCGTTGATCCGCCAGCGGCCCGGCGAATCGCTCCGCGCCGAAGCTGTCGGCCAGCTGTTTGCGTGCGATCCGCCGCGCCTCTTGCGCGAATCAATTACCCAACTGGCGACCGCAGCAATCCTGGTGCTCCAGCGCGGATGGCAACGGCGGCAAATCGCGATGCACGCCATCAATGACGAGAGCGGCGCGGCAAACTACGGCGTCGAAATCGTGGTGCTGTCAATGAGCGGCGACCTGTTCGCCGGCGTGGAATTGAAACGGACTGCACCGGAGTTGACGAAGCTGGCTCGCGATCTGGCACAATGCGGCCGGCGCGGCCGGCATAGCTTCGCCGAGTGCGGCTTTCCGCAGAACCACGCGAAGTATGAATTCTGCATCACCTGCAAGCCGCGCTATCTGTGGAGTGTCGCGCCCGGCGCCCAAATCTGCTTTGAGCTTGAATACCTCGACGGCGGACGACTCGAGCTTCAGGAATTAGCTACGCTCCCGGCGCGCAGCATGATCGAGTTGAGCGCGCACCGGGGGTGAGCGGCCGCTACTGCAGATTGTAGACTTCTACCATGCCGACGCCGCTCTTGCCGTTCGCATCGCGAATGATCGCGGTGTATGCGCCCGAAGGAAGCGTCGTCACAACTGCAGCCTCGCGCGCGTTCGGCGGCTGAAGTCCAGAGCGATTGATCTCGGTCACATCGCCATCACGCCAGTTGTCGTTCGAAGCGATCGCCGTGCCGTTCACGTCGCGCAGCTCGAGCACCGGATCCGGCATTGCGCCCGCCACACCAAGTTTGGTGAGCGACGGCGCGAGCGCGCGGACGAGCACGCGTGACTCGCCTCCCTTTCCCGCGATGATAAAACCGCCGATCATGACATCATCGCCGACGCCGATCGCGCCGCGCGTGCTGATGTTAGCCAGGGTGGAACCTGATCCCGGCGCGAGATCGTAAATCTCGACCAAGCCAACGCCGCTCGCGCCTGTTTTCGACCGGGTAATCGCGGTGTAAGCGCCGGGATTCAGCGTGCGCAGGATTGCAGATTCGCGGTCATTACTCGGAGCGATGCCGGTGTTCTGGATCTCGACTTGCTGTGCTTGCTTCCAGTCGTCATTCGCCGCGATCACAGCGCCTGATGAGTTGTGCAGCTCCAGGACCGGATCGGCGAGCGTGCCGCTGAGACCGGAACGCGCGAGCGACGGCCCGATCGCACGCACGAGGACCTGCTTCGGCGAATCGCCTTTGACAATGAAGCCGCCGATCAGCTGATTGTCGCCGCTGCCGGCGGTGACGCGCGTCGAGATGTTCGCGAGCTTCTGAGCGGCGACGGTCGGCGATGGTTGGAAGGGATTGTCGACGCCGTTCGGGTCGCGCGGGAATTTTGCGTAAGGCAGTCTCGCGCCAAGATAGCCAAACTGATCGGCGCGAATGCTCTTCGAGGCGAGAAAATCGTGCGTGCCGGATGCGCCGACGATATCGTCCTGGTCCACGCCGTCACCGCTGATTCCAACTGCGCCAATGAGCTGGCCGTTCCGATAAAGCGGAAATCCGCCGGGAAAAATCGTGATGCCGTTCGGGAAACGCGGATCAGGCGCAAACGTCGGATTGAGCACGTAATTTGGCAGCGCCTTGCGCTGGAAGCCAGAGAACCCCTCCTGCAGTCCGTAGTACGGTCCGGGATCCTGAACGTCGAGACCGGGCGGATAATGCGTCTCCGCGAGAAAGCCGACCGTGCGGCTCGATTCCGCGAGTGTGTTGGATGAGAACCCGAGCGCGGTGCGGCCCTTTTGGACGGCGACGTCCCAGCTGAACAACGTTGCCTCACCGGTTCGAAATGCGCCGAGCACGGTCGGATTGACACCCGGCTTGTTCGGGTTGTTCACGACCGTAATGAACACCTCCATGCGGATTCCGATCGGCAGTCGAATGCCGGCACGCGTGGTGCGCGCGCGGTCGGCAGCGTAGTTGATGATGTTGGCTACTTCGCCGGCCGTCAGTCGCGGTTGACCGTTGATTGGGCCCGACTCCGGATCGTCGATAATCGGCTGCCGGATTTGCCCCTGCACGCCACCGAAGGTCGCGACGGGATAGGGAAACGGCGGAGGCGCGCCGCGAACCGGATAATCGGCGGCGGGGTTGCCGACCAGAACAGTCGGCCCAGCGAAGCTGGTGGAGCTCGCGACGTAGGGCAGCGCGATGCCGTTGATGAAAACGTGATCGGCGGTGATCGCGGTCGGCGGCGCAAACCCGCGCTGGCCGGCGAGCGCCACGTCTTCGTCCTTGTCGTACCCGGGAATGAAAACGAACGGATTCTGCGCACGCAGTGTCGTTGGCGAAGCGGGATCGGTGATGAGCGGACCCGGCACGCCATCGCCGGTGACGCCGACCGCGCCGATGTGCTTGCCGTTTCGATAAAGCGGAACGCCGCCGGGCGATCCATCAAGCGAGCTGCCGAAGACCGGCTTGATTGTTAATCCCGGCGTGGCGCTGAATGTAATCACACTGCCAGGCGCGCGGAATTTGTTGATGTCGGAGAAGAACAGGTTCGACAAACCGACACCGACGAGCGGGCCCGGCGGCGTGTTGCGAACGCCGGGCGGAAAATGCTGCTGGATGATGAACCCCGCCGTGCGCGAAGTGAACGCGTTTTCATTGCTGCTGAGGTAGGCGGCAGTTCCAGCTTTTGAAACCGCGGTCGCGATCTCGGGCTGCGTCGGTTCGCCGCCGCGCATGTTCCAGACGACGAGCACGTTTCCTTCGCGGTCGGTGACAGCAATCACGCTCTTCGGAGAAATCTGCGCCGCGCGCGTCACCGCGTGGGTGACGATCGTTTGCACGTCCGCAGCAGTGAGCTCCTGCGCGTGCGCTGAAGAGACGGCTCCGCAAACGAGAGTGAAAAACGGAAGCGAAAACCGGAGGTTCACGGGGAGGTGCTTGGTACCAGAGGTTCGCCGTTTTGACCATAAAAATCCTGTTGTGCGGACGACCGCCCTTTGTCTTGCAAACGCGAAACGCTTTCCGGCATTCTCCCACTCCCTATGGCCTGGCCCCGCTGCGTCTCTGGAGCACGCCTTTGCTACGCTGCCGGCGTGCTTGCGCTGCTTGTCCCGAGCGGCGTACGGGCGGGTGATGATGCCGGCTCGCCCCGGGTGGAGGTAAACGGTCGCACCAAGCGCGACCAGACCCGCCGACCGACGCTGGAGATTAATGGTCGACGCGTGCAGAGCACGTTCCGTTTCGAACGGCATTTCCTTTTCGGCCAGGAGCAAATCCTCGACGAGGAACCGCCGTTGCCGCCGTCGCAGTTCAATCCCGATCCGGGCAACCCGAACCTCGCCGAGCCTGTCCCGGAGCCGCCGGACTTGTTCCCGCCGATTCTGCCGCAGCCGCCCGAATATGGCGAGGAGCCGGTGCCGCGTTCGTTAGGCCTGCCGCGCCGAGGCGTGCGCGAGATCGAACCGCGCCGCCGCAAGCTTGAGTATGAGAACTATCCGGAATCAGCCAGCGGCGAAGGCTTGCTGCCCGGAAGCGAGCCGGTGCCGAACCGCTGGTTCGTCGGGTTCGGTCGCTGGAAACGTTACGCCGATCCGTCGGCGGAGACGACCTACCAGTCCGGTGCGTTGCGATTTTGGCACCCTTACCTGCAAAGCAGACTCAAGGGCGACGCGCCGATCTTCGGCCAGGATTATTTCCTGAACCTCACCGTCAGCGACTTCTTCCAATTCGAAGCGCGCAAGCTGCCGACGCCGAGCGGCGTGAGCGCCGCGCGACCGAACAGCTCCGAATTTTTCGGTCGCAGCGACCAGTTGTTTGGATCGAATGATTTTTCGATCGCGGTCGACTTCTTCAAAGGCGAGACGGCATTCAAGCCGGTCGAGTGGGCGCTGCGTTTCCTGTTTGTCTCGAACCAGAACCTGATCTCGGTGAAGGAAAACAACGTCGTCGATCCCGATCCGCGCGGGCCCGAATACAACCCGCCTTTCCCGCCACCACCGGTTGATCCGGGCGACTTGCAGAACCTGCCCGGCTTGCACCGCCTGCCGCACGATCTCGCCTACTCGCGTTACACGACGCGGCTCAAGGATTGGTACGCGCTGCAGGAAGCGTTCGCGGAGATTCACATTCGCGATCTCTCGAACAACTATGACTTCATCTCCTCGCGTGTCGGAATTCAGCCGTTCGTGAGCGATTTCCGCGGCTTCATTTTTAATGACTCGAATCTCGGCGCCCGCGTCTTCGGCAACTACGACAATAACAAGTGGCAATACAACGTCATCGCGTTCGACATGCGCGAGAAGGACACTTACTCCGACCTGAACGAATTCGATTCGCGCGACCAGCAGATCCTGATCGCGAACGTGTTCCGCCAGGATTTCCTCTGGAAAGGCTACACCGCCGAGCTGAGTTTCCACGCCAATTTCGACGGCGGCGAGCGGCATTACGACAAGAACGATTTCATCGCGCGGCCGGCGCCGATCGGCGCGGTACGCGATCATTACGTGCAGTCCTATTACCTCGGCTGGACAGGTGACGGACACATCGGGCGCCTCAATATCTCGCACGCGTTCTATCAGGCCTTTGGTGAGGACGGTTTTAACGGAATTGCCGAGCGGCGGGTCGGAATTAACGCGCAGATGGCCGCGCTCGAGCTCTCGATCGATAAAGACTGGCTGCGCTTCAAGCTCTCCGGCTTTTACGCGAGCGGCGACGACGATCCGCGCGACGGTACCGCAACCGGGTTCGACACGATCTTCGACCGCCCGTTCTTCTTTGGCGGCCCGTTCAGCTACTACGTGCACCAGGGTTTCAATCTCGCCGGCACGTCGGTGAACTTTAAGCAGCGCGACAGCCTCGTGCCCGACCTGCGGACGAGCAAAAGCGAAGGACAGTCCAACTTCGTCAACCCCGGCGCGGGAATTCTCGGCTACGGAATGGACGCCGATGTCACGCCGAAGCTGAAGGCGTTCGTGAACGTGAATTACATCTGGATGCTCGAGACGGAACCGATCAAGCAGGTGCTCTTCACGCAGCACGCGAGCAACGATGTGGGACTCGACGCGAGCCTTGGCTTGCAATGGCGGCCGCTGCTCACTGAGAACATCATCTTCACAGCAGGATGCGGATTTCTCGTGCCGGGCGAAGGCTACAAAGACATCTACCGCGCGAATACCCGGCCGGTTCCCGGGTACGATCAGGTATCAGCGGGACACGTCGATCCGTTTTTGTTCAGCGCGATTTTTACCGTGACGGTGACGTACTAGATTGAAGCAACTCAACTTTGCCTCTCGAATTGTTCGTCTCGTTGATGCACTGCCGAACACGCGGGCAGGTAATCACGTCGGCGGACAATTGTTGCGTTGCGGTACTTCGCCGCTGGCAAATCACGGCGAAGTAGAAGCAGCAGAATCGCGGAATGATTTCATTCATAAGCTGCGCATCTGCCTCAAAGAGCTGCGCGAAACGAGCCGCTGGTTACGCTTGCGTGGGCGTGCAGAGATCGCATCTGGGGAAGAATTGCGCGCGATCGCTGCTGAAAACGAAGAACTGATCCGAATTTTCTCCAGCAGCGTCCGCACCACCGAAAAGAACCGCCAATGAATCTGCCATTCGGCGTTCGGCGTTCGGCGTTCGGCGTTCGGCGTTCGCTTCTGCTTTTGTTTTGCCTGCCGTGCGCCGCATTCGCGCAAAACGGTTACGGTCCACCGACCGCTATTCCGCCTAACGAATCCTTGACGCGTCCAGCCGGCCGCCCGGCGCAGAATCGGATCGATCAATCGCAGGCCGCCGCCGATGCGAAGAGCGCCGGCTGCCTCCAATGCCACCAGGGCATCGAACCGATGCACAAGGCGGAGCAGAACGTGGTGCTCGGCTGCACGGATTGCCACGGCGGAAATCCCGCGCGTGGGCTGGCCAAGGAACAGGCGCACGTGCTGCCGCGAAACCCGCAGTTCTGGAAAACCGCCGCGAATCCGCCGAACTCGAACGTCTGGCTCAATCACGAATCGGCCGAGTTCATCCAGTTCATGAACCCCGGCGACCTGCGCGTGGCGGAGAAAACGTGCGGCCTTTGCCACGGCGAGATCGTGCGCAACACCGCACATAGTATGATGCGCACCGGGCCAATGCTGTGGGGCGCCGCGCTCTACAATAACAGCGGCTTTTACCTCAAGAACTACGTCTTCGGCCAGGCCTACGGTCCAGACGGCGCACCGCTGCGGCTCGACAACTACACGCCTGTTTCGCACGAGGACACGATGCGGCGCGGCATCCTGCCGTTCCTCGACCCGCTGCCGCGATTCAACCTCAGCAATCCCGGCAACATTCTGCGCATTTTCGAAAAGGGCGGACGCAAACCGCTCGTGCTCGGGATTCCAACGAGCGAAGAGCCCGGCGGCAAACCGGAGCGGCGATTGTCCGAACGCGGCCTGGGGACGTTAAACCGCACCGATCCGGTCTTTCTCGGAATCCAGAAAACACGGCTGCACGATCCGCTGCTCGATTTTCTCGGGAGCAACGATCATCCGGGCGATTACCGGTCGAGCGGTTGTTCGGCCTGCCACGTCGTCTACGCAAACGATCGCTCGCCGACCAACTCCGGCTGGTGGGCGAAGTACGGCAACCAGGGTCTGAGTTTCACCGCCGACAAAGCCATTCCGAAGAACGAAAAAGGCCATCCGATCATTCACCAGCTCACGCGCTCGATTCCGTCCGCGCAGTGCATGAACTGCCACATGCACCAAGGCAACCTCTTCGTGAACCCGTTCGAAGGATACATCTGGTGGGACCAGGAGACCGACGGCGAGCTGATGTATCCGAAACAGCAGCACAATCCGACCGAGGACGAGCTGGTGATCAAGACGCAGGAAAACCCGGAAGCCGCGGCGGCGCGTGGCCTCTGGGGCGATAAGGAATTTCTCGAGAAGGTCTCGGAGTTAAACCCGCAGATGAAGCACACGCAGTTCGCCGACTACCACGGTCACGGCTGGGTCTTCCGCGCCATCTTCAAGCACGATCGCAAAGGCAATTTCCTCGACCTGCGCGACAACATCATCCCGCACGACGATCCGCAGAAGTTCAAGAAAGCGGTGCACCTGAACGACGTGCATCTCGCGCACGGCATGCAGTGCGGCGATTGCCATTTCGACAAGGACGTCCACGGCAACGGCATGCTTTACGGCGAACCGCGCAACGCGACCACGATCAACTGCGTCGACTGCCACGGCACGATTTCGCAGCGGCCGACCCTGATCACGACTGGCAATGCCGGTCAGGTCGATCTGCTCCGCACGAGCAACACGCCGTTCGGGCCGCGCTTCACCTGGGAAGGAAATGCGCTTTGGCAGCAATCATCCATGTCGCCGGATATGCGGTGGGAAATTCCGCAGACGATCGACACGATCAATCCCGCCTCGCCGCATTACAATCCCAGGAGCGCCTACGCGAAGACGCTGCATCGCGACGGCAAAACGTGGGGCGTTGTTCCCGGGGCTGTACCTGTCGCCGCGGTCGCTGGCCGCGGCCCTGAAGCTACGCAAGAGAAAGCCGCGTCCGACGAACGCGGCTACAGGACCGGCGATGGACGTCCGTTACCGATGCCGAACGATCCCGGCTACGGCAACGATCCCGGTTACAAAGAGCGCCGCGTCAAACTCGCGCACGACAACAGCGCGATGGATTGCCAGATCTGCCACACGTCGTGGGCGACGAGCTGTTTCGGCTGTCACTTGCCGATGAAGGCGAACCAGCGGGTGCCGCAGAATAAATACGAGGGCGTGACTGACCGGAACTATACGACCTACAACCCGCAGGTCGTGCGTGACGACGTCTTCCAGCTCGGCATCGACGGCACGGTGAAGAAACACCGGATGGCGGTGCTGCGTTCGTCGAGCGCGGTAGTCGTGTCGTCGCAGAACGCAAACCGCGAGTGGGTCTACTCGCAGCAGCAGACTTTTTCTGCCGAAGGCTACAGCGGACAGGCTTATAACCCGCATTTCGCACACACCACGTCGAGCGTCGGCACAACCAAGAACTGCACCGACTGCCACCTCTCCGCCTACAACGACAACAACGCATGGATGGCTTCGCTCCTCGGCTTCGGCACCGGCAGTGTGAATTTCTTCGGCCGGTATTCCTACGTCGGCAGTGGACCGGAAGGTTTCCACGCCATCATCTGGACTGAAGCGGACGAGCCGCAGGCGGTGATCGGGAGTCACCTGCACAAGATCGCCTACCCGGACAACTACCGGAAACACCTCGAGAACGGCTCCGTGTTGCGCGAAGCGTACGAGCATAGCGGACACGACATTCAGGACATCGTGCTCCGCGGCGAATATCTTTACACCGCGAACGGCCCCGGCGGGTTTGAGGTGTTCGATGTCGCGAATATCGACCAGAAAGGTTTCAGCGAGCGCATCGTCAGCGCGCCTGTCTCACCGCTCGGTCAGCGGACGCGGGTGAACACGAAGTATGCGACGTCAGTCATCATCCCGAGCACGCTCGCACTCGACCCCGCGCGGCTGCACATCCCGGAGAACGAAGAACAGCCGATCGACATGTTCTACGCGTTCGTCTACGTCACCGATCGCGAAGAAGGCCTCGTCGGTTCGAATGTGGCGACGTTGGTCGACGGCAATCCGGACAACAATTTCCTGAAGCGCGACGTCGCTTTCAATCCCGATGGCGTGCTGACCGGCGCCACGTTCGGCGCCGCCGCGGGTCACCGGCTTTACATCTGCACGCCGCGCGGGCTGTTCGTCGTCGACTGCACCGATCCCGCGCATCCGCGACTCGCCGGCGAATACACCGGCAATTTCCTGCGCAACCCAAAATGTGTCGCCGTTCAGTTCCGCTACCTCTTCGTGACGGACGATGATGGATTGAAGGTGTTGAACATCGATGATCCGGATCATCCGCGGCCGATCTCGAACGCCGTCGTCCGATTACGCGATGCGCACCGGCTCTACGTGGCGCGGACCTACGCTTACGTCGCAAACGGCAGCGAAGGCATTGCGATCGTTGATG
>CADDYX010000095.1 GCA_902810735.1 Verrucomicrobiota bacterium | reverse complement strand
GACAAGATTGTACCAAATGTTAAACGCGCTGCCGAGAAGCTGCGGCACGACGGGCGCCAGCGCGGTCAATGTCAATGCAACCGTTGCGCGCGGGCGATTCATCGCAACGTCCAGGGCCGAAAGTAGTCGAGCAGCACCAATTCGGTCCGGCGGGCATTCGCCGCCGCGCGGACAGCAGGAAAATTCGTGAGCGGAAGAAATGAAAACCCGCGAGCGAGCGGTTGAAAGAAATTGTCCTGGTGGCTTGGCAACACGAAGCGCGGATGCAGTTGATCGACCTCGGCGGGAAATGCGCGCACCGAATCAGGCGTGGCGACGCCGAGAATCGCGAGATCGATATCGCGCGCGCGGATTTCCGGAGCTCCAGGACCTGCTCCGGCGTTGATGAAAATGCGTTTGCCGCCGAGCTGAATGAGAAAGGCAAGTGGCTCCCCCGCCACCCAGTCACCGACTTTGCGGGGCGGAAGATTTCGCGCCCTGCCGTTGAACGGCACCGAGCCGAGAACACGATCATGTTTCGCCGGCAGCACGTCGACCGTGGCTTGTCGGACGTGAAGCTTGTCGCCGTAGCGCACGGCGTGCAGGTGCGCTCCCGCAATATTCATTGAGCGCACCAGCCTCACGCTCGTTTCCGATCCGATCATCTGCGCGTCGGTCGTGCGCAAAATCTGCGGCACATCGAGGAGGTGATCGACATGTCCGTGCGTCACGAGCACGGCGTCGATGTGCGGATGCTGTCGAAGCCATTGATCGACGAGCTTCGGCTGCGGCACTGCGTCCAGATTGAAGGCCGCGCGCGCGAGGCTCTGGCGCGAAAAGTATGGATCCACCAGGAGCGTAGTGTCGCGCGCCTCGAGCAGGTACCCGTTCGTGCCGAGATACGTGATCCGCACTCCGCTCGCAGGCGGCACCACATGCACCGGCAACGGATCGGCTCTGACTAAATCAGCGTAAGCTTGCAGACCAGCGGCGGACGCGGTGCCGATCGCGAGCAGCCACAACGCGATCAATCTTGCAACGCGTGCGGACACGAACTCGCCGAAAGCTCTCGAGCGCACCAGCGCGGGCGTCGACGTTTGCAAACCGCGGCGAGCTTACCGATAAACTGCATGCAAGTCGAAGCGCCGATTGCGATTATGGCCGGTTATTCAGGCACTCCACTCGTGCGCAAGCTCGGCATTAAACCCGGCGAGCGTGTGATCGCGGTCGATGCGCCGCGGCATTACCTCGACTTGCTGACGAATTTGCCGGCAGATGCGCAAATCACGACAACGATCACAAAGAACGCGCGTTTTGTGCATTTGTTTGTGATTGAGCGCAAGCTGCTCGCGCGCGAGCTCACGCGTATACGGCGGGCGATCGCAGACGACGGCGTGCTCTGGGTTTCGTGGCCGAAGAAATCGGCGGGCGTCGGGACTGATGTGACTGAAGATGTCATTCGCGCGGAGGCGTTGCCACTTGGGTTCGTCGACGTGAAAGTGTGTGCGGTCGACGACACCTGGTCCGGCCTGAAGCTGATGATCCGTCGCACCCAACGTCAGGCGAAATGACTGAACGCCGATACTTCGATCACATCGATCTACGGGTGAAGAACCGCGCGATCGCGCAGCAGTTCTACGCGCAGATTCTCCCGGCGATCGGTTTCACAAAAGACGAAAGCGGCGATGTCTGGGGCGCATTTCAGGTCCCGGAGCCGAGCGGGACCGCGAAAGAGTTTTTCGGATTTACCGAAGACCCGAACCATCGGCCTAACGAGTCGCGCATCGCGTTCTGGGCGGAGACGCGGGAGGAGGTCGACCGAATCGCTGAGGTGGTGCGCAAGGCCGGCGGGCGCAACATTGAAGGGCCGCAGATCTGGACCGAATACACGTCCGGATATTACGCGGTGTTTTTCGAAGATCCTGATGGCAACAAGCTTGAGGTCTGCTGCCGCGAGGGCCCGATTGTGGCAGAATGATGATGACGAAATCACCCGAAGGACCGCGGATTCTGCGCGAGCAAAATCGCGTCCGTTATCTCAAGGTGATCGCGGTTTTCAAGATCCTGAAAGGCGTGCTGCTTCTGACGCTCGGCGTTTCCCTGATTTTCCTGAACACACGCACGCGCTGGCTCGACGCGATCTCGGATTGGGCGGCGGACGAGATCCTGCTCGAGCACAGCCGCGCCGTCGTTTACCTGCTCAATCGTTTGCAGGACGCGCTCGCTGGCGGCCATCTTCGCGCGCCCGGCATGCTGGCCTTGTTCTACTCCGCCGTGCTCTTCACCGAAGGCATCGGCGTCTATCTGCAAAAACGGTGGGCTGAGTTCCTGATGGTGTTCGCGACTGCGGCGCTGATTCCTGTGGAAGTGCGACACATCTGGCATCGACCGACCGTGCTCGGCTTTGCGATTCTCGCCGCGAACTGCTTCATCGTCTGGTTTTTGTATCGGGTATTGAAACGCGAACCGCACAGCGCGACGCGCGTCGCTGAACCCGAACCGGCCGAGGTGCCCTAGGAACGCGGCAGGACGCCGAACTGGCGAAGCGAGGCGAGCGTCTTCTCCATCGGCAGACCAACGACGTTCGTGTAGGAGCCGTCGATGTGATCGATGATCTCGGATGTGTGTTGCTGCGCGGCGTATGCTCCCGCTTTGTCGAGCGGATTCACCTTGGCGAGGTAGGCGGTGATTGCCGTCGCATCGAGCCGGCGAAATGTGACGTGCGAAATCTCGTCGAATGTCGCCTCGCGCCGGGTGCGTGGCTGCACGATGAAAACCGCAGAACAGACTTCGTGTGTGCGGCCGCTCAACCGGCGCAGCATTGCACGCGCGGCGTTCATGTCGACTGGCTTGCCCATCACCTGTCCGTCAATCGCGACGAGTGTATCGGCCGCAAGAATTACGGCTTCGGGCTGCGCGGCCGCAGCAGCGCGCCCTTTGCGTCGCGCATTCGACCAGGTCAGCTCGCGCACCGTCAGCTCCGCTGTTTCGAGCTCCGCAACCTCCGGCGTAACGACCTCGAATTCGAAACCAGCCGCTGCGAGCAGCTCCCGTCGCCGTGGCGATCGCGACGCCAGAACCAGCGGGGTTGCGCGTGCCACCGGCTGCCGACTGCTGGCTTTACGGCTGCGACGGCGACTCGCCGCTCGTCGGCGGCTTGCTGTCGCGCAGATGAATGTCCGGCAGCTTGATCTGCTCGAAACCAGCTGGAATCGCAAAGTCGCTGTCCGGCAGCGGGTCCTGTTTGATCGACGTGATGGTCGTCACGAATTCCTGGTTACCGATCGTGACGCGGGTCCGGATCGGCACGCCCGGAAGATCGCGATAGTCCGGCACTGCACTCGCCGCCGGGCCCATCGCCTCAGGCTTCAACGCCTGGAGCTGTTTGATAATCGAATCGGCGGCCGGATAATCTTTCGCGATCCAGTAACTCCCCTTCAGCTGCGGACTGTCGAATGCGTATTCTTCGGTTGCGAAGCCGTTGATCGTCTCCGTTTTGCCGGTCGGCGTCAGCTTTGGCTTTTCCGCACCGGCATGACCAACTCCGAACTGCGCCGCCATGCTCGCCATCGCCTTCATCTTTTCGGCCGACATCCGGATGAAGCGCTTTTGGTCGTTCATCAGGTTAATGACGTCGCCGCTGCCGTCGAGCAGGGTCGTGATCTGCGGGGTAGCGTCGATCCGTGCCTTGTCGCCCTTGATCTTGATCGTGACGTCGCCGTCATGGATGGCGCCCTCCACCTTTTGCGTGATCGTGAGGTCGGCGCGCGCAATGCCGACAAGTAGCGGCACAACGAGCAGCAGCAACAGCGTGGGACGATTCATGCCTTCACAGCTAGACAGAGCAGGCGCAATAGCAAGCAGGCGTGCGTGCGCAGAAACCGCTTGGCAGAGCTGATCCGGCGCGCCAGCTTACCGCCGCACGCGGGTGTAGCTTAATGGTAAAGCTGTAGCCTTCCAAGCTACTGACGAGGGTTCGATTCCCTTCACCCGCTCCATAGCGGAGCGCAGGCGGGCCGCCCGTTCGCACTGAAGCTACGGCTGGCACGCCAGTATTTTTGTGCGCTCGCCTGCTGCGTCACATTCCCGATTCGTCGCGCACGATGAGATCGCGGTGTCTCCACGCATACGCCAGGCCCGAGTAGAGCGTCAGCATCACCGCGATGAATACGAGCGCCGAGCCGCCATCGTTCCAGGTCCGCCTCCACCAATCGTCCACGCCACTCGCGTAGCGAAGCTCGCGTATCGACAGGAGCGCGAGGAAAAACACGACGGTCACGATCTGCCACGACGTCTTGTGTTTTCCGAGCCGCTCTGCCGGGAGCACCTGACCCTTTGCGCTCGCAAGCAACCGCAATCCGGTGATCAAAAATTCCCGTGCCACGATCGTGATCGCGACCCACGCCGGGATTGCACGCAGCGGCACGAGTGAAATGAATGCGGCCGCGATCATGATCTTGTCGACCAGCGGGTCCATTAACTTTCCAAAAGCGGTGACGAATTTATATCGGCGCGCGATCTCGCCGTCGAAATAGTCGGTTAAACCCGCGACGGCAAAGAGGACCAGCGCGGCGGTTCGCCCGTAGCGCCACTGGGAATTCAGCGCGAACACGAAAAGAACCGTCAACGCCAGCCGGCTAAGCGTTAGACGATTCGCCCAGTTCATCGGTGAAACGGCAATTGCACGCTGCTCTGGCTCTGCATAGGATCGTCGCCCCCGCTACAGGAGATACGAAAATGACGACGAATCAATGCGATATTGGACTGATCGGCCTCGCCGTGATGGGCGAGAACCTCGTGCTGAATATGGAGTCGAAGGGCTTCACCGTCGCGGTTTACAACCGCACGACGGAAGTGACGGAAAAGTTCGCCAACAACCGCGCCAAAGGAAAAAACATTCAGCCGACCCGCTCGATCGAGGAGTTCGTCGGCGCGCTGAAACGCCCGCGCAAAGCCATGATCATGGTCAAAGCCGGCAAACCGGTGGACGCCGTGATCGAGCAGCTCGTGCCGGTGCTCGAGAAAGGCGACGTCATCATCGACGGCGGTAATTCACTCTTCACCGACACCGAGCGCCGCTCCAAAGATCTCGAAGCGAAAGGAATTCACTTCGTCGGCTGCGGCGTATCCGGTGGCGAAGAAGGCGCGCTCAAAGGTCCATCGCTCATGCCGGGCGGTCCGCGGGAGTCGTGGGAAATTATCGCGCCGATCTACCGCAAAATCGCTGCGCAGGTCGACGGTGAGCCGTGCTGCCGGTACATGGGTCCCGGCGGCGCCGGGCATTACGTGAAGATGGTGCACAACGGCATCGAGTACGGCGACATGCAGTTGATCTGCGAAGCGTATGCGATCTTGAAAGATGTCATCGGGATGCAGGCGGCGGAGCTGGCCGACACGTTCACCGATTGGAATCGCGGAGAGCTCGACAGCTATCTGATCGAGATCACATCGCAAATCTTCCGGAAGATCGATCCCGACACCGGCAAGCCGCTCGTCGATGTGATCCTCGATAAGGCCGGCCAAAAGGGCACCGGGTTGTGGACGCTGCAATCCGCCATTTCCCAATCGGTCGTCATTTCCACCATCAACGCTGCGGTCGAAGCCCGCGTAATTTCATCACGCAAAGACGAACGCGTCGCTTCATCGAAAATCCTGCCGCAGCCCGCGCCGAAGAAGTTCACCGGCGACCGCAAGCAGTTGATCGACGCGGTGCGCAACGCGCTCTACGCCTCAAAAATCGTCTCTTACGCCCAAGGCATGGAGCTGCTCGGCGCGGCCAGCATTCAATACAAATGGAACCTGAACTTCGGCGACATCGCGACCATCTGGCGCGGCGGCTGCATCATTCGTGCCAAGTTCCTGAACCGGATCGTCGAGGCGTACCAGCGCGATCGCGAACTGCATAATCTCCTGCTCGATCCCTATTTCACCGACATCATCGCAAAGACACAGGACAACTGGCGCGTGGCGGTTTCCACCGCGGTCACGCACGGCGTCGCCGTGCCGGCTTTCTCCGCGTCACTCGGCTACTTCGATAGCTATCGCTCCGCGCGTTTGCCATCAAACCTGCTCCAGGCGCAGCGCGATTTCTTCGGTGCGCATACCTACGAACGCGTCGACAAGCCGGGCGTGTTTCATACCGAATGGATGGAGCACGACGAACATCCGCCGGAGCGCCCAGCCGAGCCGAAAGAGCACTCGCAGAGATCGACCGCAGAGTAGATCAAATGTGGGAGGGACCTCAGTGTCCCGACTTCATGCGGTCGCGGCACTGAGGCCGCTCCCACGTTGTTTAGCGGAAATCGTGCGAGGCGCTCCCGGCGAGCTGCTCGTGCACGAGCGGGGTGACGCGCTGCGTTTTTACGAGCACGACATTCTCGGTGTTTTGCACCTGGCCTTCGATGATCAGAAACGGCTCTTCCGTGAGCACGAGCCGCAGTTGTTCAAACAGGTCCGGCGTCACGATTGCGTTCGCGATGCCGGTCTCATCTTCCAGGCTGACGAAGACAAAGCCTTTCGCCGTGCCCGGTCGCTGACGGCAGATCACGTTGCCGGCAATCTGCACGATCGAGCCGTGCCGCGCCTGCGCGAGATCGATCGCGCGCCACGCATTCGGCAAACTCTCGCGCACCAGCTGCATCGGGTGCGGTCCGGTCGTTAGGTTCATCGCTTCGAAATCGGCGCGCACACGTTCCTCGATTGTCATCGCGGCCAAAGGCGACTCCCGGCGCGTCTTCCTTGTTCGCTCAAAGAGCGGCTCCGGCATTTCCTCTTCGGCATCCCACAGCGCGTTGCGACGATGTGCGCTGAAGCAGTTGAACGCGCCGACCAGCGCGAGATTCCGCAATTCCTCCTTGGTTAATGAGACGCGACGGCGCAGGTCATCCAGCGATTCGAACTGCGCGCGATTTCGCTCCCCGACCAACTGCTCGGCATGTTCGCTGCGCAATCCATTCACTACGCAAAAGCCGAGCCGGAATGTGTCGTCCGATATCACGGTGCAGCGAACATCGGATTGCTTCACGCAGACCGGCAGCACGCGCGTGCCGTGTCGGCGCGCATCTTTGACGATCGTCGCCGGCGTGTAGAAACCCATCGGCTGATTGTTGAGCAGGCTGGCGTAAAACTCCGGTCCGCGATGCGCTTTTAAGTACGCGCTGCCGTAGGCGAGAATCGCAAAGCTGATCGCGTGCGATTCGGGAAATCCGTAGAGCGCGAAGGACGTGATCGATTGCAGCACTTGGTCGATTACTTCGGGCGCGACGTCGTTGCGCAGCATCGCGTCGCGCAGCTTCACGCCGACTTTGTTCATGCGCTCCTGCGAACGGTGGAAGCTGAGCGCGCGGCGCAATTCTTCCGCTTCGTCGCCGGAAAAATTCGCCATGATCATCGCGATCTTCAGCATCTGTTCCTGAAAGAGCGGAACGCCGAGCGTGCGCTCGAGCACCGGTTTCAGGCGTTCGTCGTAATAAACGATCGGCTCCTTGCCCGCGCGGCGCGCGAGATACGGGTGCACCATATTCCCCTGAATCGGACCGGGCCGGATGATCGCCACCTCGATGACCACGTCGTAAAAACATTTTGGCTGCATCCGCGGCAGCGTCGCCATCTGCGCGCGGCTCTCGATTTGGAAAACGCCCACCGTATCGGCGTGGCACATCATCTCGAAGGTCTTCGCGTCGTCTTTCGGAATATGCGCTAGGTCGAGCGGCCGGCCGCGTTCGCGACAAAGCTCGAACGTATCCTGCATCACAGACATCATGCCCAGGCCTAACAAGTCGACCTTCACGATGCCGAGATCCTCGCAATCATCCTTGTCCCATTGCGCCACGACCCGGCCGGGCATGGACGCGTTCTCCAGCGGCACGAACGTGCTCAGCTTGTTCTGACAAATGATCATCCCGCCGGAATGCTGGCCGAGGTGGCGCGGCAGTCCGTAGATCGATTGATACAAACGGATGAAGGCCGGCATGCGCGGATGATTTTTCGGCAGACCAGCCTGCTCGATGTGCGATTCGAGCTCGAGCGTGTGCGGAAAATCGCCGCTGGCAAAAAGATGCGAGAAACGATCGAGAATGTTTGCCGGCAAATTCAGCGCCTTGCCGATTTCGCGCGCCGCGCTTTTGCCGCGATACGTGATCACATTCGCAGTCATCGCCGCCCCGTGTTTGCCGTAACGCCGGTAAACTTCCTGGATCACGCTCTCGCGCCGGTCGCCGCTCGGCAGATCGAGATCGATGTCGGGCCAGCCTTTGCGGCTCTCGCTCAGGAACCGCTCGAAGACGAGATTGTTACTCACCGGATCAACCGGCGTGATGCCGAGGCAATAACAGACCGCGCTGTTCGCCGCGCTGCCGCGACCCTGCACCATCACGTTCTGCTCGCGG
Organism: Verrucomicrobiota bacterium; assembly: GCA_902810735.1. GTDB lineage: Bacteria > Verrucomicrobiota > Verrucomicrobiia > Chthoniobacterales > UBA10450 > CADDYX01. Next base: position 3,065 of record CADDYX010000095.1, on the reverse strand, counting down.
CAGAAATTCACGATGTCCCAGACGATCAGAAAATAGCCGGCAAATCCGAGCTTCGTAATCAGCGCAAGCTCGTCCTGAATCTGCCGCCGCACCTTCATGCTGATCGCTTCGTAACGCTGCTGCGCGCCGAACCAGACCATCGTGCGCAGGAATGAATTCATGTCGTGTCCGGCCGGCACCGGAAAATCCGGAAAGTCGTAACCGATGTTCTCGAGCGAAAAGTGGAGCCGCTCGGCGAGTCGTTCGGTATTCGTGATCGCTTCCGGCAAATCGCGAAACAGCTCGCGCATCTCGCGGTCGCTTTTCAGATGACGCTCCGCGTTTTGCGTCAGCAATTTTCCCGCGGCATCGAGGTGCGTGTGCTCGCGAATGCAGGTGAACACGTCGAGCACTTCACGGCCGTAGCGCTTCGCGTACTGCACGCCATTCGTGGCGAGCAGCGGCAGTTTGCAAGCGCGAGCGACGTCGATCAGCTCCGCGTTGCGGCGTTCCTCGCCGCGGATGAAATGCCGCTGGATTTCGACGTAAACATTGTCGCGGCCAAACGCAGCAACAAGGCGTTGCACATGTTCGGCCGGATTGTCGCGAGTCGATCCAGAAAGTGCGATCCAACCGTCGGCGAATTGCGGTAGCTCGGACCATCTCGCCGCGCATGCGCCTTTCGTGTCGCTGCGGAGGTGCGCTTCCGTCAACAGCGAACAGAGATTGGCGTAGCCGCGTTTCGTTTCGACGAGCACGGGCACGATGCTGCCGTCCTCCATCGTGAGTTCGCAGCCGGTGATCGGCCGCACGTTGTGCTCGCGCGCGGCGACGGCAAATCGCTGTGATCCGTAGACGCCGTTGCGATCCAGCAATGCCATTGCCGGCATGCCGAGCTCGGCCGCGGTTTCTGCTAACTGCTCAGGGTTCGATCCGCCGCGCAGGAAACTGAACGCGCTGCACGCATGCAATTCGACGTACGGCATACGAATGACCCGCGGTCATCCCGAGCGATGCGAGGGACCTCTCAAACTACCTCTGATGTCGTTTGGCGAAGCGCAGTCGCGCGGTATTTGGGAGGTCGCTCGCTCCGCTCGGGATGACCGCGGGTTAGTCATAAACGCCATCGACTCGCCATTGCTCGCCGTCGAAATGGCACCGGCACAACGCGCCGTTTTCGAGCTGCACATCCCACTCGGCGCGCCGCCACGCTTTCTCGTCCCACCAATTTCCCGACGATGCATACGGGCCCGCCTGCTCGGCGACGTGGCCGGTCATTTCCGAGCTGCGAACGTGCGCCGGTTTGTTCTCCTCCACGAGCACGACTGCGGGCGGCGTCGCGCGGAATCGCCGCAGTGCTGGCCGCTGCGATTTCTGCGGCGGGCTATCGGTTTCGGGTAACTGCCATTCAAACGGCTGCATCCGAAACGCGTCGGATCGATGCGAATTCTCGAGCACTGGCGTGCCGACGCGATCCGATCCGACCAGCGCGGTCAAACGAGCAAGCGTTTCGGCGAGCTGCGCCGGATCGCGCAATGCAGTTTCGAACAAACCGAATTGCTGCTGGCCCGCATTCGCCGGCTGCGCGCGCAAGCCGACCGCCGTGATCGGCGCCTCGGATTTAAAATTTTCCAGATGCGTGTGCAGCATCCGGAAGAGCAGCTCCACGTTATTTGTCGGCTGCGGGATTTTGAATGTCCGTTCGTAAGCGCGTTTGTCGCTGAATGTAATCCGCAACGTCAGCTCCTTCGCGACGCGATAGGTTGCGCCGAGCCGCACCGATAGTTGCTGCAAAAAGCGCCGCAGCATGAAGAGCAACGGCTCGGCCGTTTCGATCTCGTGCTCGAATTCAAACGCCTCCTCAAACGTCTCGGCGGGCGTGACGCGTTTCAGCGGGCGCATGCTTCTGCCGTTGGCTCGCTCCCAAAGCTCGACGCCGATCGGCCCGAGCCGCGCCGCCACCTCTTGTTTATCGAGCGCGGCGAGCTGGCCTAACGAGTGAATCCCCCACTTGTGCAGGATTTCGATTGCCTGCGCGATCGCAGCCGGTCGGTCGTCGCAACTTTTCGCGCGCGACTTCATCCGTGCGGCGGCAGCAAGCGAAGTTTTGCGTCATCTGGCAGTGAAGAATTGCTGATCCATGCGCTGGCGCTGTTCGGATCCGTGTGCAGCCACGCCGTTGCGATCGTTTCCAGCTGCGTGTTCCGAACGTTTTCGTTGCTGATGGTATCGGCCCATTGCGCCGCCGTTTGCGGATCAGTCGCCGCGACATGACGCGTGAAGGCGAGAACGCCGGCGTCGCGCGACGGACCGGCCGGCAATCCGGCCAGCCATGTGCCGGCGGCGGGCAAATCGATTTCCGCCCAGCGATTGACCAGGTTCTCACAGGCCTGCTGACGCGCGGCGCCTTGCGGCAATGTCGCTACCCACCTGCTCGCCGCGTTGGCATCACTGCCGGCCCATTGCCACGCGATCGAAGCGGTCGCGTTTGGCTGCGCCGAACTCGACAAACGCGAAACGAGCTGCGCGGCCTGCGCCGGATCTGATTCGGCAAGCACAGTAATGATGCCGGGAAAGACAGCATCGCGCGCGGCGGGATCACCGAGATTCTGCGCCCAGCTCAAGGCCGCCTGCGGATCGTTGCGCGCCCATTGGCGCCCGACGTTCTCAAGCAAATTCTTGCGGCCTTCAGCATCGCTCGTCCGCATCGCGAAATCGGCGGCTCGCTGTGGATCGGCTTCGCTCCATTGCGCAACAATGTTTGCCAGCGCGCTCTCCCGCGCGCTGCCGGCCGGGAGTTTCTGCGCCCAGGTGATTGCGCTCTGCACGTCGCTATTCGCCAGCTGCATCGCAATCGACGTCGTCGCCTCTTCCTGCTCTTTGCCGGCCGGCAAGGTGGCCACGTACTGGGCCGCGGCGTTTGGTTCCGCTTGCACCCAACTGGCCAGCGCCGAGCGCAAGGCGTTCCGCTGTGCGTCGCTCGGCGGCAATTGCTCCACCCACGCGACGGCCGCACGGGCATCCGAGAGCGCCCACTGCCGTGCGATGTTTCCAATCGCCTGGTCGCGCGCGGCGCTGGCCGGCAA
>CADDYX010000094.1 GCA_902810735.1 Verrucomicrobiota bacterium | reverse complement strand
CTTGTGCAGGACACGATGGACGGTGAGTCCTTCCGGCGATTTCTCGAAGTAGATCCGGTAATCCTTCGCGCGGTAACGGTGCAGCTTTTTTCCTTCGCGCTCGATGACGCCGAACTTTCGCGAGTCCAGGTGGTCGAGCTCCTCAGGCAGGACCTGAAATTCGGCGAGCAGTTCCAGCTGGAGATGTTTCGGCAAAGCGGACATCTCGGCCGCGCTCAGCTCATTGAAGATGATCTGAAACATCGGGTCAGGAATACACGCGCCGCACCCGCGTGCCAATCCCGGTAAAGATCTCCCACGCGATCGTGCCGGCCCATTGCGCGACGTCGGACGCGAGGATCTGCTCGCTCGCCTGGCTGCCGATCAACACCACTTCATCGCCAGCCTCGACATGCGGTATCGAGGAGACATCCACCACGAGCATGTCCATCGTCACGCGCCCGAGCACGGCGCATCGAGCGCCGCGAATCAAGACGTGAGCGCCGCGATTCGACAGGGAGCGCGGATACCCGTCCGCGTAGCCGGCAGCGATCGTCGCGACGCGCATTCGTGCAGGCGTGGTGAACGTCCGGCCGTAGCTGATCGTGCTGCCGGCTGGCACGTCACGCACAAGCACGACGCGGGACTTGAGAGACATCACTGGGCGCAACAGCCGCTGGAATTCCGCGAGAGGCGAAATGCCATACAGCGCGAGCCCCGCGCGCACGATGTCGAACGGCGTTTCGGCAAATGCGAGCACGCCGGCGCTGAGCAGCGCGTGCAGTTTGTAGTCGCCGGGCAACTCGCGCCGCAACGCCGCGGCCGTTTTGCTGAAACGCGCGAGCTGATCGCGCGTAAATTGCGCGTCTTCATCCGCAACCGGCAGATGCGTTGACACGCTGTGCAGTTTCACGCGCTCGAGAGCTGCGATCGATTTGATTGTCTCAGCGGCGGCGGACTCGGCGCATCCCATTCTGCCCATTCCGGTATCGATCACGACGTTGAGCAACGCAGGCGCAGAACCTGCAACTGCGGAAAACGCGACGGCTTCTTCGAAACCGGATACCGCTGCGATAAAGCCATGCTCCACAATCGGCCGCCGCTCAGCCGGCAACGCCGGTCCGAGAATCAGCACCGGCCGGGACGGGGCGTGCGCGCGGGCCTCGATCGCTTCCGCCAGGTTTGCAACGCCAAACAACTGCGCGTCATCAACCAATGCTCTCGCAATCTCACCAAGCCCGTGTCCATAGGCGTTCGCTTTGATCACTGCGCAGAGATCGGCCCCGCCCGCGCGGTGCCGCACGACGCGCGCATTCTCGCGCAATGCGCGCAGGTCGATTTCCGCCCAGCAGCGCGTTAGCGCGTCGCGGTCCATACCGGTTGCTTCGATTCGGTGATGTGCGGTTCGCGCAGGTAAATTGGCTCGAGCGGCGGCAAAACCTGATCGGCGCAGGCAGTGCTCGCGATCTGTGCGAGGTGAACAGCCGATGGATATGCCACGACGACGCCGGAGAACACTGGCAATCGTTCCGCCGAATAGACGGGAATTTCCAGCTGCGCGAGCCGCTCGCGCAGCGCCAATTCGTCCAGCAGCAGCGGTCCTTCGCAGCAACGGCGTCGCTCGACTTTCGCGAACCAATACGACTGCCGCCGCGCATCGCCAATCACGCAGAACTCGTCGTCCGGCGTGTCCATTGCGCAAACAGAAGGCAGGCCGATCAACTCCGCTTCGCACGCGAGCTGCAACCCAACCGCCGAGGAGATTGCGATTCGGATACCGGCGTACGATCCGGGGCCGAGTCCAACGACGATGCGATCAGGATTCGCGCAGCAGCTTTGCGCCGCGGCAAGAGCTTCGAAAAACGCGCCGGAGTGCTTCCGGTCGTTCGCAAAATCGCGCAGGAACGCTTCCCCGCCGTTCTCGAGAACTGCCACGCTGCCACGGGCGGTCGAAAGATCGAGCGCGAGGATTTTCATCGCACAGCAGTTGTTTCGATCACGCGCTCACCGCTCTCACGCGCGCGAATTGAAATCCATCTCGAACTCTGCGGCATCAGCTCGCGGAACCGATCCGCCCATTCCACCACACAGACGCCGTCGGCGAACAGGTATTCGTCGATCCCGAGGCGGAGCACCTCGGCCTTCGATTCAAGGCGATAGAAATCAAAGTGGTAAAGCGGCAGCCGCCCGCCCGCATATTCATGAATCAACGTGAAAGTCGGGCTCGTCACCTCCGCGTCAGCACCGAGCCCGCGCGCGATCCCTTTTACGAGCTGCGTTTTACCTGCGCCGAGATCACCGACAAGCGCGAACACATCGCCAGCGCGTGCGCTGGCACCGATCTTCCGACCGGCAGCGATCGTGTCTTCAACGCTTTTTGAAATGATCATACCCGCCGGTGAATTTGCGGTTGCCGATCGCCGATTGCCGAGTCAGCGCGCCGATGCGGGTCAGCGACAGCTTTGGAAATTGTTTCCGCCACGCGCGCTCCAAGCGCTCAGCGTCTCGCGCCGCGATCGCGAATAGCAACTCGTAATCTTCGCCGTCGTTGATCGCCTGCTCGACCGTGCAGCCGCGCTGTCGCGGGATCAGCGTTTTATCGAGTTCGAAGCCGGTGCGGCTAGCGCTTGCGAGCCGCGGCAGGTCCGCAGCGAGGCCGTCGCTCAGGTCCATCATCGCGTGGATTTTGAAATTCGCCGTCAGCCAGCGCGCCTCTGTGATGCGCGGCACGAACCGCAGATGCTTGCCGCCAACCGAGCCGCCGAGCCTGCCGGTCACGAACAAGACATCGCCGGTTCGGCCGCCCGATCGGTAGACACAACGCTCCCGTTCCACCTCTCCGGCGACAGCCACGACGATGCAGATCGGCCCCGGCGTGCTGCTTGTTTCGCCGCCGACGATTGCGACATCGAAACGCGCCGCCGCCTTGTTGGCGCCGCGGTAGAGCTCACGCGTCCAACCGACGTCCGTCGTGTCGCGGGCAATCAACGTGATCAGCGCGAAGCGCGGCTGCCCCGACATCGCGGCGATGTCGCTCAGAGCACGCGCGACGGCCTTGCAGCCGACAGCCGCGGCCGGCGTGCGCTTCTCGAAATGCACTCCCTCGACGACGCAATCCGTCTTTAGCAGGAGCAGATTTCTCGGACCGCGGACGCGGACCACCGCGCAGTCGTCACCCGCCCCGGCAATCACGCCGTCATTTTGTGTCAACAACGGCAGCCACTCTGCGAGCAGGCGATCTTCGCCCAACTGGCGGAGTTTCATTGTTTGATCACATCAGGAAACGCGAGAGCGGTCAGCGTGAGGGAGTTGAAAAGCGCGTGCATCGTCATCGGCACGAGGATCGAGCCGCTCCACTCGAACGCGAGCGTGAAACAGCTGCCGAGGATGAACAGCGGTGCGAACGACGGCAGATGCGCATGCACCGCGCCGAAGAGCGCCGCATTAGCGACGATTGCGACGACGCGTCCGAAGTAGCGCTTCAAAACGCCGTAGAGAAAAAAACGAAACAGAAATTCCTCCGCGAGAGGCGCAACGGCGACCGCGAGAATGATGATCATGACGCGCTGTTCGAGCGTGCTGGAGGCATTGAACAGCTCAACGATTCCCTGCCGTTCGGAGTCGCCGCCAATGAGTCGCTGGCTTACGGCATCCGCGACAAAGATGAGCGGGTATGCCGCCATCAAGAGCACGGCGCCGGTGATCGCGGCGCGCCGGAATCCGATCCGGGAAAAACCCGCAAGGGTACCGACGTCGATACCGCGGAAGCGCAGGAAAGCGGCGACGAAGAGCAGGAGTGCGATCGAAAATAACGCGTTGAACGCCAGCTCACGTGTCCGCATTGCGCTGATGTTGTGCGCGCCCGCGGCGGTGATGTTCAGCACAAACCACGTAGCGAGCAGCGATGCGAGCACGGCGTCCCCCCAGGTGAATCCGCGCGTGACTGCCGGCGGCGCCTGCGGTGAACGGGCGGCGATTTGCCTGATCAACGCGCCATAAACGTAGACGGCGAGGCCGAGGAAGAGCGCGTTCGCCAACGCGACCAGAATCGAAAAGCCGCCGACCGCGATCACGCGATGCGACCGCTACGGAGCGTAGAAGCTCGGCAGAAAATATGCGCGGCCGCTCTCCAGCTGCGGCGCAATCTGGTTCGGCAGGGTCAGCTCGATCTTTGACGGGGCGGCCTGGCTGAGAGCGCGCAACACCCGACCGAACGAGAACGGCGGCCCGTACCTCACGATGCTCGCATCGGACGCATTGCCGAGCTGCTTCGCCTTCGCAAACGCATCGTCGATCTGCCCGACCGCATCGATCAGCTTGAACTCGACGGCGTCCTTGCCCGACATGATGCGTCCGTCCGCAATCGTGTTGCGCAACTGGTCGGCCGGCAGGTGGCGCTCAGTTGCGACGACGCCGAGGAATTTATCGTACGTTTTCATCACGAAGCTCTGAATGTAATCACGCTCTTCCGGCGTGATCGGCCGCGCGCCGTTCAGCATATCTTTAAACTTCCCGCTTTTGAAAACGACGGAGGCGAGTCCGAGTTTGTTAAACAACTGCTCGTAATTCAGCGTCTGGATGATGACACCGATGCTTCCGGTGATCGTCGTCTCATTCGCCATCAAATACTTCCCGCCGCAGGCGACGTAGTAACCGCCTGACGCCGCCAGCGAATCCATGTAGACGACGACGGGTTTTTTCGCGCGCGTCCGCACGACGGAGTTGTAAATCGCATCCGACGCCGTCACTTCCCCGCCCGGCGAATCGATCTCGAGGACGACTCCGCGGACGCGATCGTCTTCCCGCGCCTGCTCGAGCGCGTAACGCATGTCGTCGACCATGTTGTCGCTAACGCTGCCGGCAATGGACGAGCTGATTAGTCCACGCATCGTGATCACCGCGATTTTGTCGCTGCCACCGCGCTGCACCACCACTTCGCGGAACCGCGGCCGCGGTTCTTCCCAGCGCCCGGCGCCGCTCCAGCGCCGGACTGCGGTCACGGCGAGGATCAGGTTTAGAAACAGGCTGACACAGAGCGCCACGAACAAAAAGATGCTGAGGCAGCCGAGCTTCCGATTGGCCATGATCGGTCTGAAAGTTGCGAAGAACGACCACCCGCACAAGCGCTTTCGATTACCTTTGCCAGCCGCAAAGGGGCTGCTGGCGCGAGAGATGCTTTCGAATCATGGGTATGAACAACGCCGGCAATTTGCCGCTGAGCGAGTCCGCTGCGCGCCGAGTGCAGAAAACCACCAAACGGCGACGCGGCAGACCGAAAAAGAGTGCTGCGACGGCTAACGCGTCTTCCGGCCGCGAAATGGCTGCCGCCGGCACGCTCACCCGCACAAAGTCGCTGCTTTTGGCAGCACTCCGTGTCTGGGAGTTGAAGCAACGGATCGGCGAATAGCGATCGGTCTCAGCCCTTCGGCTCCGGCTTGATGTAAATCGTCTTCGGCGCCTGCGGGAAGTACTTGAACAGCGCCGGGCAAAGCCAGCCCTCCATTTTATAGTGGTGGCTGTAGTACCAATTGCCACCTGACTCGCTCCGGCGCCACTCCAGCTTTTCCGTGTAACCGGGGAACGGCTGCGCGCTGAATACGGCGCGGAAACCGCGCTCGGCCTTCGGAATGTTCGCGGTCATTTTATCGATCATCGTATCGATGCCGGCGATGAACGGCTCCTTATCGAGGCCGACAGCCGGGTCGTCAAAGACCCACATTCCATTCCACTTGTAAGGCGCGATCACCATCAGCGAATTCATGTTTTTGATTTTCAATGTGGGAGCGGCCCCAGCGCCGCGACAGTCGGGACACTGCGGTCCCTTCCAGACTGTGGCGACGACGAACATTGCGACGGCGGCGCGCACGACTACCTTCAGATCGCTTTGCGCCCGTAGCTCAGCCGGATAGAGCATCGGATTTCTAATCCGACGGTCGGGTGTTCGAGTCACCCCGGGCGCGGCTTACCACTCGCGAGAACGTTGCGCACGGTGGAGCTCCGCTGGATGGTGCGCCGTTTGTAGCGGCAGATGAAAATTTACGGGATCACGGTTGTTCGAGACGAAGCCGACCTCATCGGGACGACAATTCGTTATCATCTCGGACTCGGCTGCGATCGAATTCTGGCGATCGATAACGGCTCGACCGACGGAACGGACGAGATATTGGAGGAGTTCAGCTCCGATGCGCGTGTGCGTTGGCGCCGGGAAGACGGTGCTTTCCTGCAGGGAGAGCTCGCCACGCAAGCAGCTCGTGAGGCGATCGCGGACGGCGCCGACTGGATCGTGCCGTTCGATGCGGATGAGTTTTGGTACGCGCCTTGGGGGGATTTCCGCAGTGTCCTGAATGATTCGGTCGCGGGCGCGTTGCGCGCTCAAGTCATGCACTTCGCGCAAGAGCGCAGCCGGCTAACCAACGCACCTGACGCGCTCATGACAATGACGCGGCGAGCGCCGCGTATGACAGGCCCGCCTGATCAGTGCTGCCGTTTGGTGGAAAGTCATCAAATTTCAGCGGTCGAGATCATGTACGGACCGAAGTGGGTCAGCCGAGCGTCGAAGGACCTGATCATCGACATGGGTAATCACGAGGCGAAGAATCTCGCCGCGCCGCCGGAAACGACTGCTGATCTGGTTTGCCTGCACGCGCCGTATCGGTCGCGAGCGATGCTGGATGCGAAAGTCGCGCACAGCGAACGCCTCGAAGCCTCCGGTCGGCCGCGTATTCAGCATTGGCACATTCACCGGCTCCGCCGCCTGCGCGAAGAAGGTGCGCTCGATGCCGAGTGGGCGGCAATCAGTTATGCGGAAGAGACACTCGACGTCTACGGAAACCGGCGGCCGGTCATTTACGATCCGACTTTGCGTGATGCGGTCGCACCGTTTGTGAATTCCACCACGAATGCGTTGCAGCAACCGCGGGTGCAATCAGCAGATGCAGCGCACTGGGGTCGCAAAGCAGCGCGGGAGTTTCTCACCAATTTGCACGAGGACGTCGCGTTTCACACCGCCTGGGGCTACGAACTCGCAGCCGAGCTCGAGCGCACGCGCGAGATTGTCGCCAACCTCCAAAGACAGTACGAGGAGCGAACCCGTTGGGCGCAATCCGCTGATCAGGAGACGGAGCGAGCGCGCGCTGCCCTGGCGACGCTGAGGCAGGAGTTCGAACAACGGACAGCGTGGGCAATTTCAGTCGACGCGGAAATCGCGCGTGAGCGAGCAGTGATCAAGGGATTGCAGGAGAAGCTGCGCGAGCTCGAACAGCGCGACCACTCAGTCAGCGGTTCGTCAGGCGAGTTCGGCTACCAGCGGTGAAATGCCGGGTGGCCTTCCCTCACCGCCACGAATGTGCCGCGACACGTCGCGCATGCTTTGCCGCCGCCGAACAGTGTGCCTTCGACGACTGCGCGATCGCCGGCCGATTCCACCACTCTCGCGGAGAGATGAATTGGGCCGCTCGTCGGTGTCGGGCGCAGCAACTTGATTGCGTAGTCGGCCGTGACAGTGCACGGCGGATGATCCGTGCCGCTCTTGTTCATCAGGTGCCAGGCCGCGGTCCAATTGCAGTGGCAGTCCAGCAGCGTGCCGATGATCCCGCCGTTGAGCACACCCGGGAACGCTTCGTATTTCGGCTGCGGAGTCCAGTCGGCAACAACTTCGTCGCCTTCCACAAAGCTGCGGACGTGGACGCCGTCAGGATTGGCTGGTCCACAACCGAAGCATGCGTTCTCCGGCGCATACTTTTCCTGGAGTGACGGGGCGTTCACAGGTGAATCGCGAGCTCCGGGCGCGATGCAAAGGCGCTGCGAACCGACCGCGCTCGGAGATCGCGGCCCACCTACTTAGCTGTGCCGGGATACGGCCGCTCCGGCGGGCCGACGTAAAGCGAACGCGGCCGGATCAATCGATTGTGGTCGTGTTGTTCGACAACGTGCGCGCACCAGCCGGCGATCCGCGACGCAGCGAAAATCGGCGTATTCAGCGCCGGGTCGAAGCCGAACATCGTGAAGACCGGCGCGGCATAAAGATCGACGTTCGCGCAAAGGCCTTTCTCGCGCTCCATCGTTTGTTCGAGCTGCTCGCAAATCGGCACCCAGTTTTCATTGCCGGTCCGTTTGCCGAAATCGCGCGCGATCTCGCGCATGACCGGCACACGCGAGTCGCCTTTTTTGTAAACACGATGGCCGAAGCCCATGATCTTCGCTTTTTTCGCGAGCCGGTCCTTCAGCCAATCTTCCGCGCGATCGGGCGTTTTGATTTCATTCAGCATGTAGATTGATTCCTCGTTCGCGCCGCCGTGCAGCGGGCCTTTCAACGTGCCGCACGCGCTCGTCACGGCCGCATACATGTCGGCGAGAGTCGATGCGGTGACCCGCGCCGCGAACGTCGAGGCATTGAACTCGTGGTCCGCGTAGAGAATGAAAATGGTGTCGAGCGCGCGGATCTGCCAATCGGGCGGAACGCTGCCGGTGAGCTTGTAGAGAAAATTGCCGGCATGCGTGAGATCGCGATCGTTCGGGAACGGTGTCTGGCCGTGCGCGATGTGCCATCCGTCGGTGATCAACGTTGAAACCTTTGCGATCAGGCGGATTGCCTTGCGCACATTTGCGTCGTGGGAGTGGTCGTTCAGCTCGGGCTCAAACCCGGCGAGCATCGAGACGCCGGTGCGCAACATGTCCATCGGGTGCATGTTCTTCGGCAACAGCCGCAGCATGTCGAACACCTGCTCCGGAAGCTCACGCTCGCCGGCGATCTGGCGCGTGAAGTGCGTGAGCTGTTGCTGATCGGGCAGCTCGCCATTGAGGAGCAGATAGGCGACTTCCTCGAAGTTCGCCTTCTGCGCCATCGCATGGATGTCGTAACCGCGATACATCAGCCCGGCGTTGGGATCGACCCAGCAAATCTGCGTTTCGCCCGCAACCACTCCGGCGAGGCCGGGGCTGTAGGCTGGTTTTGTCGCTGCTTCTGTACTCATCGCATGTCTCCTTCAGCAAACGTCGAACGTCCAACGCTCAACGTCCAACATCGAATTCCAGCAGCCACACCTCCGTTCAACGTTGAACGTTTGACGTTTGACGTTGGACGTTTGCTTCTTGCGGCTGGTAATCGAGCAGCTCATAGAGCTCCTTCCGCGTTTGCATTCGATCCAGCCAACTTTGTTGCGTGCCGGTGTTCTTCAAATCACGCAATAACTGCTCGGCCGTTCGCATCGTCGCACGGAAGATCGTTTGCGGGAAAATAACCATCCGATAACCGAGCTCCGCCAGCTCCTGCACGGGCATGAGCGGGCTTTTGCCGAACTCGGTCATGTTGGCGAGTAGCGGCGCCTTCACTTCCTGCGCGAAAAAGCGGAACTCATCCGCAGTTTGCAACGCCTCCGGAAAAATAGCGTCCGCGCCGGCAGCAACGTACTTATTTGCCCGCTCGACTGCGTGGTAGAAATCCTCCACCGCGCGCGCATCCGTCCGCGCGATCAGCAGAAAATCCCGGTCGCGTTTCGCTTCCGCCGCAGCCGCGATTTTCTCGTTCATCTCCTCAAGAGTGACCAGCGTCTTGCCAGTTAGATGCCCGCACCGCTTTGGGAATTCCTGGTCCTCGATATGACAGCCGGCGAGGCCTGCTGCTTCGAGTTCGCGCACCGTTCGCGCTGCATTCTCCGGCCCGCCGAACCCCGTGTCCGCGTCGACGACGCAGGGAATCTTCACTGCTCGCGCGACATAACCGGCAAGCGTCACGACTTCGCTCATCGTAAGCAGTCCGACGTCCGGCACGCCTGCGGTCGCGTTGCACAATCCAGCGCCGCTGATGTAAAGCGCGTCGAATCCGGCACGCTCGACCAGCCGCGCCACCGATGCGTTGAACACGCCCGGCATCGCGACACAGCCGGCGCGGATCAATTCGCGCAATCGTGCAGCCGGCGACGCCATTCGTTAGGCCGGCACCTCGCAAAGCTTCATCAACTTCTCGACACCTTTCATCTGGTCGAGCTTCCAGCAATACTCGAGCACGTGGTCGCAGGCGTCGCGGCCGAGCTTCGGCGCGGCGAGGTTGAGAAACTTGCTCTCCAGCTCTTTGTCCGGCAGCCGGTTCTTGGCATTGCCGAGCGGATAATCGATCCGCTTCGTCAAGGTGCGACCGTCGGCCAGCGTGACGTGGACAATGTTTGCAACCGCTTCCGCGTAAAGCGCGCTCAGCTCGTCGTTCCGCTTCACCTCCACGTTCTGCAGAAACGACACGATCGCGGTCTCGGTAAACCGCTTCGGATCGAATTGCTTGTCGGTGATCTCGCCATCGATCAGCGCCACCGCCGTGATATACGGCAGGCTGTGATCGGCGGTCTCCCGATTCTGCGGATGCCATTTCTCCGGCTCGCTGCCAATGATGTCAACGGAGGCGTCGTGGCTTTCAATCACCATCGATTTCACCTGCGACAGGTCGGCAATTTGATTCCGCAGGTGCAGGGCCGCTTCGATGGCGCTCTGGCTGTGATATTCCGCCGGCCAATACTTGATGCTCGTCTTCAAAATCATGGACGCCGGGCCTTCGCCCGGAACCGCTTCTTTCGTTTTGTCGAACACTTCGGCGACGTTGCCTAACGAAACGCCGAGCTCTTTCTCGAATCCCATCGCGCCTTCGAAAATCGGCGCTGGACCGGTCATCCCGCCGCGTGCGAGCAGCGCCGCGTAAACGCCGTGTCGCGCCGCGTTGGCAAAGGCAACGCCTTTCCAGTGCGACAGCTCGCCGACCCGCGCCTGGCGGAACGCTGCGCAGTTCACGCCCGCGATGTTGATCGCGTGCCGCGTCCGTTCCGGATCGAGCCGCATCAACTTCGCGCAAGCAAGCGCGGTCGAAAACGCGCCGTAGGTTGGATGGTCCCAGCCGCGCGCGCGGATGCTCGCCGCGTCGCACAGGCGGCATTGCACTTCGTAGGCGATTGCTGTCGCGAGAATGATGTCGCGCCCGCTCGCGGCGATGCTTTCGCCAATCGCGAGCACGGCCGAAAAATTGTCGCTCGGATGCGCCGGCTCTTTCGAGAGATACGTATCGTTGTAATCGAAATAGCGGATGCAGCAGCCGTTCGCGAACGCCGCCCAATCCGGCGGCGCCGTTTGAGCTGTGCCGATCACGGTCGCGCCGTTCTTTGCCGAAAAATTCGAGACCACTTCGCGCGCAATCGCACACGGCTTCTCGCTCCATGCACCGAGGGCGCAGCCGAGCGAATCGATCAGCCGTCGGTTCACCTCGTGAACGACATTCGAGCCGAGGTCTTCGAATTCGAGCGAACAGGCGAAGTCGGCGAGTTGATGAGCGAGCGAGAGAGCCATAAGCGAGCCTGCAACGTGGCGAAGAATGTCGGCGCGGCAAGGGGCGCGGGCGCGTCGCACTTGCCGTGCCGAGGCACACACGCAAAGTCACGGGATGAGCAAAGTCTACCCGAACGCCGCCGCCGCGCTCGACGGTCTCCTCCACGACAATATGACCATCGCTGCCGG
>CADDYX010000093.1 GCA_902810735.1 Verrucomicrobiota bacterium | reverse complement strand
TGGAGAACGCCCGCGAATGGCCCGGCACGCCTTGCAGACCCGTTGCGCCTTGCGACCGGCAATACCCGGAAGCCCCGCGTCGGCTTCGGCTCAGCGGGTCCTTCCGCACCGGCCGCGCCTGCGTCGCAAACGGGGGTGCGGCGCAACAGCAGGCGCTTGGCACGAGCGCCTCTGCATTTTACGTTCCGCTATGCCGGAAAGTTCAGGGCCTGGGGCGGCCAACTACAAGATCGGCAACGAGCGGCTGATCAAGGTGACGGAGAGCGCGTCGCGCAAGCTCACGTCGCTGCTCGAGAAGCAGGGGCGCGCGCAGGGCGCGTTGCGCGTGGCGGTGATCGGCGGCGGGTGTTCCGGTCTGCAGTACAAGATGGATCTGGTGGATGGACCGGCGAATCGCGACATCGTGGTGCAATCCGCAGACGTCCGCGTGGTGGTGGACCCGAAAAGCGCGCTCTTCGTCAGCGGATCGCTGCTCGATTACAGCGACGACCTGCAGAAAGGCGGGTTCAAGGTGACAAATCCAAACGCGGTCGCACACTGTTCCTGCGGCGAGAGCTTCGCGGCGTGACCGATTTTTTCGCGCTGCTCAATCAACCGCGGCGTCCCTGGCTCGACGAAGCCGCGCTCAAGGAAAGCTATCACGGGAAGACGCGCGAACTGCATCCGGATGCACGACGGCAGGATCGGCGGGAAGCTAACAGCTTCCCCTACAGTTTTGCAGAGTTGAACGAAGCGTATCGCGCGCTTAGCTCACCGGCTTCGCGGCTGCAGCATCTGCTCGGGTTGAATGGGGAATCGGAAGCTGCCCGGACGCACAGCATTCCGCCGCGGGTTGAGGAGCTGTTCCCGGCGATAAACGCCGCAATTTCGAATGCGAAGTTGATTGCGCAAAAGCTCGATCAAAGGAATACCGCGCTCGGCCGTGGACTGCTCGCGATGGATTTGGCGCGCGCGCGCAGCGAACTCGAAAGGTGCGAAAAGACGTTGTCTCAGCTAAACGACGCCAGCCTCGCTGATCTGCGTGCGCTCGACAGTGAATGGGATGCAGCGTCGCGATTGAGGCGTGAACACGCACGCGAGCTACAGACGACGTTTACTTACCTCAGCCGCTGGCGCTCGCAGATCGGAGAGCTGCGGCTTCAGTTGGGAAGCTAACAGCTTACCGTAACGAAGCCGCAGCCTTTACGTTCATTTGAACTTGAAGCAGCGATAACGACGCGCCAAGGTAGAGAGTGCTCACTGACCGGCAGCAGGCGGTTCTCGATTTTATCCAAACCGAGCAGCGCGAACGCGGCATCACGCCGACGACGCGCGAGATCCAGCAGCACTTTGGTTTCGCGAGCCAGACATCCGTGATGCAATACCTCGCGACGCTCGAGCGGAAAGGTTTTCTCGACCGGCACGCGCGCAAGGCCCGCGCGTTGGTCACTCCGCTGCAGAAAGTGCGGATCACCGATATTCCGATTTACGGACAAATTCCCGCGGGCATGGCGACGCTCACCGACCAGGCGATCGAAGGCCATGTCTCTCTCGATGCGCGCTCCGCAAACGTGTCGAAAAACGGCCGCACATTCGCGCTGCGCGTGCGCGGTGATTCCATGATCGATGCGCACATTCTGGACGGCGACCTCGTGATTCTGGAGGACCGCAAGGAAGTGCGGAACGGCGATGTGGTGGCGGCGTTGATCGACGGCGAGACAACGCTGAAGCGCTACGTGATGGAGCGTGGCAGGCCTTATCTGAAAGCGGAGAACCCGATGTATCCGGACCTGATTCCCGCGCGCGAGCTGCGGATTCAAGGCGTGATGGTGTCGCTGATCCGGAAGCAAACGCCACCGACCCGGCGAAAGCGTTAATGTTCAATTGAACATAATAGCTGCCCATGCAATCATTCGAGCATGGCGGCCAGCAGCAAAGTTCTCGACCTGCGCAAGCTGCTGGCCGAGCGCTTTCCACAAGGCATCGCGCAACGCAGCGGCTGCCTCACGACGGAAATTGCGCCGCTCGATGAGGTCACTGGCGGCGGAATTCCGACCGGCGCGATTACGGAGCTGGTCAGCGCTCACGCCAGCACCGGCAGTGCCGGCCTGATCCACGCGCTGTTGCACAAAACCCAGCGCGATCGCGGTTTTCTCGCGCTGATCGATGGGCGGGACTCTTTTGATCCGTCGGCCTCGCGCGAAATCGACAATCGGACCTTGCAGCATCTCCTCTGGGTCCGCTGCCACGATGCGACGGAAGCCGTTAAAGCTGCCGATCTGCTTCTGCGCGACGGCAATTTCCGGCTCGTCATTCTCGATCTGGTGCTGAACGCAACCGCCGAGCTGCGCCGGATTCCGCAGACCAGCTGGTATCGTTTGCAACGTCTGGTTGAGCCTTCCGCCGCCGCATTGCTGGTGCTGGCGCGGCAGACGTTGATCAGCAGCGCACAACTCAAACTCGTGCTCGAAAATCGCTGGACGCTGCGCGATCTCAACAGCGATACGACCTCTGCGCGCCTGACGTTTCGACTCGAACGCGTGCACGGCGGCAAAATTCAACTGGCGCAAACCGGCTGATGTTCGCGACGATTTATCTGCCGAATTTTGCACTGCAGGCGGCGATTCGTCATTCTCCCGAGCTGCGGGGGAAACCAGTTGCGTTACTCGACGATCAAGCGTCCAAGGCGATGATCGTGCAGCTAAATTGCGAAGCGGAACAGGCCGGTGTCCGCTGCGGAACGGCGCCGAGCCAGGGCCTGGCACGTTGTCTCAGCCTCGCGATCCGAAACCGCGACCGCACGCAGGAACCACTGCTCGCCGACACGATCCTGCAGTTCGCGTTTACGTTGTCGCCGGATGTGGAGGCGACTGCTCCCGGAGTGTGGACGATTCAGTTTACCGATACGCGCGCCGTCGAAGAGAAAGTCACGCGTGTGATCGCTGCGCTCGAGCAAATGGAGCTCACCGCGCGCGCCGGCATTGCACCAACACCGGACGCAAGCCTGCTCGCCGCCCACGTTGCCACGAGCGTGTTGAAAATTGAGGACGGCGGGAATTTTCTGGCGTCGTTGCCTCTCGAGGTGCTGGCCGCGACCTAACGAGACTCGACCGCGATTGCCTCGGGCGTCCGTTCCATAAAAATGCGGTAAACAAATCCGCCGAGCGCGCCACCGATCAGTGGTCCGAGCCAGTAAACATAATGCGCCTTCCAAAACCCGGCGACGAGCGCCGGGCCGAAAACGCGCGCCGGATTCATCGCCGCGCCGGTAAGCGGCCCACCAAACAGGATATCGAGCGTGATCGTCGCGCCGATCACGAGACCCGCCAGCCGCGGCGCGCGCTGATCGACCGCGGTGCCGTAGACGACGAAGACCAGAAAGAATGTGAGGATCGCCTCGACGAGAATGCCTTGCGCGGGCGTGAGATCAATCGCGAGCTGTGGCGTGCCGGTGACCACGACGTCACGCGCGAAAAGACCGAGACAGATCCAGGCGGCAGCGATCCCGCCAAGCAACTGCGCAATCCAGTAACGGATCGCGTCGGGCACCGTCATGTGGCCGCCGCAGAGGACACCGAGGGTCACGGCCGGGTTCAGTTGCCCACCGGAGATGTGCATGGTGGCCGATGCAAACGCGCCAATCGTCAGCCCGTGAGCCAGGGCGACGGCGAGCACGTCGTGCCCGGCGGTTTTGATCGCGCCGATACCGACAAAAATCAGCGCGAACGTGCCGATGAATTCTGCAATGCAGGGACGAAGCTTTTCCATCCCGCGATGGAAACAGAACGACGGTGCGGTGACAATCGCGCGGTTACGTGTCAGCTGCCGGCGAAGTCAGGATACTTCTCGTGCAACTGCTTCGTCACACGGTCAGCTTCGTCTTTCTTGCCCGCTTTGTTGTAAGCGAACGCCGCCTTCTGCAGTGCGCGCGGCGCGATCGCCGGATCATCGTTCAGCAACGCGACCGCGAGATAAGCTTTACCTGCTTCGTCGAAGCGCTGGCGTTCGATCTCCACGTCACCGGCGAGCAGCCGAGCTTCCGCGTTGACGCGCCCTTCGGGCTGGAGCTGCATGATTTCTTCCGCGATCTTCTGCGCGTCGTCCGGCTTATGCGCGGCGATCTTGGTCGCGCCGAGCGCAAGCAGCGCCTTTGCCTTCGCTGCCGGATCAGTCGCGACCTGGATGTATTGTTGGTAGGCGTTTTCCGCCTCCGGAATTTTGTTGAGGCGCGATTCGGTATCGGCCAAGTAAAACCAGAAATCCGGTTTCACCGAGCCGGTGTTCTCCGCTTTGCTCAAGGCGGTGAGGTAACGCTCGGCCGCAGGATAATTTTTCTCGTTGTAAAACTGAAGGCCGAGCCATTCGAGGATTTCACCGGGTATGGGAGCGTTCGAATCCGCGGCGAGGAAACCGTCGATCTCACGCGTGAGCGCCGGTCGATCCTTAAGATAGAAGAAGGCCGAGATAATCCGGACCGTCGCCAGGCTGTAGTATTGCGCCTTGTCCAAACGGCGCGCCGCATCGAGCGGCGCAAGCGCTCCTTTGTAATCCTTCAGGTCGAACGCAGCCTTGCCAATAAAGTAATTCGCCTGGGCAGCGACTTGGCTCTTTGGATACTCTTTCAATAGCTGGCGAAAGGTGTCCGCCATGCCTGCGGGATTGTCCTGCTGGCCCAGCAGCAGCGCCTTCTGCTGCAAGGCGGCTTCGCGTTCTTTTGCTTTCGGATAGCTCGACAGCAGCGTGTTCAGATCGGCGACCGCTGCGCCGTAATCCTTTGTCTCTTGGTACGCGAGAGCGCGCTGCGTCAGCGCCGCCACCGTCTGCGGATGATCAGGGAAATTTTTGAGCAAATACCCGAACGACTCGATGATTTGCTGCGGCTGCTTCAGTTGAACATAACACCAGCCGAGCTTGTAAGCCGCCTCACCTCGGAGCCGCGGCGAGAGCTGAGAGTCGCGCACCTCTGCATAAATCGGCGCCGCCTCCGCGAATTTCCCTTTGCGATAGAAATCCTCCGCCTTCAGCAGCTTCGCCTGCGCGGCACGTTCGGGCGTCGGATTCGATCCGAGATAGGAATCAATCTCCTGAATCAGGTCTGGCGCGTCGGAGTTGTAAAAATTGATGAGCCGCTGGTACTGCGCGTCTTTGGCTTCTTCGCGCGACGGGTATTTCTCGACGATCTGCCGATACATCTCGTCGGCTTCCTTCGTCCGGCCGAGCTGCCGCAGGCTGTTCGCGGCGATCAACATCATCTCCGCGCGCGTGTTCTCCGGAATCGCGTCCTGTCCGCGCTTGAACTCCGCGAGCAGTTTTTCGTACTGGCCGGACTGATACTCAAGCCGCAGTAAACCAACTTCCGCGATCGAGTGCCAACGACCGGCTTCGGGTAGACCGCGTCCCTTCTGCAGCAGCGCGAGCGCCTTGTCGGCCATGCCTTTATCGACCTTTCCCTTCTCGGGCTGCGTCAGATCCGCCGCGACGAGCCCCGCACGAACAGTCGCTTCCGCTTTCAATGCGGGCTTCTGCGTCTCGTTCGCAAGCGCTTCGAAGTTCCGCAGCGCATCCGGCTTGCGGCCTCGAGCAAGCGCAATCGACGCGGCAGCAAAGCGGGAATCCTCGCGGTACGGGTTCGGGTTCTTCGCGTCGATGACCTGCTGGTAGGCGTTCAGCGCCTCGTCCTTTTTATCGACGTTCTCGAGGCAGCGCGCTTCGAAATACCGCGCGGACAAAGCGAGCGCAGGCTCTTTCGACTTTGCGGCGGAGCGGTGAAAGAGCGGCAGTGCGCCAGCGTAGTCTTTTTGCGTGAACAGGATCTCAGCCACGCCGTAGGCAGCCGGTCCGGCGAACTCACTATCGCCGTAGTCGTTCAGCACCGTCTGAAAACTGGTCCGCGCCGCGCCCGTTTTCTTCAACGCGATGTAGCATTGGCCAAGGTAAAACGCAGCCGCCGCGCGGCCGGAACTGTTCGGATAGAGCCCAAGATATTTTTCGTATTCTGGAACAGCGAGATCGTAGAGCTTGCGCGCGAAGAGAGCATTCGCGTAGTCGAGCTGGCGCTTGTCCGGCGCCTGCTCGTCACTCGATGTGGCGTTTGGCTCGTCTGCGGCCGGTGGTTGCGATTCATCAGCAGTCGAGTGTCGCGGCCGAGGCGGCGGTGGCGTCGGTTCCTCAAACGGGACCGCTCGCGCGACTGGCGGCTCATCGATGGGCTGAGCGCGGCGCACTTCAGGAGTGTGTTGCGCGAGAGCCGCGGCCGCTCCCCCAATCAGAGCGACGGCAAAAACACAAGCGGCGCCGAGCCGCGGGTTCATTTCGCGGTCGCGAACGCGACGTTGGTAACGCCGGCCTGGCTGCAGAT
This sequence comes from Verrucomicrobiota bacterium, assembly GCA_902810735.1. Lineage (GTDB taxonomy): Bacteria > Verrucomicrobiota > Verrucomicrobiia > Chthoniobacterales > UBA10450 > CADDYX01. The sequence goes on along the minus strand of CADDYX010000093.1, from coordinate 5,226 downwards.
GTTTAGCACTGAGACGATGTTTTTGTAGGCGCCTGCCTCATCGCCGCGGATAATCACCGCCTGGTCGGCATTCAATTGCACGAGCCCGCGCAACAGTTCAGTCAGCTCCTGCGGGTTCAGCGTACGGCGGTTGACGATCACGTTCCCGTCCGCCTTCACGTTGACAATGATGTCGCCGATCGGCGCGGCCTTCTCCTTCGCGGCGCTCGCCTTCGGAATCTTCACATCGAGCTCGTTCTCGTTGCGGGCCGCATTCCAGGTCATCAGAAAGAAAATCAACAGCAGCAGAAGCACGTCGACGAGCGGCGCGAGCTGAATGCCCGGATGCTGCGGCGTAGCATGTCGGCGCAGGTTCATGTCGTGCGGCTAATCTCGAAGAGGTAGGACTGAGGACGGCGGCTGCCGTTCAAAATTCATCTTCCAGCAGCACGGGCGCGCGTTCCGGCGCTCGCTTGTTGTACTGCAACGAAAGCAGCGCGAGCACGTGGGTGACGGCTGATTCAAGCTCGGAGATCAGCCTCTGCGCACGGCCGCGAAAGAAGGCGTAAAATATCATCGCCGGGATACCGATCGCGAGGCCGCCGCAGGTATTCACGAGTGCTTCGCTGATGCCTTTTGAAAGTAGCGCGTAACGCGCGGTGCCAAGGTCCGCGCCGAGAGCGCCGAACGATCGGATGATGCCGATCACGGTGCCGAGCAGACCGATCATCGGCGCAATCATTCCGACATCGGCGAGAATGATGGCGCGGTTGTTGAGGCTGGATGCGACGCGGGTGCCTTCGGTCTCGGCGATTTCGCGCACCTGCTGAAAATCCGCATTCGGGTTCTTGGTCGTAAAATCGAGCACCTTCTGCACGACGCGCGCGATCGCTTCGCTATGCCGGTTCGAAACGGCGAGCAGCCCGAGATAATCGCGCTTCCGCAGCAGCGCGTCCGCCGTGGCCATGTAACCGCTCGAAACGACGGCGCCACGGCGAATCGTGAGCAGGTAAACGATGACAATCATGACCGAAAAAACCGAGAGCGCGAAGAGCGCGTACATAATCGGACCGGCGGCAAGAATCGCATCGAGCACCGATTTTGTGTGCGGCAGCTCCGGGGCTGCCGGCGCCGGAGTTTGCGCGAGCAAAGCCATCGCGCCCGCGAAGAGCGGGGAAAAAATATTCATGCCGAAAGTGGACTTAGGATATTCGACGGCGGATGCCGATGCAAATTCACCATACTTGTGACGCGTTGGCGGCGGGCCGCGGCCCAACGTTTGCGGAAACTGCCGCTTAGTTACGCGAAGCGGCCAGTCGGCGTCGGTCTTCGGACACGAAAAACATGTGCCGGCTGCACAGCGGGATCGAGCTCTACGTAGTTACGCCGCCCACGCCAGCGGTAGCGTGCGTCGGAGATAAGGTCGTGCACCTCGTACTCATCGCTCTCGCTCACGCCGAATTCCTCGATTGGAACATCGACCATGGAGTTCTGCCGCCGAAATGGATCGAGATTCACCGCGATCAGCACGATGTCGTCGCGCGCGGCTGTCATTTTGCCGTAGAAAAGTATCGCGTCGTTATCGGCAGGATAGAACCGCAGGTTGTCGTAGAAATGCAGCGCGCGGTTCTCACGCCGGATCTGGTTCAGCCGCGTGAGCCAATTCTTGATGTTCCCCGCTGCGTCCCAGTCGCGCTCCTTGAGCTGATACTTCTCTGAATCGAGGTACTCTTCGCGACCGGGCAGCGCCGCGTTTTCGCAGAGTTCGAAGCCGCTGTAGATGCCGTAGACGCTCGAGAGCGTCGATGCCAGGACAGAACGGATCAGGAACGCCGGCCGGCCGCCTTCCTGTAGATGCAGCGGCAGGATGTCGGGCGTGTTCGGCCACAGATTTCCCCGGAAATATTCGCGCATGTCGGTCTGCGTGAGCTCGGTGAAATATTCGGTGAACTCGGCCTTGCTCGTCCGCCAGGTGAAGTAGGTGTAGCTCTGCGAGAACCCGGCTTTCGCGAGCGCCTTCATCATCTTCGGTTTCGTGAACGCTTCAGAGAGAAAAATCGTATCGGGAAATCGCGCTCGCACGTTGCTGATCAAATATTCCCAGAACGGCACCGGCTTCGTGTGCGGATTATCGACACGGAAGATTCGCACACCGCGCTCGGCCCAGAAGAGGATGATGCTCGTCATTTCATCCCAAAGCTCGCGCCAGTTCGCGCAGCGGAAATTCAACGGGTAAATATCCTCGTATTTTTTCGGCGGATTCTCGGCATATTTGATACTGCCGTCGGGGCGCTTGTAGAACCACTCCGGGTGATCGTGCACATACGGGTGATCCGGTGAGCAATTGATCGCGAAATCGAGCGCGATCTCCATTCCCCGGCTGCGCACCTCCTCCTCCAGCCACTCGAAGTCCTCCAGCGTACCGAGCGAGGGCTCGACGTCCTTGTGACCGCCACCATTCGGACAATTCAGGTACCGATTTCCGATCGCGTAGGGAACGCCTGGCTCACCAGGTTCGCTGACGACGGAATTGTTCGCGCCTTTGCGATTCGTAAATCCGATCGGATGAATCGGCGGAAAGTAGATGACGTTGAACCCCATCGCCTTTGCGTCGTCAATCCGCGGCAGGCAATCGCGAAACGTTGAGCCGCGGTCGGCGCGACCTTCGGCAGACCGTGGAAAAAACTCATACCAGGCGGCGGTGCGCGCTTCCTTGCGATCGACGACGACACGCGGCGGTGGCGCATATTGCGTCGCACTCGAGCGGTCGGGATACGTTGCCATGAGGACCTCGAGTTCGCCCGAATGGGCGATCTCGTTCACCTGCGCCGCGTCGCCAGAGCGAATTGCGTCGGCTACTTGCGCCAGCCGCATTCCGTCCTGCGAATAGCCGGCACGCTGGGCCGCCTCGTCGACAAGCGCCGCGCCTTCCAGCGACTCACTGACGAGGTCGGTTAGGCCAGCGTCAAATTTCGCGCCGAACTCATGCTGCCATCCGCGAAACGTATCCGTCCAGGCTTCGACCGTGTACTCATAGATCGCGTTGTGGTACAGGGTGCACGCACCGCGCCAGCGATCGTTGTCGACGTGAGTCATCGCCGTTTCGTGCCATCTCGGCTCGCCGATTACCCGCCATTTCAGGATCGCCGCGACGACATCGTGCCCGTCCTTGAACACATCCGCGTCGACCACGAGGTCCTCGCCGACGACGCGCTTGACAGGGTAGCGGCCGCCATCGACCAGCGGCTGCAGATTCTCGATGACGGCTGTCGGAAAACCCCGGGGCATGGGGCTTCCATTAGCCGAAAGCAGGCGGCGCGAAAGCGGAAAATCCGCGGGTTACGCGCCGTTCTGGTGCGGCTCGGCGTCGAAGTAAAACGCGCACTCGTACTGACCCGAGGCGCGAGATTCTTCGCGGCGGACTTTGGTGCCGAGAACGCCGGAAACGAGGTCCTGCTCGAGCCGACCAATGATCGGGTATTTTTCGAGCAGATTCATGATCGGCGAATGGCATTCGAGAATGTGCGGCCCGCCGTGCCTGCCGGAATCGCAGTAATCCGACATGTAGCCTTCCTTGTCGCGCTGTTGAGTCAGCCACTTTGCGCGCTCGGTAACGGTTTCGCCCCTCGCCTTCGCCTTGAGATTCGCGGTCTTTCGTTCAAAGAGGTTGAAGAGCAGCTTCTCCGGCGCACTCGGCCCGTAGATTTCCGCGACTGACTTGAGCACCTCGAGGGTGAAGTCGTTGCTGTCACACGGAAAAAGATCGTGGGTGCGCTTGGTCAGCCGATAGACCATTTCCGGCCGACCCATTTTTTGCGGGCGTCGCCAGGTGTCGAGGTAACCGTCACGCTCGAGCGTGAGACAATGCTGCTTAATTCCCATGTAGCTCATGCCCATTTTCTGGACGAGCTCGTTGACGGACATGCCCTTAGTCCGCTTCAGCGTGTTGAGGATTTGTAGCCGCTGGGTGCGGCCGATTTCAGATATGAGTTGTTGGTTCACGGCCTAGGTCCTGTTTGTGCGGGGTCGACATTACCCGCGGTCGCTTTGGAAACGCAATCCGTAAATCGCACGAATTCGGCATTTTGTGCAGGTAATGACGACGTGTGGAAATTCGTCAGGCGAACGGCAACTCGACGACCTCGACCGGAACACCTTCGCCACCGTCGCCTCCCGTCAGGAGACGGGTCCCGGGGGCGTTGAATCCCCGCTTCACGAAGCCGAGCGCGATCTCTTTTTCGAGGCGCGGACTGCGTGCGGCGCTGGTAATCCAGCCCACTTCGCGTGTGCCTTGTTCGCCGTCGCTGAGCCGCGTGCCGCTCCGCAGCGGCGCGCCGGAAATCGAAATCAGCCCTCGCAGGCGCTTGTTCGTTTGGCCGGACATCTTGATCCGCGAGATCACCTCCTGCCCGATGTAGCAGCCTTTCGAATAGTCGATCGCCACGCTTTCCAGACCGGCTTCGACCGGGATGATTTCTTCCGACAGCTCGTTGCCCCATCGCGGGATGCCACGTTCGATCCGTAACAGCTCGGCGCAGTTACTGTCACATACTCGAAATCTCGCGCCGAACTGCTGAATCAGCGGCGCGCGGCGGGATGGCGGCAGCCAGAGATCGTATCCGACGCATCCAAAACGCTGGGCGGCGACCGTGCCGGGGTCGAGTTCGCCAGCAGGAACATCTACGAAATGCAGCAACGCGAATTCCTCCGTCACGTCGTCGATCTCGACGTCGTCTGCGATGACATAACGCTCGAGGCGACCTGCGAGCCCCAACCGAAGGGCCGAGTCGCTATCGAGCAGAAACGAATCGTCTCCACAATGGATGAATACGTCGGCGTTCATGTGACCTTTGGCATTGAGAACGGCCGCGCGGATCGCCTGTGTCGCCGACGCTTTGCCCATATCGTTTGTGATCTGGCCGTTCAGGTAGCGGACGCGATCCGCTCCGCGAACGCGGAATTTTGCGCGATCCGAGAGATCGAACACCGCGGGACCAAATTGTTTCGGTGCCGCCAATTCAGCAGCCGCAGCGTCGCTCAATAACCGGAGCCGCGCCTGATGAAGCGGCGAAACAAGCCGCCGGTATCCTCGCGGTTCTCTTCACCGCTGCTCGCTGTGGCATGCGCCGGCTCCGCACCTTCCGCGGTGGACGCGGCGTGCTCGCTCGGACCGACAGCCATTTCCACTGCGACGGTTGCGGCATCATCGTGCCGTTCAAGAATCGACGCTCGTCCTGCCGGTCCGCC
>CADDYX010000092.1 GCA_902810735.1 Verrucomicrobiota bacterium | reverse complement strand
GGCCTACGCCGACTTCATCGCGCACAAGAACGAGAAGCTCGGATCGGCGGGCCAGCTGGACGCCGTCCGCGCCAGTCTCTAGCCATCGTGGCGTTCACGCTGGGAGAACTCGCGCAGCTTTCCGACGGGGAGCTGCGGGACGGCGATCCCCGGCAGCAAATCACCGGCGCCGCATCGCTCTCCGAAGCGACCGCAGGCGAAGTCACCTTTTTCGCAGACCCGCGCTACATGCCGCAGCTTCGCAAAACGCGCGCTTCCGCCGCGTTTGTTCCTGCTGATTTCGCCGGCGATATTCCGATCGCGCAAATCCGCGTAGCGAACCCGGCGAAGGCGTTTGAGCAGGTCGTGATGCGGCTGGCGCCGAAACCGGTGCAGTTCGCCGCCGGAATTCACCCGACGGCTGTGATCGCGGCGGATGCGAAGCTCGGCGCCGGAGTCTCTGTTCAGCCTCACGCTGTTATCGAATCTGGTGCGGTGATCGGCGAGCGAACGGTGATTGGCGCGAGCACATACATCGGCCACGAGGCGGCGATCGGTGTTGATTGCCTCATTTATGCGAACGTCACGATCCGCGAACGAATCCGCATCGGCTCGCGCGTCACGATCCACAGCGGCGCAGTCATCGGCGCTGACGGCTTTGGGTTCGAGATGCGGGAGGGCCGGCACGCAAAAGTTCCGCAGCTCGGCATCGTGCAGCTGGACGACGATGTCGAAATCGGCGCGAATACGACGATCGATCGGGCGCGGTTCGGCCGGACGTGGATCCAGGAGGGCGCGAAAATCGATAATCTCGTGCAGATCGCGCATAACGTCGTGGTCGGGAAACATTCGGTTATCGCGGCGCAGGTTGGAATTGCCGGCAGCTCGCGAGTTGGCGATTACGTGCTGATCGGCGGCCAGGTCGGCGTCACCGGGCACGTGGAAATCGGCGATCGGAATATCATCGCCGCCAAGACAGGCGTTTCGAAAAATCTGCCGGCAGATGGTGGCACGTGGTGGAGCACACCGGCCACGCCGCTGCGGCAGGCGAAGGAACAACTCGCCTGGGTGCATCGGTTGGGCGACTTGTTCAAGCGCGTTAAAGCGATCGAAAAAAAGCTCGGTCTTTAGCACCCCCAGGAGTGATCGCAGCGCGCGGACCGGCAGACCGGTTCTGGGCCGAATGAAGCGCCAAAATCGCCCGGAAAAGCATCAGTGGCAAGGTAGCTGCTATGGTTGTTATGGAAACTATAAACCAATGAAGCTACTCGCCCGCGATCTCGCTGAGTTCCTCATCGTCGACGATGACCCCGCGATTACCAGATTTCTCGTCACCTACCTGAAACAGAAGGGGCACACCTGTGAGTCGCTCACGGACGGCTTCCAAACCGCGCACTGGCTCGAGCAGCACGATTGCGAAGTCCTCGTCGTCGATCTCAACATGCCAAAAGTGGATGGAATTTCGCTGATCTCCTACGTTCGCGAGATTAACGAGGCAATGCCGGTTATTGTCTTTACCGGCGTCGGCTACGACGAGCAGCGCATGCACGCTGCGCTTCGGGCCGGCGCCAACGGTTACGTTAGCAAAAATCTCCCGATCGAGCAGCTCTACTGCGTGTTATCGCGCGTCCTTGCGGCAGCTCAACACCGCGCCCGTCGCAACGCGCACACCGCTTCCAGTCCGGCATTGCTCGGCGCTGCGTAGCGCACGCTTCTCAACGCGTCCGCGCTTCGTCGAGCAGACTGCGTAGCGCACCTGTTGAAATGCATTCCGCGCCGCACGCGCTGGCGGTTTGCTGCTCCATCTGGTCGTCTGTCGCAACCAGGAGCCGGAATTCGCGGCCGTACTTGCTGGTCAGCCGCTCGACGATGCTATCGGCAGTTTGTCCGGCGCGGGAATAGAAGACGTGCACCTCTCCCGGTTCGGCGGCGGACGTCACGCGTGAGCCTCTCCCATCGAACACGACAATAACGCGCGTTCCGGTCCAATCCTGGTAATCGCGGAGTTGTTTTGTGAGTGCATCGCGCGCGAGTGAACTGCGCCGCTGATGCAGCTCGCGCAATTCCGGCCAGGCAAAAATCACGCTATGGCCATCGACGATGAGGTAATCGAATTGCACGCAGCCGACTTTGCTGCGAGGCGGGCGCGAGCGCCAGAGCGTGCTATTCCGCGGCCGCTGCGGCGGATTTCCGCGGCTTCGATTTTTTAGCCGGTTCCGGACGCGCCGCGGCGGCTTTGCGCGTGCTCTTTTTTCGCTCCAGATATGCAGCGCGGCGGCGGCGCTTCACTCTCACTCGATGTTGCTGCCCCATGCGGGAGTTCTATAGGTCGGAGCGGATTGGGGCGCAAACGCCGAATCTTCTTTCGCGCAACGATCGGCATTGCCATGCCGCTGACCGACCAGCTACAACGCTGTGCGACATGCTCCGATTTGTCTCTCTCGCGACGTCGCGGGCCCTTGTCACCGGCTCCGTCCTGCTGCTCGCGGTGTCCGCTGTTCTGGCAATGTTGAACGCGAGCAAAACGCGGACTCTCCGTTCCGACGTCGCGCGCGCAGAGGCAGCGCAGCAGGACGTGATCAGACGTTCGGCCGAACGCGAACGGCAGGCGAAAATCCAAAAAACGACAACGACGACGGTCCGCAAAACCGCTGCTGAGGACGCGAAACTCGCGACCGCTGAAGCGGAACTGGCGAAGAGCTTGAGCGACAAGCAACAACTGCAAAGCAAGATCGCAGCAGACGAAGCGGAGATTGCCGAGCTCCGGAAGCGCGTCGATGAAGCGAACACCGCGGTCGGCGCCGCCAGCGCACAAACGCCGCCGTCAGCCGAGCTGCAAGCTCAAGTAGCTGATCTGAAGCGGCAGCTGGAGAGCGCCGAACGCGAGAAGTCCCTCCTCGCGGACAAAATCGGCACCGCCCGCGAACGCACGGCCGAGCTAGAGACGGAGAAAAAACGGCGAGCCGCATCTCACACTGCCGGCGTGCGCGGCACCATCCTGGCGGTCAACCAAGCCTACAATTTCGTCGTACTCAATCTCGGCGGCCGCAACGGGATCGAGGCAAACAGCGAGATGCTCGTGCTGCGGGGCGGCACGTTAATCGGCAAGATCCGCATTTCATCAGTTGAACCAGCGACCGCCATCGGCGATATCGTTACCAATAGCTTGGCGCGCGGCGTCCAAGTCCAACCGGGAGACATCGTCATCTATGCTGGCTCGAATTCCTGAACGCACCCGCTCGGCAGTTGTGATTGCCGCGCTCGCCATTTCTGCTGTGTGCGCGCTGACTTCCTGCGCGACCAAGCAAGAACCAGCGCTCGTCAGCGACGGCACCACCGGCCGTGATTCCAGCATTCCATGGAACAAACAGGAACGCTGGGAGTCGGCCGGGCCTTACGCCAATATGACCGACCGCCGCTAGCGCGGCTCGCGTCTCGTCAGATCCAGAATCCCGCCGGGATGACGGCGTTCTTCGGGATGACTACGATCCCGTCACGGATGAAATAGTTGTCCGCGTCCAGGTTCGCCGGTTTGCCCTCCGGCGTGATCACCACGCCTTCGGCGATCCGCGCATTCTTGTCGATGATCGCGCGGTCGATGGCGCAATTGCGGCCGATGCCGATCGGCGGCGTTCCCGCCGGAACTCTCGGCGCATCACTCTCGAAATAATCCGCGCCCATGATGATGCTATTCCGGATCGTCGCGCCGCTGTTGATGATGCTGCGAATACCGACAACGCTCCGCTCGATGTGCGCGTCGGAGATGATGCAGCCGTCGGAGATGATCGCCTGTCGCAGGGTCGCGCCGTTGATTTTGCTGCCGGGCAGAAAACGCGGATGGGTGTAGATCGGCGTTTCGGCGTCGAAGAAGCTGTAATGCGGCAGCAGCGCGGTAAGATCCAGGTTGGACTCATAAAATGCGCGGATCGTGCCGATGTCTTCCCAGTAGCCGTTGAAGATGTAGGCGTTCACGTTCCGGTCGGTGATCGCCTGTGGGATGACGTGTTTGCCGAAATCCACCAGATCGTTATCGAGGCACTCGACCAGCACATCGCGGTTGAACACGTAAATGCCCATTGACGCCTGAAACAGCTCCTCGCCCGCGCCGGAGCCGATCGACGAAAGCAGCTCCGGCCCGAGTTTCAATTCATCGAGCACCGCGGCGTCTTTCGGCTTCTCGACGAACCGGGTGATCCGCCGATCTGCGTTGCTGCACATGATTCCAAAATCGCTCGCCTGTTCGCGCTGAACGGGTTTGGTCGCGAGGGTAATATCCGCACCGGAGCGAATGTGCTGATCGAGCAGCAGCCGGAAATCCATCCGGTAAAGCTGGTCGCCGCTGAGCACGAGAAAGTATTTGTACGGCCGCTCCAGGAAGTAGCGCATGTTCTGCCGAACGGCGTCCGCTGTTCCCTGATACCAATCGGCGCTCTCCGGCGTCTGCTGCGCGGCAAGGATCTCGACGAAGCTGCGCGAGAAATTGTCGAACTTGTAGCTCGCCTGGATGTGGCGATGCAGCGACATCGTGTTGAACTGCGTCAGCACATAAATCGAGCGCAGACCGGAGTTGAGGCAGTTGCTGATCGGGATGTCGACCAGCCGGTATTTTCCGCCGAGCGGCACCGCCGGCTTCGCGCGGTCTTTCGTCAACGGGAAGAGTCGTGTGCCCGCACCGCCGCCCATGACGATCGAAAGCGTCTGCTGGGTGGTGCCGGGCGGTAATGCGGGCGCGAGCATTGTCTAGTGGTTAGAACATAATCGCGCGCGGGCAAGTTTCGCGCGCCAGTGTGCCTAATTGCGCCGCTCCCGGGTTAATCGTACACTGAATGTCCAATGTGCGGAATTGTCGGATACGTCGGCCGATCTGAGGCAGCACCCATCCTGCTGGACGGGCTGCGCCGGCTTGAGTACCGCGGGTATGATTCCGCCGGCGTCGCGATTGTAAACGGCAAAGGCGTAGAGACGCGCAAGTGCGCGGGCCGGATTGCTGAGCTCGCGAACCTGATGGCGGAGCAGCCGCCCTCCGGCAACTACGGCATCAGCCACACTCGCTGGGCGACGCACGGCAAAGTCACGGACGACAACGCGCACCCGCATTTCGACGCCAGTGGCAAGCTCGCGCTCGTGCACAATGGCGTGATCGAAAATTACCAGGCGTTGAAAGAAGAGCTGATCCGCGACGGTGATGCTGATTTCGTTTCCGACACGGACACGGAGGTGCTCGCACACCTGATCGGAAAACTTTACGACACGTCCGGCCGCGGAAACGGGAACACTCCGCCACAATCCGAAAAATCACGGCTCGTCGCCGCTGTCCGCGCCGCGCTGCAACAGGTCATTGGCACGTACGGCATCGCGGTCGTGCACAGCGACATTCCCGATTTCATGATCGGCGCGCGCCGCGGCAGCCCACTCGTGCTCGGTGTCGGCAAAGAAGAAAACTTTCTCGCCAGCGACGTGAGCGCGATCGTCGCCTACACGCGCGACGCCGTTTACCTTAACGACTTCGACATCGTCGCGGTCGAGCGCGATCGATTCGAGATCAGCTCACTTGCGGGCGGCGGCGCCGATTACCGTGTCAGCAAGGTCGAGTTCACCGCGGAAGACATCGGCAAGGGCGATTTCCCGCACTACATGCTCAAGGAGATTTTTGAGCAGCCGAACTCCGTCCGCGACGCGATGCGCGGCCGGCTCAGCTCGGAAGAATGCAGCGCTAAACTCGGCGGCTTGAACATGACACCGGCGGAATTGCGCGACGTGGAGAGGATTGTCGTCACCGGCTGTGGGACGGCGTTGCATGCCGGCAGGATCGGCGAATACCTGATCGAGCAGCTTGCGCAGGTCCCGACAGAAGCGGAGTTCGCGAGCGAGTTCCGCCACCGCAACACCCCAATGATCGGCAACACGCTCGTGTTCGCGATTTCGCAGAGCGGCGAAACCGCTGACACGCTCGGCGCATTGCGCGAGAGCAAACGCAAAGGCTACCGCACGCTCGGCATCTGCAACAACGTCGCGAGCACGATCGCGCGCGAAAGCGACGGCGGAGTTTACATGCACGCCGGCCCGGAGATCGGTGTCGCGGCGACGAAATCGTTCACCTCGCAGGTCGTCATTCTCACGCTCGTCGCGCTGCTGCTCGGCCGAATGCGCCACCTTTCGACTGCTGATGGGAGCGAAATCATCGAAGCACTCGAAGCGTTGCCCGGACAGATTGAGCAGGTGCTGAAACTCAGCGATTCGATCAAGGCTGTTGCGAAGAAATATGCGAGCGCGAACGGCATGCTGTTTTTCGGTCGGCAACACAACTACCCGGTCGCACTCGAAGCTGCGTTGAAGCTGAAAGAGATCACGTATCTGTTCGCCGAAGGCCACCCGAGCGCAGAGCTCAAGCACGGCATCATCGCGCTCATCCGCCCCGACCTGCCATCGGTGTTCATCGCGCCGGACGACGCCGTGTTTTCAAAAAACCTGAACAACATGGAGCAGGTGAAGGCGCGCAAAGGTCCGATCATCTGCGTGACCAGCGACGGCTGCGCCGAAAAATTGAAAGGCATCGCTGATGACGTCATCAGCGTGCCGCGCACGCTCGATTTCATCAGCCCGATCCTGACTGTGATTCCGCTCCAGCTGTTCGCCTACCATCTCGCGGTCGAGCTCGGCCGCGACGTCGACAAGCCGCGCAACCTGGCGAAGAGCGTTACGGTGGAGTGACGCTATCCGCCCGGTGGCGTCGCGAGCAGCCGCTGCTTTTGGTCGGCTGAAAGCGTACTTGCCTGCACCCATGCGCTCGCGCCCGCGGGATCGCGCTCCATCCACTTGCGCACAATGCCGTTAATCGAACTGTCGCGCATCCGCGGGTCGGAAATCGAAGTGGCCCAGTTCAGCGCGTTCGCCGGATCTGAATTCGCCACGACGTTGCTGTAGGCCTTAGTTGCTTGATCGCGCGTCGGTCCGCTGAGCGTGCCGATCCACTCGCTCGCGGCGGCAGCGTTACCCTGCGCCCACAGGCTGACGGCGCTCTCGAGCGTGATTGAGCGCACATCGTCCGGCAAACCCGCCGCCCATTCGGCGGCGCCTTTCGGATCCGTCCAGCCAATCTGGTGCGCGATGATCGTGTCCGCCTGTCGACGCGCTTCCAAGTCCGGCAGCTGGCTCACCCATTGCATCGCACGCTGCGGATCTGCGTTAAAAATCTGACTCGCAACGGTCGCGGCAAGTTGCCGGTCGGCGAGTGTGTTCAAGTGTGAGGCGACGTACTCTTCAGCCGCGCGCGGATCTTTCTGCCACCAGCCGCCGATCGCGCCGGAGACCGCGAGATGGATAGGCGCCGCATCGCTGCCGTCGTGGCGCTGCGCCCAAGCCAGCGCCGACGCTGGATCGGATGCCGCCCAATTCTGCGCAATCGTGTGGACATCGCCGAAGAAACTACCGGGCGAGTTTGGAATCGTGTCGATGAACGCGGCTGCTGCCGCCGGGTCGGTCTGGCTCCATTTTTCCGCCGCCTTGCCGACCAGCAGGCGTTGCGTGTGGGGTGTGAAGGAATCGGCCGGCAGCGCGCTGATGCTCTTCGCAATCGATGCCGCCGCCGCGGTATCGGCACCTTCGATAATTGCGCCGAGCGCCGACTCCCGCTGTGTCGATGCCTTCAACGTGCCCGCTGCATCGAGCGCTGCTTTCGGACCGAAATGCGCCCACGCTTTGAAAAACGTGCTGATCTTCTCGCTGCTTTCGCGGTTCGCCGGCAGTTCCCCGAGCTGGCGCGCAAGCGCGATCAACTCGCTCGGCGGCCGTGATGAAAGAACGCTGTAGAGCTCTTGAAACGGAATCGTCGTGATATTCCCGAGGACAATCTTCGTCCGGCTCTCGGAATCGTGGGTACCGGCCGCGCGCGCTTGAACTGTCTCGGCTGACGACGTGGAGGTTTGCGAACCGACAACTCGACTGTGCTGCGCGCCCGGTGAGGAAATGTTCCTGCCGAGCACCAGCCCGAGCGCAAGACCGGCGACGAACAAAGACCCGCCGATCAGCCACGGACGAATGGAAGCCCTGTCCATCCTCTGCCGGTGTCGCAAATCGACTGCGCAGCGTCAATCAGCGATTCGCCGCCTGTCGCGCTAACCGACGTATTCCGCGCTGCAATTTTTAAGCCGAGCAGCTAATATTCTCCCGTGGACCGGAACGAAGGCTACGTCCTTGAAGTGCTGCAGGACGCGGGGCTGGTCACGCGATCACAGATCGATCACGCGCGCTCGCGTTTGAACGGCTCGCCGACAGTTGTCGATGTGCTGGTGCGCGACGGCGTTGTCTCGGAAGCGGATGTGTCGCGCACGCTCGCGGCACAGGCGCACATGGATTGGGTGGACCTCGCCACGATGGTGATTCCGCCGGATGTCATCAGCCAGATCCGCGCGGAGGACGCGCGCCGGTTTAAAGTTATTCCGATCGGCGTCGGTGATTCCGGATTGATCGTCGCGATCAGCGATCCGTTCGATGTCGAGACGATCGACAGCTTGAATTTTCTCCTGCAGCGCGAGCTCGAACTCGTCTGCACAAGCCCTGAGAAAATCCGGCAGGCGCTGATCAAATATTACGGCACGGCCGACGAGGCGAGCGACGTGCTGATGCAGAAGCTCGGCGAGGGCATCGAGCTCGGCCTCGAAATTACCGAAGGCATCGACCTCACGGACGCGAACGAAACCGACGCGCCGATCATTCGAATGGTTTCGATGTTGATGGTCGAGGCACACAAGCTTGGCGCGAGCGATATTCATCTCGAGCCGCTCGACAAAAAATTCCGCGTGCGTTTTCGGATCGATGGCGTGCTCCAGGAAATGCAAGCGCCGCCAAAACGGCTGCAGTCCGCGCTGGTCAGCCGGCTGAAAATCATGACGGGCTCGATGAGCATCGCGGAAAAGCGATTGCCGCAGGACGGGCGCATTCAGGTGAAGATCGGTCGCAAGCCGATCGACCTTCGCGTTTCAACGATCCCGACGAACCACGGCGAGAGCGTCGTCATGCGAGTGCTCGATAAATCGAGCCTCATGCTGGGCCTGCCCGAGCTTGGATTTTTCAGCGATGACCAGGAGACGTTCGAGCGTCTGCTTCGCGCGCCTGACGGAATTCTGCTCGTCACCGGCCCGACCGGATCGGGCAAGACGAGCACGCTCTACGCGTGTCTCAATTACATCAACAAACCGGACCGAAAGATCATCACCGTCGAGGAGCCGATCGAATATCAGATGAACGGCATCAACCAGGTGCAGGTGAACGCCGATATCGGCATGACGTTTCCCGCCGCTTTGCGTTCGATCCTGCGGCAGGCGCCGAACATCATCATGATCGGGGAAATTCGCGACCTGGAGACGGCGTCGATTGCGATCAACGCAAGCCTCACCGGGCATCTCGTGTTCAGCACGCTGCACACAAATGACGCGCCGTCGGCGGTCGCGCGTCTCGTCGACATCGGCGTGCAGCCGTTTCTCGTCGCATCGTCAGTGCGCGCCGTGATGGCGCAGCGGCTCGTCCGCCGTTTGTGCGCGAACTGCAAAGAACCGGGCGAACTGAACGACACCGAATTGCGTGCACTGAACTTGGAGCCGCGTCAGATGACCGACGCGCGTGTGATGCGGCCCGTCGGTTGCAACGAATGCCGGCGCACCGGCTACCGCGGCCGGATGGGCATTTTCGAAATCTTCGTGATCGACGACGACGTGCGGCACATGATCAACAAACGCTCGTCGACGCTTCTCCTGCGTCAGCGCGCACGCGAGCTCGGCATGCGCACGCTGCGCGAAGATGGCGTGCGCAAAGTGCTCGCCGGGGTGACGAGTGCAGAGGAAGTGATTTCTATCACACTCGGCGATGTGAGCTGACCCAGCGCGCATGAACAATCAGCAGGTCGCCGACATTTTCGTCCAGCAGCGCGTGCTCGAGCCGTCACAAGTCGACGAC
Organism: Verrucomicrobiota bacterium; assembly: GCA_902810735.1. Taxonomy (GTDB): domain Bacteria; phylum Verrucomicrobiota; class Verrucomicrobiia; order Chthoniobacterales; family UBA10450; genus CADDYX01. The sequence goes on along the minus strand of CADDYX010000092.1, from coordinate 1,672 downwards.
GTGCTGCAGGAGGCGAGCCTCAACGGCAAACCGATCGTGCAGGCTTTCGTCGATAGCGGGTTTGTCGATGAGCGCGGCTTTTACTCGATCCTCGCAGACGCGCTCGGCACCGAATTCGTGGAACTCGGTGAGGGCGAGATCGCGCCGGAAATTCTGCGGCTGATTCCGTCCGGTCTGGCGCGGCTCCATCAGGCACTGCCGCTCGCAATCCAGGACAACACACTCGTCGTCGCGCTGGCCGATCCGCTCGATTTGCGTGTCGCGGAGGATTTGCAATTCGCGCTCGGGAAAGAAGTGCGCGCCGTGGTTGCGCCGACCGCGCAGATCGAGGAGCGAATCCAGCGTTACTACGGAGCTGACAGCGCGAGTCTGCAAGACATTCTCAAGCAGCTCGGCGAAAGCGGTGAGCTGCTCGCGCTCCGCGGCGACGACGGCACAGCATCAGCCGTTGAAGCGGATGCGAACGCCACACCGATCATTCGGTTCGTCGATCTGATTTTGTTCCAGGCGATTCAGGACCGGGCGAGCGACATTCATTTCGAGCCGTTCGAGCACGAATTCAAAATCCGCTATCGTGTCGACGGCGCGTTGTATGAAATGGCCCCGCCGCCGCGGCATCTCGCGCTGCCGGTGATCTCGCGTGTGAAAGTCATGGCGAACATGAACATCGCCGAGCGGCGGCTGCCGCAGGACGGTCGCATTCAGAAGAGCATCGCCGGCCGCAGCGTCGATCTCCGTGTTTCCACTTTGCCGACGCAATTCGGCGAGAGCGTTGTGCTTCGCGTGCTCGACCGCACGACGGTGAACCTCGATCTCGAGGCGCTCGGCATGCCCGATTACATCTACAACTACATCACGGAAGTGATCGAGCGGCCGAACGGCATCTTCGTCGTCACTGGTCCGACCGGCTCGGGAAAAACGACCACGCTCTACTCGTGTCTGCGCAGGATTAACACCATCGACTCGAAGCTCCTCACCGCCGAAGAACCGGTCGAGTACGACCTCGAAGGAATCATGCAGGTGCCGGTGAACGAAGCGATCGGCCTGTCGTTCGCGCGAGTGCTCCGCGCATTTCTGCGGCAGGACCCGGATCGCATCATGATCGGCGAAACTCGCGATCTCGAGACGGCGCAGATCGCGATTCAGGCGTCGCTCACCGGTCATCTTGTTTTCACAACCTTGCATACGAACGATGCGCCCGGTGCCGTGACGCGCCTGATCGACATGGGCGTCGAGCCGTTTCTCATCTCGTCGACGCTCGACGCGGTGCTCGGCCAGCGATTGTTGCGCAGCATCTGCCCGCAATGCCGCGATACTTATGAGCCAAACACCGCGTTGCTCGATCAGCTCGCGCTGACGCGGCGCGACATTGGCGCGAACCGGTTTTACTACGGCCGCGGCTGCGACGCCTGTAATCAGACCGGCTACAAAGGACGCAAAGGCATTTACGAGCTGATGAAAATCACCGATCCGATTCGCGAGCTGATCAATGAGCGCGCGCCGACAGTTGTGCTGAAACAAAAAGCGGTCGAGCTCGGCATGGTCACGCTGCGGCAGGATGGGTTGCGCAGTATTTTTGCCGGGGACACGACGGTCGAGGAAGTATTGAAATACACCTGACGACGCAGCTATTCTCGCGCTCCCGACCGCCTGAACAATGCCACGCTACACC
>CADDYX010000091.1 GCA_902810735.1 Verrucomicrobiota bacterium | reverse complement strand
GAATGGAAACTTGCCGACGCGTATGTTCATCCCCTTTTCCTTCGCCTGATCTTCGGTTAGGCCGACGCCGGCGAGCTCCGGATTCGTGTAAATGATCCCGGGGATTGCGTCATAGTTCACGTGACCGGATTTGCCGGCGATATTTTCGACGCAGGCAATTCCTTCCTCTTCCGCTTTGTGCGCGAGCATCGGACCGGCGATGACGTCACCGATCGCGTAGATGCCTTCCACGTTCGTGCGGAAATGCTCGTCGACTTTGATCCGCTTTCGCTCGTCGAACTCCACGCCGACTTTCTCCGCACCGACGCCTTCAGAAAACGGCCGCCGCCCGACCGACACGAGCATCTTGTCGGCTTCGAACGTCATCTGGTCGTCACCTTTCGTCGCCGTCGCGATGACACGACCTTTGTCGACTTTCACGGCGGTCATTTTCGTCTCGAGATGGAACTTCATTCCCTGCGCGGTAAGCGCTTTCTGCAGCATGCCGGCAAGCTCGAGATCAAATCCGAGCGCGATGCGCGGCAGAAACTCCACGACCGTCACTTCGCTGCCCAGCCGATTCCAAACCGAGCCGAGCTCGAGGCCGATCGCGCCGGCGCCGATGACAAGCAGCTGTTTTGGCACTTCAGAAAACGAAAGCGCTTCGGTGCTGCTCACGATCGTGTCGCCGTTGAACTTCGCGAACGGCAGTTCGACCGGCACACTTCCGCTCGCGATGATGATGTTCTTCGCCGCGACTTCCTGCGTTGAGCCGTTGTTACTGATCGAGAGTTTGCCCGGCGCAGTGATCGTGCCGATGCCGTTTAACGCGGTGATCTTGTTCAGCTTCATTAGGCCGCGCACGCCACCGGTGAGCGTCTTCACGACTTTGTCTTTGCGCTGAAGCATGGTCGGCAAATCGAGCGCGACATCGCCGAGCTTGATCCCGTGTTTTGTCGCTTCTTTTTTCGCGAAAACGAAGTGATCGCTCGAGGTGAGGAGCGCCTTGCTCGGAATGCAGCCGATGTTCAAGCAGGTGCCGCCGAGTTCCTTGTCCTTTTCGACGATCGCGGTTTTCAGGCCTAGCTGCGCCGCCCGAATCGCGGCCACGTAACCGCCAGGTCCCGAGCCGATCACTGCAACGTCAAACGTGTCCATGTCTCGTGATTCGCGCGCTCAGAAATCGAGCGGCAACGTCTTCGGGTTTTCGATCCCCTCTTTCAGCTTCACGAGGAACGTGACCGCTTCCTTGCCGTCGACCGCGCGGTGATCGTAGCTCAACGCGAGATACATCATCGGACGCGGCAGAACTTCGCCTTCGATTACGACCGCCCGATCCATGATTTTGTGCATGCCTAGAATTCCGCTCTGCGGCGGATTCAAAATCGGCGTGCTCAGCATCGAGCCGTAAACGCCGCCGTTCGAAATGGTGAACGTGCCGCCCTGCAGATCTTCGATTTTGATTTTTCCCTCGCGCGCCTTGAGCGCGAACTCCGCAATGTCGCGCTCGAGCTCCGCAAACGACTTCTTGTCCGCGTCGCGCACCACCGGCACGACGAGCCCGCGCTCCGTGCCGACGGCGACACCGATGTCGTAGAAATTGTTCTGGATGAGATCGTCGCCTTCGATGCGCGAGTTGATCGCCGGCACCGCCTTCAACGCCTGTACGGTTGCTTTGATGAAGAACGACATGAAGCCGAGCTTGAGCTTGTTCTTCTTCGTGAATGCATCCTGCGACTTTGCGCGGAGCGCCATCACCTCCGTCATGTCGACTTCGTTGAACGTCGTCAGAATCGCCGCGGTGTGCTGCGCCATGACGAGCTGCGCGGCAATCTTGCGGCGCAGCGGCGACATCTTACGGCGCGTGATTCGACCAGCGTCGCTCGCCACCGCCTTCTCCGACTCGGGCTCTTCCGCTTTCGACGCTTGCTGCTGCGCTGGCGCGGGCGCAGGTGCCTCGATTTTATTTTTTGCAGCGCCGAGCACGTCGGCTTTCGTCAGACGACCACCTTTTCCTGTCCCACGAATTTTCGACGGATCGAGGTGCTCTTCGTCGATTATCCGGCGAACGGCAGGCGAGAGCGCGTCTGACGTTTTGCCATCATCGCCGCTCGCCTGAGCGCCCGACGTGTTTGGATCGGGCTTCTCTTTCTCGCGCGTCGCCGTCGTGGGAGAAGCTGCGCCTGACTCGTCGATTGTGGCGACGACTTCGCCAATCTTCACTTCCTGTCCTTCCGGAACGCGCGTCTGCAAAGTGCCCGCGCCTTCGGCCACAATTTCGGTCGAAACCTTGTCGGTCTCGAGTGTCAGCAGCGTGTCGCCTTTCTCCACGTGCTCGCCATTTTTCTTGTGCCAGACCGAGACGACGCCGCTCGAGATCGATTCGCCGACAGCAGGAATTTTGACTTCGATGCTCATGGCTGCCTAACCACTATGCGCAATCGTTCGCCGCGGTCGAACTGTGCGTCTAGAGCGAAAACGCATCGCGGATCAGCGCCGCCTGCTCGCGTTTGTGCAAGACGAGGGCACCAACCGCCGGGCTCGCACTCGCATCGCGTCCGGCGTAGCTCACATCGCGGCCGAACAGTTTCCGCAAGCGCGGCTCGATAAAATTCCACGCGCCCATGTTTTGCGGCTCTTCCTGGCACCAGACGATTTTCGCGTCGCCGAATTTCGAGACCGCGTTGCCAATTTTCTCCTCACAAAATGGATAGAGCTGCTCGACCCGCACGATTGCGGCGTTCGCGATCTTCTGCTCCGATCGATGATTCAGCAGATCGTAGTAAACTTTTCCGGAGCAAAGGATCACGCGCTCGGCGTTTTTCGGATCGACGGACTCATCGCCGATGATCTCGTCAAAATGCCCGCGCGTGAAATCCTCCGTCCGCGCGCCAGCGGCTTCGAGACGGAGCAGACTCTTCGGTGTCATCAGGACGAGCGGCTTAACGAAATCGCGCTTCATCTGCCGCCGAAGCACGTGAAAATATTGCGCTGAGGTGGTGAGATTGCAGACTTGGATGTTGTCTTCAGCGCAGGCTTGCAGGAACCGCTCGAGACGCGCGCTGGAATGCTCCGGCCCTTGGCCTTCGTAGCCATGCGGCAGGAGCAACACGATGCCGCTCGGCCGTTGCCATTTTGATTCCGCCGAGACGATGAACTGGTCGATGATCACCTGCGCACCGTTAGCGAAGTCGCCGAATTGCGCTTCCCACAGGCAAAGGAGGCCAGGGTAATCGAGCGAGTAGCCGTAGTCGAAACCGAGCACCGCGTTTTCCGATAGCGGGCTGTTATAGATGCAGAAAACCGCCTGCTTATCCGCAAGATGCCTGAGCGGCACGTAGGGCTCTCCGCTCTCTCGGTCGTAGATCACAGCGTGGCGCTGACCGAATGTTCCGCGCCGGCTGTCCTGGCCAGAGAGACGAATCGGCGTGCCCTCAAGCAATAACGAGCCGAACGCGAGCGCTTCGGCAAAACCCCAGTCGTACGGACCTCCGGCTTCAAACACCTTGCGTCGCTGATCGAACACGATGCGCTTCGTCTTTGGTAAAATGTTGAAGCCGTCCGGAACGCGCGTCAGTCCGTCGACGATTTTCCGCAGCAGTTCTTCGCTGATCGCCGTCGGCTCTGCTTCGTGGCGATATTTTGGCTGAAACACCGCGGTCGATCCTTTGAACTGGTCTCTGCCAGGCGCGTTCTCGCTTTCGCCGGCACGGATGCGATCGAGTGGCATCTCGAGCCGCAACTGCATCTCCGTTTCGAGTGACGCGAGATCATCCTGGGCGAGCACACCGCTCTCGAGCAACTCGCGCTTGTAGAGCTGCGCGACAGACGGGCGCTTTTCGATGCGCGCGTAAAGATCAGGCTGCGTGAAGGAGGGCTCGTCGACTTCCTGGTGCCCGTATTTGCGATAGCAATACATGTCGATCACGAAGTCGCGGCCGAATTCCTGCCGGAAATCGAGCGCCATCTCAGTCGCGAACTTCAACGCGACCGGGTCCTCACCGTTCACGTGCAGGATCGGCACTTCGAGCATCTTCGCGATGTCGGTGCAGTAGAGCGACGAGCGGGCGTCTTCCGGCAATGTCGTAAAACCAATCTGATTATTCACCACGATGTGGATCGTGCCGCCGGTCGAGTAACCAGGGAGCTGCGACATGTTCAGCGTTTCCATCACAATCCCCTGCCCGATCACCGCGGCGTCGCCGTGGATTAGGATCGGCACGACTTTGCGCCGCGTTTCGGTATCGCCGCGAATCCGCTGGCGAGCGCGCGCGGTGCCCTCGACGACCGGGTCGACTGCTTCGAGGTGACTCGGATTTGCGGCGAGGCGGATGTCGATGTGTGAGCCGTCGGGCAGCTTGCGCAACGTGCGGTAACCGAGGTGATACTTCACGTCGCCGTCGCCTTCGACGAGCTGCGGCACGTAATTTTCGGTAAACTCGGCGAAGATCACGTTGAGCGATTTGCGCAGGAAATTCGCCAGCACGTTGAGGCGTCCGCGATGCGCCATCCCCATGCAGATTTCCTCCACGCCGGCGCTCGGACATTTGCGCAGAAACACATCGAGGATCGCCATCAGCCCCTCCGCGCCCTGTAGCGAAAACCGCTTCTGCCCGACATAGTTTGTGTGCAGGAAAACCTCGAACGCTTCCGCTTCCATCAACGCGCGGAGTAAGGCGAGCTGCTCGTCGCGCGCCGTGGCAGTTTTGGGCGCGCGCGTTTCAAATCGATGCCGCACCCAGTTGCGCATCCGCGTGTTCTGGATGTGCTGGAACTCGGCGCCGATCGTGTCGGCGTAAATCCGCTCGAGCGTGCGGATCATTTCCCGCAGCGACATCTGTTTGTTGTCGAGGAAGAATTTCGACGAGACCTGCATGTCGAGGTCTTTGTCGTTGAAGCCGAGCTCGCGCAGACTAAGAAGCGGATTCTCCGCGCGCGTTTCGGCGAGCGGATTCACGTTCGCGATCGTGTGTCCGAGCGTGCGATACGCGTAGACGAGCCCGTCGATGCGCGTCTGCAGCGGACTCTCGGCCGGTTGCGCGGGTGTCGGTGCGAGAACGGCGGCGCCGTTCTTCAGCTGCAGATCGCCGAGCTCGAATCCTTCGAAGAACGCGGCCCAACTGGAATCGACCGATTCGGGGTTCTCCTGCCAGCGGCTGTAATTCTCCTCGAGTAGGTCGAGGTTCACTCGGGTTGCGAACGAGGGGCGCATCGCAAACAATCTCCGGCGGCTGGCCGGATGCGGCAAGTTGACAGTCCGAAACCGCGCCCGTTACTTCCAGCGCCAATGACGAGAAGTCGCTGGAAATTCAGCAGCATCTGCGGCCTTGCTGCGCTCTGCTCGAACGTCGCGTTCGGCCAGGCGGATCCCGCTTCCGAGCCGGGCGTTCTCGCCGTCGCGAAAGTCATGCCGGCGGTGGTGAACATCGATGCTGAACGCATCGTTCGCCGCCAGGTGCGCGATCCGTACGAGGATTTCTACTCGCAGTTCTTCGGCCAGTATTATCGCAGCCGGCCGCGTGAGATCCGGCAAACCCTGCAAAGTCTCGGCTCCGGCTTCATTGTCGATCCCGCGGGCTACATCGTCACCAACCAGCACGTCGTGACGCGCGCCGCCGACTTGAAGATCGAGGTCACCACCAACGACGGCAAAACGCACAACGCGCATTACATCACCGGCGACGAGAAGAAGGACCTCGCCTTCATCAAGATCGACGCGAAGGAGGCATTCCCATTCGTTGATTTGAACAACGTCTCGCCGAACCTGCTGGGCGAAACGGTCATCGTGGTCGGCAACGCGCTCGGCTACGGCAGCTCGGTCAGCCGCGGCGTTCTGAGCGGCACACATCGCGACATCACGATCGAAGAGACCGATTACAAAGACCTCATCCAGACGGATGCCGCGATCAATCCCGGCAATAGCGGCGGACCAGTGATCGATCTCTCAGGGCGCCTCGTCGGCGTGAGCTCGGCGAAAATGGCCTTCACGCCGCAGGGCGTGCCGACGCAGGGACTTGGTTTCGCGATTCCGGCAGAAAGCGTCCGCGACAGCGTCGTGCAATTTCGCAAAGTCGCGCAGAACCAGCCGCCGAAAGACAAAGCGGGCGCGGACGAAAATGGCGAAAGCCGCGCGGCGCAACGCTTCGGCATGCAGCTGCAGAATTTGACGCACGACTTGACCGACGCGCTCGGCCTCGCCCCCGGCAAAGGCGTTTTGATCAGCGCGGTTGAGCCGGACAGTCCGGCGGACGAAGCCGGTCTTCAACGCGGCCTCGTGATTTATAAGATTGGTAAATACAACGTGAACTCGGTCAAACAGGTCGAGGAATTGCTCGCCCGCGCGAACACCGGCACGGCAGTAGATTTCCTCGTCGGTGCCGTACGGGCGGACGGCGCCGGACGCCGAACTGCGACCGTGACGCTAACCGCGCGTTGATCGACGCGAAAATTTTAGCAACGTGATGGCGCTTCGGTTGTCTCAACAACTTACATGATCAAGGTCGAGAACCTGACAAAGCGCTACGCCGGTCACACGGCGATCCGCGATTTGAGCTTCGAGGTCGGTAAAGGCGAGATCATGGGTTTCCTCGGGCCGAACGGCGCCGGTAAAAGCACGACGATGCGGATCCTCTCGAGCTTCATGCCGCCGACATCCGGCCGCGCGTCGATCGCAGGTTTCGACATTTTCGAGCAGTCGCTCCAAGCGCGCGCGCGACTCGGTTACATGCCCGAAAACGTGCCGCTCTACAACGACATGCGGGTCAACGAGTACCTGAATTACCGTGCCGCTCTCAAAGGTGTGCCGCATCGGCGGATCGCGGAGCGCGTCGGCGACGTGAAGGAATTGTGCGGGCTGCGCGAGGTGGAGAAGAAATTGATCGGCACGTTGTCGAAAGGATATCGCCAGCGCGTGGGTCTGGCCGACGCGCTCGTGCACGAGCCGGAGCTGCTGATTCTGGACGAGCCGACGATCGGCCTCGACCCGAATCAGATTCGCCAGGTGCGCGAGCTGATCAGGAACCTCGGCAAACAGCACACGATTTTGCTGTCGACGCACATCCTGCCGGAGGTCGAGATGACCTGCAGCCGCGTCATCATCATTAACCGCGGCCGGATTGAAGCGTGTGACACGCCCGAGAACTTGTTAGGCCAGATTCGGACGGCCGGCGGCGTGACCGTTGAGGCGAGAATCGGAGCGGACGACGGCGTTGAGGCATTGAAGAAGATCCGCGGCGTGCGCGACGTCGTCGCTGACGGTGACGGCGAATGGAAAGTGTTCACGTTGCGCGTTGAAGCCGAGATCGACGTGCGTGAAGAGGTTTATCGCCTCGCGGCGCAACGAGGCTGGACGCTGCGCGAGCTGTCGCAGCGCCGCGCCACACTCGAAGACGTGTTCGTCGAGATCACACATCCTGACGTGGCATGAACGACGGAACACGCTGTTACCCCGAGCGAAGCAAAGCGCTTCTCGTCAGCACTGTACTCGTATGAGGAAGTTTTTCGTTCTGCTCTCGCGCGAAATCCGCAGCTACTTCTACTCGCCGATCGCCTACGTCGTGCTGGTGTTCTTCCTCGTCGTCAGCGGCGTGGATTTCTACTTCCAGATTTCGTTCATGAACCAGCGGCCGGTCTCGTACTCGGTGCAGGAGGCGTTTTTCAATTCGGTATTTTTCTGGTTCGCGTTCGTGCTGATTTTTCCGCTGATCACGATGCGCCTGTTCGCCGAGGAATTTAAACTCGGCACGATCGAGCCGCTCATGACTGCGCCGGTCCGCGACTGGCAGGTGGTGCTCGCGAAGTTTTTCGGCGCGCTCTTCTTTTACATCGTGCTGTGGGTGCCGACGCTGCTCTTTTTCGCGCTGTTCCAGGCGATTGCGCATCAGCCGGCGGCGAACTCGACCGGCGCCTACTTCGGCGCCTACCTCATGCTGCTGCTGCTCGGAATGTTTTATATCGCGATCGGCTGCTTCGCGTCCGTGCTGACGAAGAACCAGATCGTGGCGGCAATCATTTCGTTCTGCACGATTACGCTGCTGTTCTTCCTCGGGCTCGTGCAGTTCATCCTGCTCGATGTCAGCTCCACGACGCGGCAACTCCTCGGCTATTTTTCCGCGATCGAGCAGATGGGGACGTTATCCCGCGGTGAAATCGACACCCGGCCGATGGTGCTTTACATCAGCGGCACCATCCTGGTGCTCGCGCTGACGCACCAGATTTTCCAGTCGCGCAAATGGAGGCTCTGACCCGTGGCTGCTGATTCCGCCACAAAGCCGAAGCGCATTCATCGTCTGCAGATCGGCGTGAACGTGATCGTGCAGGTCGCGCTGCTGCTGTTTCTCGCGTTGATGGTCAATTACCTCGGGTTCGAGCATTACCGGCGCTGGGACCTGACGCGGGACAAGAAGTTTGCCCTCTCGGATAAGACGAAGCGCTTCCTCGATTCGATGCAGGGCAAAGCGCGCATCACCGTTTTCTTCGCGCCGAATAACCCGATCGCGAGCGACGTACAGACGCTGCTGACGGAGTATCAATACGCGTCAAAAGGCAAAATCGACGTGGAGAACATCGATCCGGAGCGAAACCTCTCACGCGCCAAGGAGGTGGTGGATAAGTACAAGGTCGTGACCGACGACAGCATGCTGATCCTGGAGTACGGCGGCCGCAATAAAACCGTCAAAGCGTCGGAAATGGCCGACGTCGACCCGGGCAATCCAATGTTTGGCGAAGGGCCAAAAGTCACCGCGTTCAAGGGAGAACAAGCGATCACTGGAGCGCTGATCGATCTGGTCGAAGGCAAGAAAAACGTCCTCGGCTACGTGCTTGGCCATGGCGAACCACCAATCGCCGACGCGCCGCCGCCGTCGCCACTGGTGCAGCAGCCGCAACAGCAGGCACGCAGCCCCGTCTCCGTTTTGAAAACCTTTATCGAGAACGAAAACGTCAAGCTGCAGGAGCTGAATCTCACCGAAGTGCCGGCCATCCCCGCGGACGTCAAAACATTGATGATCCTCGGGCCGCAGTACGATTTTTCGGATCGCGAGATGAAGATGCTGCGCGATTTCTGGAACAAGCAGGGACGCATTTTCCTCCTGATCGATCCGGCGGCGAAAACGCCAAAGCTCGACGCTTTTCTCGCCGAGCTAGGTGTGCGTGTGAATGACGATCGCCTGATGGCGATGATGAAAACCGGCATCCAGGAAGTCGCGCTTGTGCGTGATGTAATCGGGCGTTTTCTCCCGGACAATCCGGTGACGAAACGGCTGGGCGACGTGCGCGCTCCGTTTCTCGGCGGCACGTCTTCGTTGACGCTGGAACAGCAACGTGTGCAGAACGCGAACATTCATCTGCAGCCGTTGGTGGAGGCGCAAAAAGGCTATTGGGCGGAGAAGGATTACAACACAACAGACCAGGCAAAACTGCAGGCAGACGCGAGCAATGCCGGTAACGCACCGCTCGTGATCGGCGCGTCTATCGAAAAGGGCGGTAGCGGCGACGAGCGCGTGCAGACGAATTCGGCGCGCATGATCGTGGTGAGCAACGCGACGTTCGTGCAGGACAATGCGCTGACACAGGACCAGCAGGCGCTCGATTTCGCATCTGCGAGCATCAATTGGCTGCTGAGCCGCGAGAAATTGATCGGCATCGCACCGAAGGTTCCGACGACCCTGACGTTCAGCCTCAGCGAGCAAGCGCTGAGCAATTTGCGTTGGATCGTTCTCGTCCTGCTGCCGCTCATCCCGGCAGTGATCGGCACGGTCGTGTGGTGGCAGCGGCGCGCGTAGCGCTTCGGCGGAATGAAGACACGGACGACACTCGTTCTGCTGGTTATCGTCGTGGCACTCGCTGCCTACATTCGGTTTTACGAACGCCACCAGCCGAACACGGCCGAAGCACAGCGCCGGGCCGGCAACGTGCTCAACTTCGACAGCGACAAAATCGACGGGATCACGATCCAGAACGGTGAGGACCGCATCGAGCTGCGACGGCAGGCGAAACAATGGCGAATCGAGTCGCCGATCAAAGACCGTGCCGACAGCAGCGCAGTCGACACGATGCTGAGCGACCTCGGCAGCTGGCAAAAATTCGACACCATCTCGGGCAAAGAATTAAGCACCGACAAAAACCGGCTGAACGAGTTCGGCGTCGCGACAGCAAAGCTCCGTGTGAAGCTGCTGGGCAAGGACGCGCCGCCGGAAATTCTCATCGGCAACGATGCCGCTCTCGAGGGGCGGGTTTATGTCCGGCTCGCTAACTCCAAGGACGTGCTGCTCGCGGCGAAGAACGTGCGCGACGACATCTCGAAAAAGCCGGAGGACTTTCGCGACAAGAAATTGACCGAGCTGACGGCGATGCAGGTCTCGCGCGTGGTGTCAAAAACTCCGGCGGGCGAAATGGAGCTGCAGAAAAATGGCGAGCACTGGTCGATCGTGAAACCGCTCCGCGCCCGCGCCGACGACCAGAAGGTTGGCGATTTCCTCGCGCAAATCACGACGGCGCAGATCCAGCAGTTCGTCGCCGAAGATCGCGGCGACCTGCACCCGTACGGGCTCGCGGAGCCGCGCGGCTCGATCACACTTTTCACCAAAGACGACCAGCAGGGACAAACGGTGCAGATCGGCGGAATTCCGGAGAAGAACAAGGACCAGGTCTACGTCCGTTTCAGCGCACGCGGCTCGGTTTACACGTTGCCGAAGAAAACCGAAGAGCTGCTCAACACGCGACCTAACGATCTGCGCGATCGTCACCTCGTCCGCTTCGATCCAAACGTGCTCGATCGGTTAACGATCGACGCGCCGGGTAAAGGCAAAACGGTGCTGGCGCGGAAGGGCGAAAACTGGACGATCGCGAGCCGGAAAGATCAGCCGGCGAACACCGCCGAGGTGCAGCGGCTGATCGACACGCTGCAGAGTCAGCAGGTCGCGCAATTTGTTGCAGATGTCGCTTCGGATCTGCCGAAGTACGGCCTCGACAAACCACAACTCCAGCTCACCCTCAGCTCCTTTGCCTCGGAGAACACCGCCGAGACGAAGGCCGGCGAGCGTCCGTTCGCGACGATCAGCTTCGGCCGCATCGAAGGCGACAATGTCTATGCGCGCATCGGCGACGAGCCGTTTATTGTCGCCGTCCCTAAATCGCTGCTCGACCAGATTTTTGTCGATCCGCTGCAATGGCAGGAGCTCGCGATCTTCAAATTCAAGCCGGAGCAGGTGCATCGCCTCAGCGTTGTCACCGATCGCGAGTATTCGATCACGCGCGGCGCGAACAACGCGTGGACATGGGTGAAGGGGAACGGGCCGATCAATAGCGGGAATGTGCAATCGCTCCTGAATACGCTGACGAATTTGCGTGCGGTCCGTTGGGTCGGCGGCGCAACGCCGGCGCAGGCGGCGTTCGACAAGCCGCAGGTGGCGATCACGTTCACCACTTCGCCCGACGATAAACAGCTGCACAAACTGCTGGTCGGCGGACCTGCCGGCGACGGCATGTGGCTGGCGAAGAGTGACGAACACGAAGGCACATTCGTGATCAACAATCCGGATTTCACCGCGTTACGTCTGCCGATCGCCGGCGCCCCGTCCGCTCCGGCACCGAGCCCAACCGCCACGCCCGCTCCTTCCGCGCCAGCTAAGCCGTAGCGGAATTCGCAACTGCGGTGTAGATCGTCGCGATGCCGCCAGTGAGCGGCTGTGCGGTGGGCGACGCAAAGCCGTTCGCTGCGAGCAACTCGAGCATCTTGGAGCCGCTTGGAAACGCCTCGATCGAGCCGCCAAGATATTCGTAGGCGCCGCCACAGCCGGTAATCAGCGCTGCGGCGCGCGGCAGAATTCCGTGCAGATA